>NZ_JBTNDU010000004.1:0-341566 GCF_054510835.1 Arthrobacter sp. TmT3-37 | reverse complement strand
ATAACATGACGGGGACGAGACGGGAGGTCCGGGGGGGGTTTTTTGTGCCCCCGTGAAGAGGGAGCAGGAGGCTGCCCCTACCGTGGGGGTTGTTCCCCGCTGCTGCACCGGGAAGCGGTCGCTACTTCCTCCGGGTCTTCGGATCGAGGGCCTCGCGCAGCGATTCCCCCAGAAGGGTGAAGCCCAGTGCCGTGATGGCGATGCATGCACCGGGCAGGAAGGCGAGCTGCGGAGCTACCGCGAGTTCCGCCTGGGCGTAGGTGAGCATGCGCCCCCACTCGGCGGCCTGGGGCAGGCCGCCACCGAGGCCCAGGAACGACAGCGCCGCCGCGTCGATCACGGCCGTCGCGAGCGTGAGCGTCGCCTGCACGATCACCGGTCCCATGCTGTTCGGCAGGAGGTGGCTCATGGTGATGGTCCGGCGGCTGAGCCCGAGGGTCTGGGCCGCCAGGATGTAGTCCGCCCCCCGCTGCGACAGCATGGAGGACCGCAGGAGCCTCGCGAAGATCGGGATCTGCGAGACGCCGATCGCGATCATGATGGCGTAGGAACTCTGGCCGAGCACCGCGGCGATGCTGACGGCGAGCAGCAGGTTGGGGACGGACAGCAGGATGTCCACGAAGCGCATGATGACGTTGTCCACCCAGCCACCGAGCCCGCCGGCCAGGACGCCGAGCAGCATGCCGCCCGCCAGGCCGAGCGCCGTCGAGACGACACCGATCAGCAGTGACGCCTGGGCGCCCCAGATGAGCTTGCTGAGCACGTCCCCGCCGAACCGGTCGAGGCCCAGCGGGAAGCCGTCGATCTCACCGGGACCGGGGATGGTGGTGGGCGTGATGGAGGTGCGACCCGGCAGCTCGTCGCCGCCGTACGGCGCCAGGATGGGCGCGAGGACGGCCACGAGCAGGAAGAGGCCGATGATGACGGCACCGACGATCGCCTGCGGGTTCCTGCGCAGGCGGAGGAAGGCGTCCTTCCACAGGCCGGTGCCCCGACCGGTGTCGATGGCGGGATCGTTCGGGGCCGCTGAACCGCCGGCGGCGGGAGGCAGGATGGTACTCATTGTACACGCACCCTCGGGTCGATGACGGAGTAGGACAGGTCGACGATCAGGTTGATCAGTGCGTACAGGATCGCGATGAAGATGATGAAGCCCTGGAGCACGGGGTAGTCCAGGCCGAAGATCGCGTCGCGCAGGAACCGGCCGATGCCGTTGAAGGCGAAGACCGTCTCCGTCAGGACCGCCCCCGAGATGAGCAGGCCCAACTGCAGGCCGATGGTCGTCACGACGGGGAGCATGGCGTTCCGCAGGATGAAGCTGCCGCGGATGGTGCGTTCCATCAGGCCCTTGGCGCGGGCCGTGCGGACGTAGTCCGCGTTCTGCACCTCGAGGACCGAGGCGCGCGTGATGCGGACGATGATCGCCAGCGGGATGGTCCCGAGGGCCAGCCCCGGCAGGATGAGGTGCAGGAACGCGTCCCACGCGGCGTCGTACTCGCCCGTGAGCAGTCCGTCGAGCACGTAGAACTGTGTGTAGTGCGTCGCGTCGATGCGCGGGTCCTGCCGGCCGTCGGGCGGCAGCAGGGACCACTGGATGGCGAACAGGTACTTGAGGATGAAGGCCAGGAAGAAGACGGGCACGGTGATGCCGATGAGGCTCAGGACCACGGAGCTGTGGTCGAGGAACCGGCCGTAGTACCGCGCGGCCAGGTAGCCGAGCGGGACACCGACGCCGATCGCGAAGATGAGTGCGATGACGGTGAGTTCGAGCGTCGCGGGGAAGCGGGTGGCGAACTCCTCGAGCACCGGGCGCCCGGTGTTGATGGAGACGCCGAAGTCGCCCCGGAGCAGCCTGCCCATGTAGGTGAGGTACTGGGTGAGCAGGGGGCGGTCGAAGCCGTACAGCTCGTTGACGCGGGCGATGGCCTCGGGCGTCGCCTTCTCGCCGAGCAGGGCGGTGGCCGGACCGCCGGGGAGGCTGCGTACCCACAGGAACAGGAGGATGGACAGTCCGAACAGGGTGGGTACGAGCAGGGCTAGCCGCTTACCGATGACGCGTAACACTCAGGATCCTTCCGGGTGGACCGGCTTCAGCCGGACAGGGGTAGTACAGCAGTGTGGAGCCGGCCCCGACACCGGGACCGGCTCCACACGGGTACTGCTGCTACTCGCTCAGCTCGATGTCGGTGAAGACCTCGTCATTGACGGGGCTCGCCGGGTAGGAGGTGACGCGGGGCGCGAAGGCCAGCGAGGGAGCGGGGTGGGCGAGCGGGATGGCCGGGTTGAACTCGGCGATCTGCTCGTTGATCTCCTTGTACATCTCCGTCTGCTGGTCGCGGTCGCTGGTGCCACGGGCTTCGTCGAGGGCCGCGAACAGCTCGGGGTTGTCGAAGCCGAATTCCAGCTTCTCCTGGCCGAAGAAGACGCCGATGAAGTTGTCGGTGTCGTTGTAGTCGCCGGTCCACCCCAGCAGGTGCAGGCCGTGGTCCGGGGTGCCCTGGACCTGGTTCAGGTAGTCGGGCGACCAGGCGGCGGGCGCCGGGTTGACCGTGATGCCGACCTCGCTCAGCTGTGCCTGCAGGTTGGTGAAGACCTGCTCGGGCGTGGGCATGTACGGGCGGGAGACGTTCGTCGGGTAGTTGAAGGTGACGTCGAAGCCGTCGGGGAAGCCGGCCTCGGCCAGGAGTTCCTTCGCACGCTCGGGATCGTAGTCGTACGTCGTGACGTCCTCGTTGTAGCCGTCGACGACCTCGGGGATGAACTGGGTGGCGACCTTCGTTCCCTCGGGCAGCGTCTGCGAGACGAGGGCATCCTTGTCGATCGCGTGGGCGATGGCCTCGCGGACCTTCGGATCCTTCAGCTCGGGGACGGCCTGGTTCATGCCCAGGTAGAGGATGGTGAACGGATCGCGCGGCGTGATGTTGTAGCCGGCGTCCTTGAGCGACTGCGTGTCGGCGGGAGCCACGAGGTCGTAGCCGTCGATGTCACCGGCCTCAAGTGCCTGGCGGCGTGCCTGGGGGTCGTCGATGATGCGGAAGATCGTCTTGGTGATCTGGCCCTTCTCGCCCCAGTAGTCGTCGAAGATCGAGAGCTCGAGCTGCTGTCCGACGTCCCAGGAGTCGAACTTGAACGGCCCGGTTCCCACGGGGTGGCCGAGGGCGTACTCGCTCAGCGAGGGAGCCTCCGCGGTGCCGCCGATCTCGTCGGCGGTGAACTCCTCGAGAGCGGTCGGGCTCTGCATGGCGAAGGCCGGCAGCGACAGCGCGGCGATGAATCCGGCGAACGGCTTGGCCAGGTTGACGGTGACTTCATTGTCCCCGTTGGCCTCGCAGGACTCGTAGACGGCGTTCTCGGGGCTGTCCGCGAACCCGCGGAACAGGGAACCGTAGTAGTACGACGTCGTCTCGGCCTGCTGGATGCCGGTCCAGTTGTACCAGCGGTCGAAGTTGAAGCACACGGCTTCCGCGTTGAAGGGCGTGCCGTCGTGGAAGGTGACGCCTTCCTTGAGCTGGAACACCGTGGACAGGCCGTCCTCGGCCGTCTCCCAGGATTCGGCGAGCAGCGGAGCGGGGTCGGCGGTGCCCGGCTCGACGCCGACCAGGCCCTCGAAGATCTGGCGGCTGACGCGGAAGGACTCGCCATCGCTGGCGAAGGCGGGATCGAGCGACTTGGGATCGGAGGACGCGGCGAAGACGAAGGTGGAGTCGACGGCGGCCTCGCCCTCGGTGCCGGTGTTCTCCTCGCGCTGGCTCTGGACGCAGCCGGTCAGGAGGAGTGCGGCGATGGAGAGTCCTGCGGTGAGCGCAGCGCGTTTCCTCGCGAAACCTGCGCCGCGCACGGATGTGCCTCGGTTGGACATGTGTTGCTCCCTGGTGAACGAGTGATTCCTACCGGATGTGACCGGTATCCATGGGGACCACAGCGGCGAACGCGCTGATCCGTGTGACGAGCCTAACTTCCGGCGGGGCCGCCGGCGGCATTTCGGGAGCATCAGTGGTTACGATTTGGCATCGCGTGCGACGGACCGGGCCGGCGATACCCGCGCGAAACGTGCCTGAAACCGGAGGACCGATGGCTGGAACAGATACTGCAACATCCGTGCGTTATCGCAGCTTCGCGGAGGTCGAGACGCGGGGCTACTCGCCGCTGTACGACGCGTGGTGCATGGGCGTCAGCGGCGACGGCGAACTCCTCGCCCTGCTGGACACGCTCCCTCCGGCACGCCGCCAGCCCGTCCTGTTCCTCGGAGCAGCGCGATTCGTCGGCGTCCCGCTCGGGGACTACGCCGCCTTCCGGTCCTTCGTGCTCGATTCCTGGGACGCCATCCGCTCCGTGATGGAGACGCGTGCCACCCAGACCAACGAGGCCGGCAGGTGCGCTGTACTGCTGCCGTCCCTGGCGGCGATCAGCGCCGACGAGGGCAGGCCGCTCGCTCTGGTCGAGGTCGGCGCCTCCGCCGGAGCCTGCCTGTACCCCGACCGCTACGCCTACTCCTACTCCCCCGGGCCCTCCCTGCAGCCGCCCGGCGGGTCCCCGGTACCGCCGCTGGACTGCACGGTGGCGGGCCCCGTGCCCGTGCCGTCGTCGCTGCCCGAGGTCGTCTGGCGGGCGGGGATCGACCTGAATCCGCTCGATGCGGGGGACGACGACGACGTCCGCTGGCTCGAGGCACTCGTCTGGCCGGAGCACCGCTTCCGTGCGGAACGCCTCCGCGCGGCCCTCGGCGTCGTCCGGGCGGAACCGCCGCTGCTCATCCGCGGGGACCTGAACGAGCAGATCCTGCCGCTCGTCGCCCGTGCACCGTCGGACGCCGTCGTCGTCGTGTTCCACAGCGCCGTGCTCGCCTACCTCGACCGGGCGGGGCGGGACCGCTTCCGGGACACGATGATGCGGCTCACCGCGCACCGGGAGCGTCCGGTGCACTGGCTGTCGCACGAGGGCTACGGCACACTCGCCGGTGTGCCCGACGCGATGGAGAAGGCGCCCGGTGAGGAGGACGGACGGTTCGTGCTGCAGCACAACGGCGTCACGATCGCGCGCACCGGACCGCACGGGCAGTCCATCGAGTGGCTGTAGCCCGGAGGGACGGACGTCGTCAGCGCAGGCGCAGGCGCACCGCGTGCCGCGCCATGCGTGCCACCAGATGCGCGCCCGTGTCACGAGGGCTGACGTAGCAGCGCGGCAGGGTGAACCGGTCACCCGGGTCGTAGTCGCCGATCACGCAGCCGTGGTCGTAGCCGGCGGCACGGACGGCATCCACGGCGGCGTCGTCGAACTCGCCGTAGGGATAGCAGAAACTCACGACGTCGGCCTGCAGGATGTCCTGCAGCACCGTCCTGCTGCCGCCGATCTCCGCGGCCAGGGACTCCGCATCGGCCCCGGGCAGGTGGGGGTGGGTCATGGTGTGGCTGCCGACCTCCTGGCCGGCGGCGGCGACGGTGCGCAGCCGGTCGGCATCCATCAGGCCGAGCCGCGGGCCGTCGTCCCACTCGTTGTCGCCACCGAGGCGACCGGCCACCGCATAGAGGGTGCTGGTCATCCCGTGCCGCTGCAGGATCGGGAGGGCGTGCTCCAGGTAGTCGGTGTAGCCGTCGTCGAAGGTGAGCCCGACAAGGCCGCGCGCCTCCCCTCGGTCCGCCGCCCTCAGCAGCTCCGACAGGGACACTCCCCGCAGGCCCGACCGCCGCAGCAACCGCAGGTGCCTGTCCAGCCGGTCCGGGTGCACCCGCAGCCGGTACGGATCCGGATGGTCCGACGGGCTGATGGAGTGGTACATGAACACCGGTGGGGTCTTCGTGCGCGCCGGCCCGGTGCGGGCACCCCGTTCGCTGGCCATACCGGTTCCCCCTGGTCGAAGAGCGACGTGTGGCTGTCAGCGTATCAGCGGGCCTGGTCGGCCCTCGTGCACTGTCCTGCGGAGACGGCGTCCTGCAGTCCCTCGGCGCTCTCGACGATGGGACGCAGTTCCGCGAGCGAGAGCGCATAGCCGACGGGCGCGTCGGCGGTGGACTTCGCGAAGACCACGCCGGTGACCCGGCCCTGCAGGTCGAGCAGCGGACCTCCCGAGTTCCCCTGCTGGACGTTCGCGGCGAGGCTGTACACCTGCAGCGGCCGGGGATTCGCGCCGTAGATGTCGTTCACCAGGACGGGGGTGAGTCCCTGGATGCTCGCGGGCTGGATCCGGTACGGGCCACCCGCCGGGTAGCCCGCGAAGGCCGCCGTCGTCCCGTTGGCCAGGTCGTCGCCGAGCGGCAGCGCGGCGGCGTCGAGGCCGTCGACGGCGATCACGGCGATGTCGCGGGCCGTGTCGAGCTGCACCACCCGACCGGGCAGCGCTCCCGCGCCCGGGACCTCGACGACGGGCTCGTCCACCCCGGCGACGACATGCGCGTTCGTGACCACCCGGTCGGGCGCGACGACGAAACCCGATCCGGTCTGGTTCTGGCCGCACTGGAAGGCCGTACCGGTGATCCGGACCACCGAATCGGCGGCCGCAGCGAGCTCGGGAGTATCGACGGACGCATCGGGCACATCCGCCGGGGTCGCGGGCCCGACACTCTCCAGGATGGTGGGGATCCCGTCGTCGACCGCGATGGTCCGCAGCTGCGCCAGCCACGAGCGCACCGGCCCCGGGGTCGCCGTGTCGATGCCGCGGATCACCTGGGAGGACGCCAGCTGCTGGGACAGGAACGGGACGCCGAGCGTCCCGACGCTGAAGGCCAGCATCGACAGGACCAGTGCGGCGACGACCACGTTCACGACGCCCCCGAGGAGGCGGTCGACGATCCGCAGCGGCGGGAAGTCGGACCAGCGGCGGATCGAGGCGCCGAGCGCGGAGCCGACGGCCTGGCCCACGATGATGAGGACGATCACGGTGGCGATGACCGCGATCAGGCGCCAGGGGTTGTCCGGCACCCAGGCGCTGACGAGGGGCACTGCGAAGAAGGCCGCCACCGCGCCTGCGACGAACCCGGCGATGCCGCCGAGCGTCACGAGGAACCCGTTCCGGAGCCCCGTCACCAGGTACCCGAGGAGGACCAGCACCAGGACGACGTCGAGGAGGGTGAACCCGGCGAGGCTGAAGTCCGGCACGTATATTCTCCCCTGGCTATGGTGGACGGAGGGCTACGTTCCTCACGACGCTCCGAGCGATTCTAGCGGCGCAGCATGGGAGGACCGTGGGAACGGGGGTGCTCCAGCCGGAATACGGGTCACCGGAGCGTGTATCAGTCGTCACATCCGCTTCGGTACGGCAAGATGGAGGGCGGAGGACAGCGCGGACCGCCGCATGGACGACGTACAAGAGACGCATCAGGAGAATCAATGGATATCGAGGTACTGCGCAGGGCGCCCCTCTTCGCTTCGCTGGGGGACGACGTCTTCGCCGCACTCACGGACGAGCTGATCGAGGTGGACCTCCCCCGCGGTTCGTCGGTGTTCCGCGAGGGCGACCAGGGCGACCAGCTGTACTTCATCGTCTCCGGTAAGATCAAGCTCGGCCGCACCGCCCAGGACGGCCGGGAGAACCTCCTCGCGATCCTCGGTCCGGGCGAGCTGTTCGGCGAGATGGCCCTCTTCGATCCGAGCCCGCGCACCGCGACGGCCACGGCCGTCTCGGAGACGCGCCTCGCCGGCCTGAAGAACGAGAACCTCCGTACGCTGCTCGAGACCCGTCCCGAGGTCTCGGCCCAGCTGCTGCAGGCTCTTGCGCGCCGCCTCCGCCGCACCAACGAATCGCTCGCGGACCTCGTGTTCTCCGACGTCCCCGGTCGTGTGGCGAAGGCCCTGCTCGACCTCGCGGACCGCTTCGGCCGCCCGGCGACCGACGGCATCCTCGTCGCGCACGAACTCACGCAGGAGGAACTGGCACAGCTCGTCGGGGCGTCGCGCGAGACCGTCAACAAGGCCCTGGCGGAGTTCGTCCAGCGCGGTTGGCTCCGCCTCGAGGCGCGCGCCGTCGTCATCCTGGACATCCAGCGCCTGCGCCAGCGCAGCCGCTGATCCCCTCTCCGCACGGAAAAGGCTCCGCACGACAAAGGCACCTGCCCACGGGCAGGTGCCTTCGTCGTGCATCGGACGGGCGGTCAGCGCCCGCGCTGGACGGACCCGCCCTCGCTGAGCTTCGGGCACTCGACCTGCAGCATGAGGTCGCCGTCGTGTTCGGCGAGCTGCGGGTGGTAGATCTTCACCGGGCGCTTGTGCGACAGGTAGGCGATGCAGCCGCGGGAGGAACCGATCTTCTCGAGGATGATCTCCACTGCGGGCACTGCTAGTTCACTGAGCGTGCGGTTCACCGTGTTGGGCTGGCCCACCTCGTCGCCGAGCCTCGTGGTGTCGCGGTCCGCGACCTCCTGCGCGGCCCAGCGCCACTGGCCCCAGACGCCTTTGCTCGCGAGGATGCTCGGCTCCTGGTTCACCGGCTGGGCCGCCGCGAAGTAGTGGGTGTCGAAGCGACGGTGCGCGAAGTCCGGAGTCAGCCAGTGCGAGAGCGGCTTGATGAGGTCGGTGCGCACGCCCAGTCCCCGTCGGGTGAGGATCTCCGAGAAGCGGCACTCACCCTCGTTGATCGCCTCGCGCGCCTTCATCCACTCCTTGGCCTGCGTACCCTCCACCAGCGACGAGGCATCGGGTCCGGCGAGCAGCACCCCGGTCTCCTCGAACAGTTCACGGATGGCGCACAGCACGTGCCGGCGGGCCATCCGGTGGTCGTCGACGCCGAGGGTCTTCGCCCACATCGAGGGTGGAGGGCCGAACCACGGGAGGTCGTCGTCGTCGGACTCCTCGATGCTCCCGCCCGGGAACCCGATGACGCCCAGGGGCGACTGCCCGCGACGATAGGAGAGGTAGGTCTCCGTACCGATCGCGCTGTCGCGCAGGAGGACCACCGACGACGCCGGCCGGGCCTTCAGGGGCGTGCGCTCCCCGTGCTCGATCCAGCTCTCCGCCGCGGTGCGCTGGTCCGGATGGACGGGGAAGAGCCGGGTGCTGAGACGGTCCACGGCCTAGACGAACTCCGCGATGACCTCGACCTCGACGGGCGAGTCGAGAGGGAGGACGGCCACGCCGACGGCGGACCGGGCGTGGACGCCTGCGTCTCCGAGGACTGCTCCGAGCAGCTCCGAGGCGCCGTTGATGACGCCGGGCTGGCCGGTGAAGGACGGATCGGACGCCACGAATCCCACGACCTTGACGATCCGCGTGATGCGGTCCAGGTCGCCGATCTGGCTCTTGATGGCGGCCAGGGCGTTGACCGCGCAGGTGGCGGCGAGGGAGGCCGCGGTCTCCGCGTCGACGCCGTCAGCAGCACCGACCTTGCCCGAAGCTGTGAGTTTGCCCCCAATAAAGGGCAGCTGGCCCGAGGTGTACACATGGCTGCCCGTGACGACGGCGGGGACGTAGGCGGCCACGGGCGGGACCACGTCGGGAAGGGCGATCCCGAGGTCCGCCAGGCGCGCCTCCACCGCCGAAACCGCGGTATTTCCAGCGGACACTGCTAGCTCTTCTCCCTCTTGAGGTACGCCACGAGACCGTTTCCGTCGGGTCCGGGAACCACCTGCACGAGCTCCCATCCGTCATCGCCCCACTGGTCGAGGATCTGCTTCGTTGCGTGGATGATGAGCGGAATCGTAGAGTACTCCCATTTCTTCATGAGGAAAGCCTAGCGCGTGCTTGTAAACTGGAATAATGGCTGCGCGCAAATCACCCCTGTTCGACACGGCAACCACCCTCGGCAAGATCATTGCATTCCTCGGGATCAGTGCGCTCGCCGGTGTGCTCGCCGCGGGCCTCCTGGTGCCCGTGGCCGCTGCCGCAGGAACGGGGGCTTCCGCGTCCATCCAGTTCTTCGAGGAACTGCCGGCCGAGCTCGAGCGCGAGGCGCTCGCCCAGCCGACGAAGATCGTGGCCTCCGACGGGTCCCTGATCGCGACCCTGTACGAGGAGAACCGCCAGCCGGTCACGCTCGACCAGGTCTCGCCGACCATGCAGGACGCGCTGGTCGCGATCGAGGACTACCGGTACTACGAGCACGGCGGCGTCGACCTCGAGGGCATCCTGGGTGCGATCGCCAGCAACGTCTCGAACGGCACCTCCCGTGGCGCGTCGACCATCACGCAGCAGTTCGTCAACAACGTCCTGATCGACACCGCCCGCCAGAACGGTGGAGCCATCACGCTGAGCGGCGGCGGGAAGACCGTGGGCGACAAGCTGCGCGAGATGAAGCTCGCCATCGCCGTCGAGAAGGAGCTCAGCAAGGACGAGATCCTCGAGGGCTACCTCAACATCGTGCCGTTCAGCGGCACCACCTACGGCGTGCAGGCGGCGTCGCGGTACTTCTTCAACGTGGATGCCAAGGACCTCAACATCCAGCAGAGTGCGATGCTGGCCGGCCTCGTCAACGGTCCGAGCGCGTACAGCCCCGAGTCCAACCCCGAGGGTGCGCTGCAGCGCCGGAACCTCGTCATCGACGCCATGCTCACCCGCGGGAAGATCACGCAGGAGGAACACGACGCGGCCATCGCCACGGATCTCGGCCTCGCCATCTCCCCGACCCTCAGCGGATGCGTCGGCGCAGCGCAGGCTCCGTACTTCTGCGACTACGTCACGCACCTGATCCTCAATGATCCCGCCTACGGCGACACGGAGGATGCCCGCCGGAAGGTCCTGTACCGCTCGGGCCTGACCATCAAGACCACGCTGGACCCCCGCGTGCAGAACGCCGCGCAGACCGCCGTGACCGAGACCGCGAACCCCGACACCACGGACGGCAAGGTGGGGCACACCATGCTGAGCCTGGATCCGAAGACCGGCAACATCCTGTCGATGGCGCAGAACACCCGCTACAACCCCGAGGCGGCCCAGGGCAACACGGTGCTCAACTTCAACGTCGACCAGTTCGACGGCGGGGACCCGAGCAAGAGCCTGGGCGGCGGCGGCGGCTTCCAGCCCGGTTCGACCTACAAGCCCTTCACGGTCGCGGCGTGGGTCGAGAACGGCAAGAGCCTGAACCAGGTCCTCGACGGCACCAAGAAGACCTACCGCCAGTTCGACAAGTGGAAGGCGAGCTGCGCGCAGGGCGGGGAGTTCCTGATCCAGGAGGAGGACGGCTACACGCCGCAGAACTACGGCGACATCAACTACCGGTTCACCACCGTGCTGGACGGCCTCGCCCAGTCGCTGAACACCATCACCATGGCGAGCGCCAAGCAGCTGGACCTGTGCCGCATCCGGGACATCGGCTACGACCTCGGCGTACACCAGGCGAAGAGCTCCGAGGGCGAGGAGGTCCCGTTCGGCTTCGGGCCGTCCTCGCTCATCGGTGGTGGCGGTGAGGCCGCGCCCATGTCCATGGCCAAGGCCTACTCCGGCTTCGCCAACGAAGGCGTGGTCTGCGATCCCCGCGCCCTCACCGAGGTGACGGCCATCGACGGGACGAGCTACCCCGTCCCCGCCGTGTCCTGCGAACGCAAGATCGCCGCGGACGTGGCGCGTGGCGTGAACTACGCGACGCAGCGCGTCATGACCAACGGCTCCGGGCAGCTCCTGGAGTACGGGGACATCCCCATGGCGGGCAAGACCGGCACCAACGACGCGCGTTCGCAGACCTGGTTCATGGGCTACAACTCCGGGATGGTGACCGCGAGCTGGGTCGGCAACTGGCAGGGCGAGGGAGACACCAGTTCGCTCGGCGGACTCGAGATCGGCGGGCAGGTGTACCCGGAGATCGACGGCTCGCTCATCGCCGCCCCGTCCTGGGCGCGTTTCATGCAGCAGATCCCCGGCCTGTACGTCGGGGCGCCGTTCGCCAACCCGCCCGCCGGCATGATCAGCGGCCAGCGCTCGACGAACCCCGGCCGGAACTCGGGCAACAACAACGGCACCAACAACGGTGGCACTGGCACTGGCGGTACCACCGGTGGTACCACTGGAGGACAAGCGGGCAACAGCGGCAACGGAGGCAACGGCTAGCGTGGAATCGACTCAGACAACCCGGAGCGGGGCACCGCTCGGCTGGATGGCAGGCCTCACCCTGACCGCCGCGGCCGCAACCCTCGCCTACGCCTCGGCTGTCGAGCGCACGCTGTACCAGCTCCGGGAGGAGACGGTGCCCATCCTGCCGCCGGGCGCCGCTCCCCTGCGGGTCCTCCATCTCTCGGACATCCACATGGTGCCCGGCCAGAAGTCGAAGGCCGACTGGCTGCACAGCCTCGCCAGCCTGAATCCCGATCTCGTGGTCAACACGGGCGACAACCTCAGTTCCAAGAAGGCCGTCGGCCCGCTGCTCGAGGCGCTCGAGCCCCTCCTGAAGGTCCCGGGCGTGTTCGTACCCGGATCCAACGACTACTACGCGCCGGTCTTCAAGAACCCGCTGCGGTACTTCGCGGGACCGTCGATTCCTCCGAAGAAGTCGAAGGCGCAGGATCTGCCCTGGGCCGACATGTTCAGCGCCTTCGGTGCAGCCGGCTGGGTGGACCTCACCAACAGGTCCCAGTCCGTCGGCTTCGGGAACCTGCGGATCGACTTCACGGGGGTCGACGATCCACACCTCGACCGGGACAGGTACGCGCCCTACCCCCCGGGCAGCAGCACCTCGGCGGACGCTCCCCACATCCGGGTGGCCGTCGCTCACTCGCCCTACCAGCGCGTCCTGGACTACTTCACCGCCGGCGGCGCCGACCTCATGCTGGCCGGCCACACGCACGGCGGGCAGGTGTGCATCCCGGGCTACGGGGCGCTCGTCAGCAACTGTGATCTGCCCACCTGGCGTGCCCGCGGTCTCACCCAGTGGGACTCCGACGGCCGCACCGTGCCACTGAACGTGTCGGCCGGCATCGGGACCTCACGCTTCGCTCCGGTCCGCTTCGCCTGCAAGCCGGAAGCCGTGCTGCTGACGCTGACTCCCCGGACGGCCCGCTAGCCCCGGCATCCTGCCGGCTTCTTCCCGACGTGTGAGCTGGGTTACAGCCCTCTTGGCCTAGGATGGTTGCTGAAGGACACCAACAAGCACCGATCACCGAAGAGTTGGCATGACGAACCAGAACACACTGTGGGAATCGCTCGGACGGCTCTATCCGCACGTCCGGCCCATCATCCCCCGGCTGCTCCTCGGCCTGCTCTGCGCCCTCGGGGCGAGCGTCATGGCGCTCGCCATCCCCCAGGTGCTGCGCGTCCTCATCAATGACGCGCTGGCGGAGGGAGGATCGGCCCGGACCGTCTGGATCGCCTCCGGCGTCGTCCTGCTCCTCGGCGTCCTCGAAGCCACGTTCGTCGCGTTGCGCCGGCAGTTCGTCATCGCCCCGGCGACGACGGTCGAGACGAACATGCGGACGTCCTTCTACCGCCACCTGCAGGACCTGACGATCGAGTTCCACGACCGGTGGGGCAGCGGGCAGCTGCTCTCCCGCGCGATGAGCGACCTCAACCTGATGCGTCGGTGGATGGCCTTCGGCCTCATCATGCTGGTGGTCACCTCCCTGACCGTGGTCATGGGCGTGGTCGTCATGTTCCTGACCAGCTGGGCCCTGGCACTGATCTTCGTCGCAGCCGCCGTGCCGCTCATGGTGTACGGCTACCGCTTCCGCACCTCCTACAGCCGCGTCTCCCGCAAGAGCCAGGACCAGGCCGGGGACCTCGCCACGACGGTCGAGGAATCCGTCCACGGCATCCGTGTCCTCAAGGCCTTCGGGCGCAGCCGTGAAGCGCTGGAGGACTTCGAGGAGCAGGCCGAGGAGCTGCGCCGCACGGAGATCTTCAAGGCGAGATCGCTCGCGAACTTCTCCATGGTGGTCACCCTGCTGCCCGAGCTCGCCCTCGGCGCCTCCCTGGTGGTGGGCGTGACGCTGGCCGCGAGCGGCGACGTGTCCATCGGCGCGCTCGTCGCCTTCTTCGCGACGGCGGCCGCCGTGGCCGGACCCGTCGAGTTCATCGGTCCGCTGCTCGCCATGACCTTCACGGCCAAGACGGCGATCGACCGGCACTACGAGGTCATGGAGTCCGAGAACACCATCACCGATCCCGCCGAGCCGGTACACCTCGAGGCGCCGCGGGGGGACGTGGTGTTCGACGCCGTCCACTTCCGCTACCCCGACGCGCAGGACGGCACCGGTGATGTCCTGGACGGCATCGACCTGACGCTGCGGGCCGGGGAGACGATGGCACTGGTCGGCGTCACGGGCTGCGGGAAGAGCACCCTCCTCCAGCTCGTCCCCCGGCTCTACGACGTCACGGGCGGCAGTATCAGCATCGACGGTGTCGACCTCCGCGAGCTCGCCCTCGCCGAGCTGCGTACCCTCGTGGCGGTCGCCTTCGAAGACACGACGCTCTTCTCGAACTCCGTCCGCGACAACGTCCTGATGGGCTCCGACACCGAGGGCCCGGAGGCGGACAGCGTGCTCGCCGAGGCACTCGAGGTCGCCCAGGCGCAGTTCGCCTACGACCTGCCCGAGGGGCTCGACACCCTCATCGGCGAGGAGGGCCTCAGCCTGTCCGGCGGCCAGCGCCAGCGGATCGCCCTCGCCCGGGCCATCGCGGCCCGGCCCACCGTGCTGGTGCTCGACGATCCGCTCTCGGCGCTCGACGTCGCCACGGAGGAACGCGTCGAGGAGGGGCTGCGCGCCGTCCTCGGCTCCACCACGACGCTCATCGTGGCGCACCGGCCGTCGACGGTCGCGCTGGCGGACCGCGTGGCCCTGCTGCAGGACGGGCGCATCACCGACGTCGGCACCCACTCGGAGCTCCTCGCGCGCAGCGACCACTACCGCCACGTCATCGCAAGCCTCGACGACGAGGAGATCGCACAGCTCGGACGGTCGGTCCTGTCCGACCACGACGACGAGGAGGCACTGGCATGAGCCGCACCACGACGACCCCCGGGGGCGATCCGCCCAGGAACGGGAAGGGCGCCACCTCCGCCGGAGTCCTCAACGAGGACGACGTCCTCCTCGACCGCGCGCAGAGCAGATCGGTCCGCTCGAGGTCCTTCCGGCTGCTCGGGTCCCTGATCCGGCCGAACCGACGCCAGTTCGTCTGGACCGTGCTGCTCGTGGTCATCTCGCAGGCCGCCCGGGTGGCCGGCCCGGCCATCATCGCCTTCGGCATCGACCGGGCGCTGCCGGCCCTGATCGACGGCGACCCGCTCCTGCTCTGGGTCGCCGGCGGCACCTACCTGCTGGCCGCCGTCCTCGCCTCCGTCCTCACGGCCGGCTACGTCCGGGCCACCGCACAGCTCAGCCAGGCCATGCTGCTGGACCTCCGAGTGCGCGTGTTCCGCCACACCCAGCGACTGAGCCTCGAGTTCCATGAGAAGTACACGTCGGGACGCATCATCTCGCGGCAGACCTCCGATCTCGAGGCGCTGCGCGAACTGCTCGACTCGGGCGTCAGCTCCCTCGCCTCGGGCGCCATCTTCATGCTGTTCACCGCGGCCACCATCTTCGCCCTCGACTGGCGGACGGGCCTCCTGATCCTGGCGGCCGCCGTCCCCATGTTCCTCCTGGCCCGCTGGTACCAGAAACACTCCCAGATCGCGTACCGGGAGTCCCGCGTGGTCTCGGCGAAGCTGATCGTCCACTTCATCGAAACCATGACCGGCATCCGCGCCGTCAAGGCCTTCCGCCGCGAAGCGGTCAACGGGAGGCGCTACGACGAACTGGCCGAGGACTACCGCAGGGTCACCGTCCGGTCCATCAACCTCAACGGCGTCTTCCAGCCCGGACTCGTGCTGATCGGCAACGTGACGGTCGCCGTCGTGCTGGTGTTCGGCGGTTTCCGGGTCCTCGGCGGCACCCTCGAGGTGGGCGCCCTGCTCGCCCTGCTGCTCTACAGCAAGCGGTTCTTCCAGCCGGTGGACCAGATGGCCATGTTCTACAACTCCTTCCAGTCGGCCGCCGCGGCGCTCGAGAAGGTCTCCGGCCTGCTCGAGGAGGTACCGACCGTCCGCCCGCCGAAGAACCCGGTGGCGCTCCCGCATCCGCGCGGTGCGATCGACTTCCGGAAGGTCGCGTTCCGGTACGGGACCGGACCCGTGGTGCTGCCCACCATGGACCTGTCCATCCGCGCCGGACAGACGGTCGCGCTCGTCGGACAGACGGGTGCGGGCAAGTCCACACTGGCGAAGCTCATCGCCCGCTTCTACGACGTGTCCGAGGGCGAACTCACGCTCGACGGCGTGGACCTGCGGGACCTCGCGCCGAAGGACCTGCGGCGCGCCGTCGTCATGGTGACGCAGGAGGCGTTCCTCTTCAGCGGCTCGGTGGCGGACAACATCGCCCTCGGCAAGCCCGAGGCCACGCGGGAGGAGATCGTCGCGGCGGCCCGGGCCGTGGGCGCGGAGGACTTCATCCTCGAACTCCCCGAGGGCTTCGACACCGATGTCAACAAGCGCGGCGGCCGCGTGTCCGCGGGCCAGCGCCAGCTCATCAGCTTCGCCCGGGCGTTCCTCGCGGATCCCGCGGTCCTCATCCTCGACGAGGCGACGTCCTCCCTGGACATACCGAGCGAGCGCCTCGTGCAGGAGGGCCTGCAGAAGCTCCTCGGCAACCGGACGGCGCTGATCATCGCGCATCGCCTGTCCACCGTGGCGATCGCCGACCGCGTGCTCGTGGTGCACGACGGCCGTGTCGTGGAGGACGGGACTCCCGCGGAACTGATCGGCGGTACGGGCCGGTTCGCGACCCTGCACGCGGCCTGGAAGGACTCGCTCGTCTGAGGAGCCGGCCGAGGCTGCGGTCCCGGTTTTCCTCGCCGCGCATCCTCGGCTATTCTTGGACAGTTGCTGTTCGGGAGGTTCCCGCCTTCCGTCCGCGACACCGGGGTGTGGCGCAGCTTGGTAGCGCGCGTCGTTCGGGACGACGAGGTCGCAGGTTCAAATCCTGTCACCCCGACCGTAGTCACCACAGAAGGGCCCGTCGGCGGAAGCCGGCGGGCCCTTCTCGTCGTGGTCCCGGTTCAGCGTGCGCCGACCGTCACGACCTCGTACCCGTCGGGATCCACTGCCCCGAACTTCGCGTTGGCGAGCGCCAGGGTGCTGCCGAAGAGCGCCACCGTGGTGGGGACGTCGAACAGCGGACTCGTGATGACGTCCTCGACCTCGCCGGCGGAGAGGTCCTTCGCCAGGTCGATCCTGCTGACCTGGTTGATCCGGTTCTGGACGGCGTAGACGGTGTCGCCCTTCGCGAGGATGCCGTCGACGTTCGGCAGCGGTGCTGTCGTGATGACGGCGCTGGCCCCGGTCTCCGGGTCCACGGTGTAGATCGCCTGGTTGGCCGAGTGCGCCACGATCAGCGTCCTGCCGCGGTCCACGGAGGTGATGCCGTTGAGGTTGAAGGCCGGTGCCGGTGCGACCTCCGCTGCCGGCCCGCTGAGCTGCAGGGTGCGCGGCTCTCCGAGCGCTCCCTTCTTCCCGACCGGGAGGAAGTAGAGTTCGGCGCTGCGCGAGTTCGTGAAGTAGGCGCCGTCCTTCGTGAGTGTGACGTCGTTGATGAACGCGCTGCCCGTGGTCAGCTCGATGTCGGCCACCGTGGCTCCGGTCCGCGTGTCGTAGACGTACGCATGGCCGGTTCCGCCACCCGCGACGAACAGCAGGTCGTTCCTCACATCCGCCTTCAGGCCGACGGCCGCCCTGCCCTCCGGCGCGTCGATGAACAGTTCCGCCGTTCCCCGGCGGATGTCGCCGCGGAAGATGTCCCCGAGGCCGAGGTCGCCCGCGTAGAACGTGGATCCCCTGCCCGCCGCGATCCCCTCGGCCGACGACGCGCCGGGCAACGGGATGCTGAGGCCCTGCTGCCTGTGTGACGTGCTCTGCGACGACGGTCCGGGCGACGGTGGTGCAGCGACGGCCCCCGCGGCCGGCAGCAGGAGAGCGCCGATGGCGAGGACGGCGGCGGCGGCGCGTACGGTGCCCCGCCGGGAGGCCGACGGATGGGATGTGGTCCTAGTGGTGGTTCTCACTCTGTGCTCCTCGTTGGTCCGGCGCTGGAGCGGCCCTCCACGGGTTCCGCACAGCGCTGTGTCGGAAGGGATCGTCGATCATCGTGAACTGCGGCCGGGGCCGGGTGCCGGCCTGAACTGACCGGGCCGTAACCATAACGCTCCGGTTGCGACCATCGTCCCCGGATCGCCCGGTGAAGGACCGGCCGGCCTGTCTCCCGGTACTCTGGTCTACCAGCGCGGAGCCGCCGGAGCCCGCCACCGCGGTGCACGTCGCACCGCCGTTCGAAGGGAAGTGGCGTGCACGAGGCACACCCGGAGTACGCGGCCGCGGCATCGCCGGCCGGTAGCACCGTCCAGGAGGCGGACGCCCTGTGAACCGGGACCGGCTCGTCGGCCTCGGTGCGATCACCGCCACCTCCCTGCTGTGGGGGACCACGGGAACCGCAGCGACCTTCGCCCCCTCGGCCGGCCCGTTGGCGATCGGCGCAGCGGCACTGGGCATCGGCGGACTGCTGCAGGCCCTGATCGCCGTCCCGGCGCTGGCGGCGGCCCGCGCCGCGCTGCGGGCGAACCTCCCCGCCGTCCTCCTCGGCGCCGTCGCCGTCGGGATCTATCCCCTCGCGTTCTACAGCTCCATGCACCATGCCGGCGTCGCGGTCGGCTCCGTGGTGTCCCTCGCCTCGGCGCCCCTGGCCTCGGGAGTCCTCGAACGCCTCATCGACCGCCACCCGTTGAGCAGGTGGTGGATGCTCGCCGCCGGTCTCGGCGTGCTGGGCAGCGTCCTGCTGTGCCTGTCGAAGGTGCAGGGCCCCGCCGCCGACGCTTCATCGACCATCCTCGGCACGGGCCTCGGCCTGGTGGCAGGGGCCACCTATGCCACGTACTCGTGGGCCGTCCACCGCCTCATGGCCCGGCGGATCAGCCGGGCAGCCTCGATGGGTGCGGTGTTCGGCGGCGGCGGTCTGCTCCTGATGCCGGTCCTCCTCATCACGGGAGCCCCGCTCGTCGCCACCCGCGAAGCGTTCCTGGTCGCCGCCTACATGGCGCTCGTGCCCATGTTCCTCGGCTACCTGCTGTTCGGCTTCGGCCTCGCACGGGTCTCGGCGAGCACCGCGACCACGGTCACCCTCACGGAACCCGCGGTCGCCGCGATCCTCGCCGTGGTCGTCGTCGGGGAACGCCTCCCGGCCCTGGGCTGGACGGGCCTGGGCATCATCGGCGCAGCGCTGCTCGTCCTCGCCGTGGCCCCGACGAATGCGACGGCACCCGGGGACACGCGGTCGGCGACGACGCCGCCCGATCCGTCCCCGGTGCCCGGGGACACGCGGTCGCCGACGACGCCGGTCGGTCCCGCCCCTGCGCGCGAGGCGCCGACGGGGAGCCGTCCGGCGCGGCGCTGAGCCCCGGGCGGAGCGGACGCGTCAGGCGAAGGTGCGGCCGGTCAGGCGTTCGTAGGCCTCGATGTACCGGGTGCGCGTGCGCTCGACGACGTCGTCGGGCAGGGCCGGTGGTGTGGACCGCCGGTCCCAGCCCGAGGCGTCCGAGGTCAGCCAGTCGCGCACGAACTGCTTGTCGAAGGACGGCTGCGCCTGCCCCGGCGCGTAGAGGGCGGCGTCCCAGAACCGCGAGGAGTCGGGCGTCAGCACCTCGTCGCCCAGCGTGATGCGGCCCGTCGCCGGATCGAGGCCGAACTCCACCTTGGTGTCCGCGAGGATGATCCCGCGCTCCCGGGCGATCGCCTCCGCGCGGGTGTAGATGTCGAGCGTGAGCGACCGCAGTTCCGCGGCGGCGTCGTCGCCCACGGTCATGACCACGGCGTCGTAGGTGATGTTCTCGTCGTGCTCGCCCACCTCGGCCTTGGCGGACGGCGTGAAGAGCGCCGGTTCGAGGCGTGATCCGTCCACGAGCCCGGCGGGCAGCGGCAGGGAGCAGACGGTCCGTGACTCCCGGTACTCGAGCAGTCCGCTCCCGGTCAGGTAGCCGCGTGCGATGCACTCGATCGGGTACATGGCGAGTTTCCGGCAGATCATGGCACGCCCCTCGACGGCCGCGGGGACGCCGCCTGCCACGTCGGAGGCGAGCACGTGGTTGGGGATCCCGGCGAGGCGTTCGAACCACCACAGGCTGAGCTGCGTCAGGACGCGTCCCTTGTCCGGGATCTCGGAGGACAGGACGTGGTCGTAGGCGCTGATGCGGTCGCTCGCGACCACGAGGACCACGTCGTCGCGTCCGTCCTCCGGCTCGTAGAGGTCCCGGACCTTGCCGGAGTAGACGTGCCGCCAGCCCGGGAGCTCGACGTGTGCCGGGGCGAAGGTGCTCATGCCGGTGCCGCCG
Organism: Arthrobacter sp. TmT3-37; assembly: GCF_054510835.1. Lineage (NCBI taxonomy): Bacteria > Bacillati > Actinomycetota > Actinomycetes > Micrococcales > Micrococcaceae > Arthrobacter > Arthrobacter sp. TmT3-37. Next base: position 321,304 of record NZ_JBTNDU010000004.1, on the reverse strand, counting down.
CGGGTCCCGTGACGGTGACTTCGGAGCGGGAGGCCTTCAGCGCGATGTCCGTGCGGAACCGGCCGCCCTCGAGTTCGATCAGCGAGAGGCTGTCGTAGGCGGTGGTCCGCGCGTCCGCCAGCGAATCCCCGAGCCCGACGACGGCGAGCACGCGGCCGCCGGCGCTGACCACCTTCCCGTCGCGGAGCGCCGTGCCGGCATGCAGCACGTGCGCTCCGTCGACCTTCGCGGCCTTCCTGAGGCCGCGGACACGGCGACCGGTCGCGGGAGCATCGGGGTAGTTCTCGGACGCGAGCACGACCGCGACGGCGGTCCTGGGCGACCACTTGAGCTGGTCCACCTGGTCGAGGGTTCCCTTCGCGGCAGCGAGCAGCACCCCCCCGAGCGGTGTGGACAGCCGGGCGAGCACCGCCTGCGTCTCGGGGTCGCCGAACCGTGCGTTGAACTCGATGACGCGCATGCCGCGCGAGGTGAGGGCGAGGCCGACGTAGAGGACGCCCGCGAAGGGCGTGCCGCGGTGTGCCATCTCGTCGATCACGGGTTGCGCCACGCGGGACACGACCTCGTCCACGAGGCCCGCGGGAACCCATTCGAGCGGCGAGTAGGCGCCCATGCCACCGGTGTTCGGACCCCGGTCGCCGTCGGCGATGCGCTTGAAGTCCTGCGCCGGCGCGAGCGGGACCACGGTGCGCCCGTCGGACAGGACGAACAGGGAGACCTCGGGCCCGTCGAGGTACTCCTCGACGACCACGGTGCCGCCGGCCCGGAAGCACGACGAGGCGTGGGCGCGGGCCTCGTCGAGGTCGTCCGTGACGACGACGCCCTTGCCCGCGGCGAGTCCGTCGTCCTTCACCACATAGGGAGCCCCGAAGGTGCAGAGCGCCTCGTTCGCCTCCTCGTCCGTGGCGGCGACCCGTGCCATCGCCGTCGGGACCCCTGCGGACGCCATGACCTGCTTGGCGAACGCCTTGGACGCCTCGAGCTGGGCAGCAGCCTTCGTGGGCCCGAAGACCGGCATCCCGGCGTCGAGCAGGGCGTCGGCGACGCCGGCGGCGAGCGGGGCCTCGGGGCCGATCACCACGAGGTCCGAACCGAGCCGTCGGGCCAGGTCCGTCACGACGGCGGGATCGTTCGCGTCGATGTCGTGGGTCGGCACGTCCGCCGCGATACCGGCGTTGCCGGGGGCCGCATGCACCTCGCCGACGAACGGGTCGGCCAGCAAGGCCCGGACGATGGCATGTTCGCGGCCTCCGGGGCCCAGCACAAGTACCTTCACAGTAGGACAGCGTACTGGAGGGGCCCGCGCCCTCCCAGCGTGCGGGCCCTGTTACGCGGGGCCCTACCCATACCCTTCGCGGCCTTCTCCGAATACTTCGCATGAGCAACTCGACCGGGCCCCGCCGCGGCATCGCCCTCCTCGCCGCCCTCGCCGGGATCATCGCCGCCGGCGTGGTGCTCGGTGTCGCCGAACTCGCCGGCGCCTTCTTCCGGGCGAGTGCCACCCCCGTCATCGCGATGGGTTCCACCTTCATCGACTTCACCCCGCCATGGCTGAAGGACTTCGCGATCGCCACCTTCGGCACCCATGACAAGCTGGCGCTGCTCGTGGGCATGGCTGTCACCATCGCGATCCTGGCCGCCGTGCTCGGCGTCGTCGCCTACCGGCGCTGGGCGCTCGGTGCCGCCGGGGTGATCCTCATGGGCGCGATCATCGTGGCGTGCGTCCTCACACGTGCCGGTGCCTCCCTTCCCGACGCCGTCCCCTCGGTGGTCGGCACCGTCGCGGGGCTGCTCGCCCTGCGCCTGCTCATCGCCCGTCTCCGCCACGGCGCCGTCGTCCCCGCCGCCGATTCCGGGACACCCGCTCCTGCGGGGATCACGGGAACCGGATCCCCCACCGACACGACGGACGGCGTCGTCCACCCGTCCGGCAACCGGTCGGCAGCCACGGCCGCGAAGCCCGGCGGTACCACCTCCCGCCGCGGCTTCTTCGCCGCCGCCGGGGCCACCGCCGTGGTCGCTGCCGCCGCCGCCGGCGGTGGGCGGCTGCTGTCCGGAGCGCGCAACAATATCGCCGCCCTCCGCGACAGCCTGCAGTTCCCCGCGCCCGCCAGCCCCGCGCCGGCCCTTCCCGCCGGCGTGCAGTCCCCCGTCCCGGGCGTGACACCGTTCGTCACCCCGAACGGAGACTTCTACCGCATCGACACCGCGCTCAGCGTCCCGCAGCTCACCACGGACGACTGGGTGCTCCGCGTGCACGGCATGGTCGAGGAGGAGTTCGAGCTGTCCTTCCAGGATCTCCTCGACGCAGACCTGATCGAACGCCACATCACCCTGACCTGCGTGTCCAATCCCGTGGGCGGCTACCTGGCCGGCACCGCGAAGTGGCTGGGCTACCCCCTGCGGGAGGTACTGGCGCGTGCCAGGCCGCTCGACGGCGCCGACATGGTCCTGTCCACCAGTTCGGACGGCTTCAGTGCCTCCACCCCCCTGCCCGTCCTGCAGGACGACCGCGACGCCATCCTCGCCGTCGCCATGAACGGTGAGCCGCTGCCGGTGGAGCACGGATTCCCCGTCCGCATGGTGGTTCCCGGGCTCTACGGCTACGTGTCCGCCACCAAGTGGGTGGTGGACCTGGAGGTCACCCGCTTCGCCGACAGGACCGCATACTGGACGGACCGCGGCTGGTCCGAGGAAGGCCCCATCAAGACGATGGCCCGCGTGGAGGTGCCACAGTCCTTCGCATCGGTGGATGCCGGCACGGTCATGATCGGCGGTGTGGCCTGGTCGCAGCAGCGGGGAATCACCGCGGTGGAGGTCTCCGTGGACGGCGGCGACTGGGAAGCCGTGGACCTCGCGGCCGAGGCATCCGTGGACACGTGGCGGCAGTGGTCGTACGGCGTGGATCTCGAGCCCGGACTCCACACCGTACGGGCTCGGGCCACCGACGCCGCCGACGGCCTCCAGACCGACCAGCGCGCGGACACCGTGCCGAACGGCGCCTCGGGCTGGCAGTCGGTGCAGTTCACGGTCAAGTAGACCTCCGATGCACGGAAGGCCACGGAAGGCTCCGGGGCCCGCGCCCACCGGAAGACCGTCCCTCCGGTGGGAGCAGTCGTACCGGGACGGCGGCCCCTGATGGGGAATACTGGGACCATGCCCTCCACCTTCACCACGGCTGACGCCGTCGACTTCGCCGTCCTCGAACGCAACGGCTTCATCGAATCCCGCCACGTCGGTGCAGCCGTCGTCCTCGCGGCGGACGGTTCCGTGGTCACCGGACTCGGCGACATCGACAGCCCGGTCTTCCCCCGCTCGACGCTCAAGCCGTTCCAGGCGCTCGCCAGCATGAAGGCGGGCGTACCGCTGCGCGGCCCCCAGGTGGCCCTCGCCGCCGCGAGCCACGTCGCGAGCAACGAGCACATGGAGGTGGTGCGCACCATGCTCGACGCCGCGGGCGTCACCGAGGACGACCTCCAGTGCCCCGAGGACTGGCCGCAGGACGAGGAGGCCCGCAACGACCTCGTGCGCAGCGGCAAGGGCAAGCAGCGCATCGCCTTCAACTGCTCGGGGAAGCACGCCGCCTTCCTGTGGGCCTGCACCGAGAACGGCTGGGACACGGCCACCTACCTCGAGCCCACGCACCCGCTCCAGCGCTCCGTGGCGTCGGTCATCGAGGAGTACACCGAGGAGTCCGTGGCGGCATGGGGCATCGACGGCTGCGGCGCCCCCGTCGCCGCGGTGTCGCTGAAGGGGCTCGCCCGCGGCATCGGCAGGATCGCGAAGGCGCCGTCGGACAAGCACGCCGACGCGCGTGCGGCGACGATCGCCACGGCGATGCTCGACTACCCGTGGGCCGTGCACGGCAACGGCATGGAGAACTCGGTGGTCATGGAGGACCTCGGCGTCCTCGCCAAGAGCGGGGCCGAGGGTGTCCTCGTCCTCGGCGCGCGGAACGGTGCATCCCTGGCCCTGAAGGTCCTCGACGGCAATGCCCGTGCGGCGACCCTCGTCGGCCTGACGCTGTTCGCCGCATCGGGGGCGATCGACGCCGAGAAGGTCGGCGCGGTCCTCGAGAAGGTCGTCCCACCGGTCCTCGGCGGCGGACGTCCGGTCGGCAGCCTGCGGCTCGCCGCCCCGGTCCTGGCCCTGCTCGACTAGGGCCAGACCATGGCGCGACGACGCATCTCCGCAGAGGACGGCCACCGGGCCCTCACACGCGTGGCCGAGGGCTCGGCCGGCCGACCCGAGCTCGCGACCGCCGTACGGTTCACGCTGGAGGAGCTCGCCGGACTGGCGCCCGGCAACAGCGTCGAGGTCCGTGTGCCGCCCTTCGGCGTCACGCAGTGCGTCGAAGGGCCGCGCCACACCCGCGGCACCCCGCCCAACGTCGTCGAGACGGACGCCGCCACCTGGCTCGCCCTCGTCACGGGAACGACGACCTGGCCGGAGGCCGTCGCCGCGGGCAAGGTCGCGGCGTCGGGCCAGCGCGCCGACCTCGGTGCCTGGCTCCCCCTCTTCGGACGCCGCACATGAACAGGGACGGCACGGACACGACGGCGTCCACCGCGAGGGACATGCCTCCCCGTGCCGGGGACCGCCCGGGTGCCCGGCGCAAGAACCTCGTCGCGGCACTCCGGAGCCGGCCCGCCGGGGCGTGGGCGACCGGCCTCGCGGCCACCCTCCTCTACACCCTCTTCTCCGTCACGCAGTGGTACCGGCTGGACTCACCGTCCTGGGACCTCGGGATCTTCACGCAGCTCGCGAAGGCCTACGCAGCGCCCGGCGCCCCGATCGTCCCGATCAAGGGCGAGGACTTCAACCTGCTGGGCGACCATTTCCATCCGCTGCTCGTACTGCTCGGACCGGCCTACGCCCTCGCGCCGTCGGGCCTCACCCTCCTGGTCGTGCAGGGCCTGCTGTTCGGCCTGTCCGTGGCGGTGGTGGCGCGGACGGGGATGACGCTGCTCGGGCGCGCCGCGGGGATCGGGGTGGGGATCGCCTACGCCCTGTCCTGGGGCCTGCAGTCCGCGGTGGCGGCGCAGTTCCACGAGATCGCGTTCGCCGTCCCCCTCCTCGCGCTCAGCCTCGAGGCGGTGCTGCTGCGCCGCGTGCTGCCCGCCGTGGTGTGGGGCGGGCTCCTCGTCTTCGTCAAGGAGGATCTGGGGCTCACCGTCATCGCCCTGGGACTGGTCCTCGCATGGCGCCTCCGCACCATCGCCGGACTGTGGCTCTCCCTGTGGGGCGCCCTGTGGCTCATCGTCTCGGTACGCGTGATCCTCCCGGCACTCAACACCTCCGGCCAGTACGACTACTCGGACCGCATCGACGTGGGTGGCATGATCGCGGACCCCGCCGGCGCCGTCGTCGACCTCGTCTCCGGGACCGCGAAACACGAGACGCTGCTGCTGCTCCTGCTCGCCGGTGGTGCCCTGTTCCTCCGTTCCTCGCTCAGCCTCGTCCTGCTGCCGACGATCCTGTGGCGGTTCGCCTCCGGCCAGGAGGGGTACTGGGGGCCGGAGTGGCACTACAGCGCGGTCCTGATGCCCGTGCTCTTCCTCGCACTGGTGGACGGCGTGCGGACCCTGCGGATGCACCGCCGCACCTGGGTGCGCACCACCGCCCTGGTCGGCGTCCCCGCCGCGGTGCTGGCCTGCCTGGTCCTGCTGCCGGGCCAGAAGTTCGCCGCCCTCGCAGAACCGGAGACCTACCGACCGTCGGACCGCTGGGACGCGGCCCACCGCATGATGGACCTCATCCCCGCTGGATCCAGCGTGGAGAGCGGGGTGGTGCTGATGGCCTACCTCGTCCCCGAGACCCGGGTGTACTGGCTCGGCAACCCCAATCCGGCGCCGGACTACCTCGTCGTCGACGCGGAGGACTGGAGCTGGGGCCCCGTCCGGCCGAGCGACGCGGAGGCCCATGCGGAGCAGCGCTTCCCCGGGACCGACTACACCCTGGTGTTCGACGAGGCGGGCTACCAGCTCGTCGAGCTGGGACGCTGATGCCCGGTAGCCTTAAACCATGACCGCCGAGCAGCCCCCGCCGAACAGCACCCCCGAGCAGCCCGATACGCGCGGCGCGGTGCCTGCGGACGGGCAGCCGGCGCCCGCCGACCGGGAGGGCACGCAGGAGCCCGGCACGGCTGTCCCCGCACCCGATGCCCCGGCTGTCCGGGAGGTGACCGTCCGGAGAGCCCCGAAATTCATCCCCTTCATGGCCATCGGGGCGATCCTCGGCTTCCTCGCGGCACTCGTGGTCGCCTACACCGGGCCCGCCGATCCCACCCTCACGCGCGAGTCCGTCCTCGGCTTCTTCACCGTGGCGTTCGCCCTGCCGGGACTGCTCCTCGCGGCCCTGGTGGTGCTCGTCGTCGACCGTCGCAGCGTCCGGCGCGCCGAGCGCGCCCGCGCCGAGCGCACGTACGACGACGATTCCGCCTAGGCCTGCCGACGGCGCCCCCACCGCTCCTGATCGGATGCGGCGGTTCGGCTAACGGTGCCGCCCGACCTGACGACAGTAGGGATGGGGGCAATCGATCAGGCTGGTCCGCGGGCCGCGGAAGAGGGAGTTTTTCATGAAGGCATTCGCATGTGGAGATGTCGTACCGGGGTGTGAAGCCCGCTGGGTCTGCAGTTCCGAGGATGAGATCCTCGCCCGCGTCGGCGAGCACGCCGCCGCCGTCCACGGACTGACGGATCTCGCACCCGAGCTCGTCGGGGCCGTGCGCACCCGCATCGTCGCCGCCTGACGCCGCCGGCCCCGATGCAGGCCCTCGGGCAGGACCAGGCTTTCCGCGAGGCCACCGAGCTGGACGCCGCATGCCGCGGCGAGGGCATCTCCTCGGCGTACCAGCCCATCATCGACACCGTCCGCGGCTCGGTGGTCGGCTACGAAGCCCTCGTGCGTTTTCCCGGGTACGAGGAGAAGAACCCCGAGGCATGGTTCGCCCGGGCACGCCGGGAGGGTCGGGACGCCGAACTCGAGGCGGCAGCCCTGCGCAGCGCCTTCGCGCACCGCGCGGGCCTGCCGGGCAACTGCTTCCTCACCGTCAACGTGTCGCCCCACCTGCTGCCCTCCCCCGTGGTCCGGGACGTCTGGGCGGAGCAGGGCAACCTGGGCGGCGTGATCGTGGAGCTCACGGAACAGACTCCCATCGACTCGTACCTGCAGCTGGAACCCCATCTGGACGCGCTGCGGTCCGCGGGCGCCCTGATCGCGGTCGACGACGCCGGGTCGGGGTACGCGGGCCTGCAGCACCTCCTCGCGCTCCGACCCGCCATGATCAAGGTGGACCGGGAACTGGTCCGCGGGATCGACACGGACGAGGCCAAGCGCGCCCTGATCGAGATGCTCGGGCTCTTCGCGGGAAGGGTCGATGCGTGGCTCCTCGCGGAGGGCATCGAAAGGGTCGAGGAACTCGACGCCCTGGCCGCCCTCGGGGTACCCCTCGTCCAGGGGTACCTGCTGGGCCGTCCGGCACCCCCGTGGTCCACCCTCGACGTCGATCTGGCGCTGCGGCTGTCCGCATCCCCGCGCTCGACGTCGTCGCAGACCGTGCGCGGCGTCGTCGAGCCCGCCGCCACGGCCCCGTCCCCGGCGCAGGCCGCAGCACTGTTCGCAGCGAACCCGTTCCTCGCCGACGTCGTGCTCCTCGACGGCCGCCGGCCCGTCGCCGTCCTGCCCGAGGAAGCAGCGCGGCTCGGTGTCGTCACGGCCGGGCTGGTCGTCAACGTGGACACCCCCATCGGCGAGGCGCTGTCCCGCGCCATCACCCGGGACAGCAGTGCCCGCTTCGCTCCCCTGCTCGTCACGGACAACGCGGGCCGCTTCGTGGGCCTCGCACGGATGGAGCGGCTGATCGGAAGGATCGCGGGTACGCCGCACGTCCCGGCCGTGTGACGGGCGTCGTCGCGGCCGCGCGTCCCGGGCCAGCGGCCCGACGCCGCCCATCGCGCGGCCGCCATTGCCTGCCGTGAGAGAATGGGCGCATGGTGCGCGGCGACGGACAACTCTCCCACGATCTTCTCCCCGGCGAAAAAGGACCCCAGGACGCCTGCGGCGTCTTCGGTGTCTGGGCGCCCGGTGAGGAAGTAGCCAAGCTCACCTACTACGGGCTGTACGCGCTGCAGCACCGGGGCCAGGAATCCGCCGGTATCGCGACGAGCGACGGCCAGCGGATCAACGTCTACAAGGACATGGGCCTCGTGTCCCAGGTCTTCGACGAGGCGACGCTCAACACCCTGACCGGCCATATCGCCGTCGGGCACTGCCGCTACTCCACCACCGGGTCATCCCACTGGGCCAACGCGCAGCCCACGCTCGGCGCCACCGCTGCCGGCACGGTCGCCCTGGCGCACAACGGCAACCTCACGAACTCCGCCGAGCTGTACCAGATGGTCCTCGACCGCCACGGCAAGCCCCGCGCCGGCGAGCTCGCGCAGGGCAACACCACCGACACCGCCCTCGTGACCGCGCTGCTCGCCGGGAACGACGGCCGCTCGCTGGAGCAGACGGCCATGGACCTGCTGCCGAGCATCCGCGGCGCATTCTGCTTCGTCTTCATGGACGAAGGAACCCTGTATGCGGCGCGCGACGCCTACGGTGTCCGTCCCCTCGTCCTCGGCCGCCTCGAGCGCGGCTGGGTGGTCGCCTCGGAGCAGGCGGCCCTCGCGACCGTCGGCGCGAGCTACATCCGCGAGATCGAGCCCGGCGAGTTCATCGCCATCGACGAGGACGGGGTGCGCAGCAGCCGCTTCGCCGCCCCGACCGCCGCGGGCTGCGTGTTCGAATACGTCTACCTCGCGCGGCCCGACGCCGCGATCGCCGGCCGCTCCGTGTACGAGTCCCGCGTGGAGATGGGCCGGCAGCTCGCCCGCGAGAACTCCGCCGCCGCGGACATCGTCATCCCGGTCCCAGAGTCCGGCACCCCGGCCGCCGTGGGCTTCGCGGAGGAGTCCGGCATCCCCTTCGCCCACGGCTTCGTGAAGAACGCCTACGTGGGCCGTACGTTCATCCAGCCCAGCCAGACCCTGCGCCAGCTCGGCATCCGGCTCAAGCTCAACGCCCTCGAGTCGGTCATCCGGGGCAAGCGCATCATCGTCGTCGACGACTCGATCGTGCGCGGCAACACGCAGCGCGCCGTCGTCCGCATGCTGCGCGAGGCGGGCGCGGCCGAGGTCCACGTGAAGATCTCCTCGCCCCCCGTGCGCTGGCCCTGCTTCTACGGGATCGACTTCGCCTCCCGAGCGGAGCTCATCGCCAATGGTGCCGCGATCGACGAGATCAGCAAGTCCATCGGCGCCGACAGCCTCGCGTACATCTCCGAGGACGGCATGATCGACGCGACGCAGCAGCCCCGTGAGCGCCTCTGCACGGCATGCTTCACCGGCACGTACCCGATCGAACTGCCCGACGACGACCGCCTGGGCAAGAACCTGCTCGAGCGCACCAACCCCGCCGACAAGTCCGGGGCCACGGGATGCGATCCCGGACCGGACGCAGAGTTCGAAGCCGTACTGACCGACGAAGACAAGAAAGAGCGGGTATGAGCGCGTCCAACCCCATCACGTACGCCAGCGCAGGAGTGGACGTCGAAGCGGGTGACCGCGCCGTCGAGCTCATGAAGGACGCCGTGCGGGCGACGCACGGCGAGCAGGTTCTCGGCGGGGTGGGCGGTTTCGCCGGGCTCTTCGACGTGTCCCGCCTCCTCACCTACACGCGGCCGCTGCTCGCGACGTCCACCGACGGCGTGGGCACCAAGGTGGCCATCGCGCAGGCCATGGACATCCACGACACCATCGGGTTCGACCTGGTGGGCATGGTGGTCGACGACATCGTGGTGGTCGGCGCGGAGCCGCTCTTCATGACCGACTACATCGCGTGCGGGAAGGTGGTCCCCGAGCGCATCGCGGACATCGTGCGCGGCATCGCGGCCGGCTGCTCGGCCGCCGGCACGGCCCTGGTGGGCGGCGAGACCGCCGAACACCCCGGCCTGCTCGGTGAGCACGAGTACGACGTGGCAGGCGCCGCGACCGGCGTGGTCGAGGCCGATCGGGTCCTCGGTCCCGAGCGCGTCCGCGAGGGCGACGTCGTGATCGGCATGGCGTCCTCGGGCCTGCACTCGAACGGGTACTCGCTGGTGCGGCGCGTCATCAACCAGGCCGGCTGGGCGCTGGACCGCCAGGTCTCCGAGCTCGGGCGGACGCTCGGCGAGGAGCTGCTCGAGCCCACCCGGATCTACGCGGCCGACTGCCTGGCACTGGCCCGGAACGACGCCGCGCAGGTCCACGGCTTCAGTCATGTCACCGGCGGCGGGCTCGCGGCGAACCTCGCCCGCGTGCTGCCCCGCGGGCTGGAAGCAACGGTGGACCGCTCCACGTGGGAACTGCCCCCGGTCTTCACGCTCGTCGCGCAGCTCGGCTCCGTCCCGCTGCCGGATCTCGAGCGCACCCTCAACCTCGGGGTCGGGATGGTCGCGATCGTCGGGGCCGAGGGCGCGGACGCCGCCCTCGCCCAGCTCACCGCGGCAGGTGTCCCCTCCTGGGTCATGGGCAGCGTGCAGGTGGCCGGGAACGGGAGCACCGACGGGCCGGACTACGTCCAGGGCGCCAAGGGCGTGGACGGCGGCTCGGTGCGGCTGCTCGGCGCCTACGCCTGACCCGGAACGTCCACAGCACCGCTGCCGGAGTACGGCAGGTCCGGATCCTCCTCCTGATCGAGCCCGGACAGTGGGCATGTTCGAACATTCCCACCGGACGACGGCGAACGGGAGGAGCGAGCCACCCCGCCGAGCACGCCCAGCATCGGACTCCACGACGAAGCCCCTGCCCTCCGGAGAGGACAGGGGCTTTGTCATGGTCGGTGCAGGCCGGTCAGTGCTTGCCCGCCTGCTTGCGGGTCACGACGACGTCGAACGAGCTGGTCCGGGTGTTGCCGGCCTCGTCCGTCGCCGTGCACGTGACCGTCGTGGTACCGACGGGGAACCGGCCGCCCGGTGCGGGGAGGCACGTGATCGGCACGACGCCGTCGAGCGTGTCGATGGCCGACGGCGAGACGTAGCTGACCTTGGCGCCGCTGGCCCCGTTGGAGACGGCGGTGATGTCCGACTGGTCGGCGATCCGCGGCGGCAGCACATCGGCGGGCCGGGCGGGCAGCCTGGACGGATCCACGATGCCCCAGTAGGCCGGCGTGACCTGCAGCTCGTCGTCGAAGGGCAGCGGCTGCTCCCAGGGTCGGGCCATGGGCCAGGTCCGCAGCCAGGTGCGGGCATTGCTGATCCCCCAGAAGGTCACCGAGTCCACGGACGCGTTGTGCTCGCGCAGCATCGCGAAGAGGTCGCGGTAGTAGTAGCCGACCTCCGCTGCGGCGTCCGCGTCGTCCTCGAACGCCGGGCTGTACGGATCCGCCGGGGCGCCGCTGACATCGGCGCCCTGGTTCTCCGTGGAGGCGTTGACGTCGAGTTCCGTGATGGCCTGCAGGAGCGCGGGGTCCAGCGCCTCGACGGCCTCGATGGAGTCCTCGAGCCACTGCACGGGCCGGGCGACGTCCACGTGGGCCTGGTGGCCCACGCCGTCGATCGGCACGGCCCGGGCCTTCAGCGCACGGATCAGGTCGAGGTAGTCGGCCCGCTTCTGAGGCATCTCCGTGTTGTAGTCGTTGATGAACAGGGCCGCCTCGGGGAAGTAGCGGTCCGCCAGGCGGAAGGCCTCGTCCACGAAGCCCTCGCCGAGGACCTGGAACCAGCGGCTGTCGCGCATGTCGTGCGGGTTCGCCGTGTCGCCGTCCGCGATGACCTCGTTGACCACGTCCCAGGCCCAGATGGGGCTGTCCCCCTCGGGGTAGCGGGCGTCGATGTGGTCGGCGATGCCCTTGATGTGCGCTTCCATACGGGCCTTGAGCAACGCCTGGTCGGCGGGGCTGTCGGTGAGGTCGCGGGTGCCGTCCTTGAAGAACCACGCCGGGGTCTGCGAGTGCCAGGCGAGGACGTGTCCGTAGACCTGCACATTGTTGGCATCCGCGAAGTCCAGCAGCTGGTCCAGCTGCGTGAAGGCGAACTGGCCCTCGACCGGCTGGACGCTCTCCGGCTTGCCCGCGTTCTCCGGTGTGAAGGCGTTGAAGTGCTTCCGCACGAGGTCGGCGGCCGTTCCCACGGTCTCCCGGGCATCGATGGCGACACCGACGTGCTCGATGCCGTCCGCGCCGAGCACGTCCTTCAGTCCGGGGACGTCCGACTGGATGGGCTTCTCGACGATCGGGGCGAGGCTGAAGTCGTCCAGCAGGAAGTCCGTCCCCACCGGTCCCTCGACGTACACCTGGGCCTTGTCCGCGGCCGCACCGAGCGTGTAGGTGCCCTTGAGCTGGACCCAGCCGTCGGCCGTCACGGAGGCACTGGCGCCGGCGACGCCGTCGTACGCGCTTCCGCCGCCGTTGTCACGCTGCACGGACACCTTGAGCGAGGCCGGGGCCTCGCCGGGAGCGAGCTTCGCCCACACCGATACCTGCACGGCGGTCCCGACGGGCAGGCCCGCCGTGACGTCGAGCGCGGCACCGTGCCAGGGCTGGGTGCGGTTCGTGACGAGCAGGCTGCCGGTGCCGGTGCGGGCATCGCTGCTCGTGGCGACGGAGACGCCGTCGCCCCGGGCCGTCCAGCCGTCGGTGCCGGTCTCGAAGCCGGAGGTGACCTCGACGGGTGCCGCTCCCGCGCCGCCCTGCGGCAGGGTGAAGGTCCATCCCTCGGCGAGCTTCTCGCTCACCACCGTCGTGACGGCCCGGACCGTGTTGGAGCGGTCGCCGCCGCCGTCGTGGGCGAGGACCACGGCGCCGGGGGTGAAGGCCGCGCGGAGGTTGGCGGTCAGGGTCGCCTCGCTGAGGTCGTTGCCGTCCCAGTCGAAGATGACGTTGCCGAGGCCGAGCGGCTGCATGCCGAGCGCCGCGGCCACTTCTCCGGTGGCACCCCAGCTGCCGTTCGGTGCACGGAAGTAGGGCACCTGCAGGGACGGATCACCGACGGCGGCCCGGATGATGCGCAGGTTCTCCTTCAGGTCGGTCTCGACCTGGGTCTGCGACCAGGAGCCCATGTCCGCGTAGGACGTGCCGTGGTTGCAGAGCGTGTGGCCGTCGGCGACGATCTGCCGCAGCAGGTCGGCGCCACCGGGAGCCTGGACGTTCTGCCCGATGATGCAGAACGTCGCGGTGATGCCCTTGTCCCGCAGGAAGTCGAGGATCGCTGCGGTCTCACCCGGGTTCGGCCCGTCGTCGAACGTCAGGGCGACGGTGTTCCCGGTGCCCCGCGCCGCGGCGAGGGGGGTGCTCGTGGGGTTCGCTGCGCCTCCCGGCACGAAGGACGCGTCGGGGGTGGGTTGCCAGGCTCCGCCGTCGGCGGGCCCGGCCGTCCCGGTGATCACGACGTCGTCCACGAGGTAGTCGTAGGGTGCACCCAGGTCTCCCGTTCCGAGGTAGGCCCGCAGCGTCGCCGGGTCGGCTCCGGCCGGGGCGTTGAAGGTGCCGGTCACCGTGGTCCAGGCATCCGCGGACACCGTGGTGTTGCCCACCCAGCTGTAGGCGGGTTCCACGACGAAGCGCGCCGACGTCGTCGTTCCTGCCGGCGCCGAGAGTTTCACCTGCGCGGAGAGCGTGTAGGTCCCGCCGGCCTGCAGGAGGTCGGCCGGCGTCTTGATGCCGTCGTAGTCGTTGACCCGGCCCTTCACCAGCAGGGCCTTGTCGCCGTCGGCGTCGACGACCGACAGCGTGGGCCCGCCGTTCTGCGCCAGCGGACTGAAGCTGCCGTCCTCGAAATCCTCGCTCAGCAGCACCGACGGTTCGTCCGCCTGGGCGGCCGGCAGCGTCAGCACGCCGGCTCCCGTGATCAGACCGAATGCCGTGGCGCCTGCGATCAGACGTCCTTGTCTCATGGTTCTCCTTGATGGTGTGGCCCGCCCGTGGAGGGGCGGGCCACCGACTGCTGGGGGTGGTCGTGCTGGTTGTCGTGCTGGTGCTGCCTAGCGGTTACCGCGCCCCGGGGACGCCTGCTCGAGGCTCTCCTGCAGTGCGTAGTAGGCCGGCTTGCGGGTGAAGTCGTTCCACATGACGGTCGCCTCCCCCTCACCGGAGAAGAACACCGGCACCCAGGAGTACTTGTCGGTGAAGCCCCAGATCGTGAAGGAGTTGCACTCCTCCACGGCGATGCAGGCGTCGAGTGCCCGCTGGTAGTAGCTCGCCTGCTTCTCGAGCTGCGCCGCGGTGGGCTGGGTCCCCGCTGCGACGTCCATCCGGACGTCGATCTCGGTGATCGCGGTCTCCAGCCCGAGGTCGTCGAAGCGCTGGAGGTTGGTCCGGAGATCGCCCGGAAAGCCGTAGCGCGTGCTCAGGTGCCCCTGGATGGCGAAGCCGTCCACGGGGACGCCCTGGGCCTGCAGCCGCGGGATGAGCTCGAGGTAGGCGTTGCTCTTCGCGTTGACGCTCTCCACGCCGTAGTCGTTGAAGAAGAGCTTCGCCTTCGGATCCGCCTCGTGGGCCCAGCGGAACGCGTCGGCGATGATCTCCGGGCCGAGTTCGCGGATCCAGATGTTGTCCGTGGTGCGCAGGGTGCCGTTGTCGTTGAAGATCTCGTTGGCCACGTCCCACTGCTGGATCTTGCCGGCGTACCGCCCGACGACGGTCTGGATGTGGTCCTTGAGGATGGCGCGCAGCTCCTCCTTGGAGAAATCGCCCTCCTCCAGCCAGGCGGGGTTCTGGCTGTGCCAGAACAGGGTGTGGCCGCGGACCACCTGCTTGTTCTCCTGCGCGAACTCGACGATGGCGTCCATCTCGGCGAAGCGGTAGGTGTCGCGCTCGGGGTGCACGAACTCCCACTTGAGCTGGTTCTCGGGCGACACGGAGCTGAACTCGGCGGCGAGGTGCTGCAGGTACTCCCGGTCGTTGGGGAACGGGGCCGGATAGGGCTGGGTCTCGTGGTGGCCGCCGCCTGCGACGGCGGTGCCGATCTTGAGATCGTTCGGGGCGACCCAGCGGAGGGTGTCCTGCTTCTCGATCCCGGGCGGACGGGGGGCCTGGTGCTGTGCTGCGAGCGCGGGGGCGGCGGTGGGAAGGATCAGTGCCGAAGCGAGGACTGCGGCAGCGAGTGACTGGTGGACCTTCATGAGCTCTCCTTTGAGGTACCTGAGGTGCGGTCGTCCGAAACTTTCTTCGGATCCTTTCCGGAACTTTCCGGAAATACCGTTGCTGTAGGTTAGGAACACCGCGCAGGAGAGGTCAAGGGCGGAAGCGAAAACAGTTCCGGGAGACCTCGACGTTGCTCCAGGCGCCCCGAGGAGGATTTGTGCACGACAACACCCAACCCGCCGTGACGATCTCGGCGATCGCCTCGGCCGCCGGAGTCTCGGTCCCCACGGTGTCGCGCGTCCTCAACGGCAGGTCCGACGTCGCTCCCGCGACGCGGGAACGCGTGGAGGCTCTGCTCCGCGACTACGGGTACCGCCGCCGCGGCACGGCCCCGTCAGCCCCCTCCGGGCTGGTGGACCTCGTCTTCAACGACCTCGACAGCCCCTGGGCGGTGGAGATCATCCGCGGCGTCGAGGAGGCCCTGAACACCGAGGGAATGTCCGTGGTGGTGTCCGCCATCCACCGGCGGGGCAGCGCCGACTCGACGCGCAAGTGGCTCGACACCCTCGGAGCCAGGACCAGCGACGGCGCCATCCTGGTCACGACGGACCTCGACTCGTTCCTGCACGCCGAACTGCAGCGGCTCAACGTCCCGGTGGTGGTCGTCGATCCCGCCGGCGTGCCGGATCTCGAGGTGCCGACGATCGGGGCGACCAACTGGACCGGCGCGGTCACCGCCACGGAACACCTGACCCAGCAGAACCACCGCCGCATCGGATTCGTGGCCGGACGCCCGGGGCTGTGGTGCAGCCGTGCGCGCCTCGACGGCTACCGGGCCGGGCTCGACGCCGCGGGCATCGCCTTCGATCCCGCCCTCGTGATCAGTGGGGACTTCGACTACGCCTCGGGGTTCGCGGCAGGGATGGAACTCCTCGGGCGCGCCGACCGGCCCACCGCGGTCTTCGCGGCCAGTGACCAGATGGCCCTCGGCGTGTACGAGGCGGCCCGCCAGCAGGGACTGCGCATTCCTGACGACCTCAGCGTCATCGGCTTCGACGACCTGCCCGAGGCGGGGTGGGCGTCCCCTCCGTTGACGACGGTCCGGCAGCCGCTCTCGGAGATGGGGGCGCTCGCGGCCCGCACCCTCGTGCGGCTGATCGCCGGCGACGCCGTCGACAGTCCACGGATCGAGCTGTCCACCCGGCTGGTCACCCGGGCGAGCGTGGGAGCACTCGGCGCCTGACGCGTGTCCAGCATCCCTGGCATGGATACCGGCTCGTGATCCGGGCTTGACTCTGGCGGTAAACCTAATATGTTTGTAACGGCAACATATTAGTCACACACACTTCCTGGAGCACTCAATGGCGATCGAGCCCACCCGCGACGACAAATTCTCCTTCGGACTCTGGACGGTGGGCTGGGAAGCCCAGGACCAGTTCGGATCCGCGACCCGTGCACCCCTCGACGTCGTCGAGGCGGTCAACCGCCTGAGCGACCTCGGCGCGTACGGCATCACCTTCCACGACGACGACCTCTTCCCCTTCGGCTCCTCCCCGGCGGACCGCCAGCGCGAGATCGACCGCCTGAAGGGCGCACTGAAGTCCACCGGGCTGATCGTGCCCATGGTCACCACCAACCTCTTCAGCCACCCGGTCTTCAAGGACGGCGGCTTCACGAGCAACGACCGCGGCGTACGCCGGTTCGCCCTGCGCAAGGTGCTGGACAACATCGACCTCGCGGCAGAGCTCGGCGCGAAGACGTTCGTCATGTGGGGCGGACGCGAAGGCAGCGAGTACGACGCCGCCAAGGACATCCGCGGCGCCCTCGAGCGCTACCGCGAGGCCGTCAACCTGCTCGGCGACTACGTCACCGACAAGGGGTACGACATCCGCTTCGCGATCGAACCCAAGCCCAACGAACCCCGCGGCGACATCCTCCTGCCGACCCTCGGTCACGCGATGGCGTTCATCGAGACGCTGGAGCGCCCCGAACTCGTGGGCATCAACCCGGAGACGGGCCACGAGCAGATGGCCGGGCTGAACTTCACCCACGGCATCGCGCAGGCCCTCTACCAGGGCAAGCTGTTCCACATCGACCTCAACGGCCAGCGCAGCATCAAGTTCGACCAGGACCTCGTGTTCGGGCACGGCGACCTGCAGAACGCCTTCTCGCTCGTGGACCTGCTGGAGAACGGCGGCCCCGCGGGCGGTCCGTCCTACGACGGCCCCCGCCACTTCGACTACAAGCCGAGCCGCACCGAGGACATGGACGGCGTCTGGGACTCGGCCGCAGCGAACATGCAGACCTACCTGCTGCTCAAGGAGCGTGCCGCGGCCTTCCGCGCGGACCCCGAGGTCCAGGCCGCGCTGGAAGCATCCCGCGTCTCCGAGATCAACGTGCCCACGCTCAACGAGGGCGAAGGCTACGACGCGCTCCGCGCGGACCGCGCGTCCTACGAGGAGTTCGACACGGACGCCTACTTCAACGGCAAGGGCTTCGGCTTCGTGAAGCTGCAGCAGCTCTTCATCGAGCACCTGCTCGGCGCCCGCTGATCCATGGCCCTCGTTGCCGGCGTCGACTCGTCGACGCAGAGTTGCAAGGTCGTCGTCGTCGACACCGGGACGGGCGCGGAAGTCCGGACCGGCCGTGCCCTCCACCCGGAGGGCACGGAGGTCGACCCCGGCGCCTGGTGGAAGGCCCTGCTGTCAGCGCTCGACGCCGCTGACGGACTCGGCGACGACGTCGACGGGCTCGCCGTCGCGGGCCAGCAGCACGGAATGGTGCTGCTGGACCGCGAGGGGCGGGTCCTCCGCGACGCCCTGCTCTGGAACGACACCCGGTCCGCCGGTGCCGCCCGGGACCTGATCGGTGAACTGGGCGTCGACGGCCTCGTGGAGCGGACGGGCTCCGCCCCCGTGGCGTCCTTCACCAGCACCAAGGTGCGCTGGGTGCGCGACGCCGAACCGGACGTCGTCCCGGCCATCGCGGCCGTGGCGCTGCCGCACGACTGGCTGACGTGGCGCCTGCGCGGCTTCGGGCCCGAGGGGGATGCCCCGCTCGGGCCGGTGCTGGAGGAACTCGTCACGGACCGCTCCGACGCGAGCGGCACGGGCTACTGGAACCCTGCCACGAACGCGTACGACCTCGCCCTCTTCGAGGACATCCTCGGCCGCCCGGCGCGTGAAGCCGGACAGCCGGAGGGCGAGCCGGACCAGGTCGTGCTCCCCCGGGTCCTCCCTGCGGAGGCCTCCGCAGGGACCGTGCATCCCTCGTTCCTGTCGGGAGACCGCCGGATCGTCCTGGGATCCGGTGCCGGCGACAATGCGGGTGCCGCCCTCGGACTGGGCGCGGAGGAGGGAGACGTCGTCGTGTCCCTCGGGACGAGCGGTACGGTCTTCGCCGTCGCCCCGCAGGCGGTGGCCGACCGGTCCGGGACGGTGGCGGGGTTCGCCGATGCCAGCGGACTGTTCCTGCCGCTGGTGGCGACCCTCAACGCCGCCCGCGTGCTGTCATCGGTGGCCGGCATCCTCGGCGTGGACCACGACGGCTTCGCCGACCTGGCCCGCGAGGCAGCACCGGGGTCGGACGGTGTGGTCCTGGTGCCCTACTTCGAGGGCGAGCGCACGCCCAACCTGCCGACGGCGAAGGCCAGCTTCCACAACCTCAGCATCGCCTCCTCGACGCGCGCCAACATCGCCCGTGCGGCGATCGAGGGCATGCTGTGCGGACTGGCCGACGCCCTCGACGCGGTGCGGGCCGCCGGTGTCACACCGCGCCACCTGCTGCTGATCGGCGGGGCCGCACAGAACGCGGCGGTCCAGGAGGTCGCCGCCCAGGTGTTCGACCTGCCCGTGCGCATCCCCGCTCCGGGCGAGTACGTCGCGCGGGGGGCCGCCGTACAGGCCGCGTGGGTCCTGGCCGGCTCCCGGCCGCAGTGGTCGGTGGAGACGCTCGAGGATCGCGCGTCCGACCACCGGCCCGTCATCCGGACGCAGTACCGGGCCGCGGTGGCATCCGTGGCGTTCTAGCCGGTCCCGCACCCACGACGAGAGGCACCACCCCGCGGGGTGGTGCCTCTCGTCGTCGTGGGTGGTGCGGCGTCGCCCGGTCAGAGGCCTGCCTGGTGGTCGATGCCCACCTGGTCCACCTTGCGGTGGAAGCGCATCCCGGCCTTGCCCCCGAGGATCGCGCCGAGAAGGGGCACGAGGATCGCTATGGCCAGTCCGATGAGTCCGCCGGCCGTCAGGGCACTGCCGTCGACGGGGATGTTGGGCTGGCCCTGCACCTGCGCGAGGACGTTGAACTGGCTGCCCGCGACGGCGGCGAGGATCGCCAGGACGATCGCGACGACGATGCCCCACAGCCAGACGGCGACGCCCTGCTTGACGCCGTCGAAGCGTGCCATGCGACCGGCGACGTACCCGCCGCAGTAGTAGGCGACGAACAGGATGACGGCCAGGACGATACCGCTGGCGATGCCGATGGTCTGGGCGTTCTCCTGTGCCTGGTTGGCGGCGTCGGACGCGGTGCCCGTGTCGGCCGCTCCGATGCCGACGCCGATCGCCGTCGCCAGCGCACTGAGGATGACGGTGAGGCCGATCGCCGTCAGCCACCCGAAGAACGCCGACCCCCACTTGATGCCGCCGAACCGCTCCTTCTCCGCGGCGACGACGTCGTTGCGCCGGCTCCTCGGGGTGCTCGCGCCTGATGTGTCGTCTCGTGCCATGATGCTGGTGCCTCCTCGGTAGGGATGGTTGATCCTGCCGGGTCCGGACTGCGGGAGGCTCCGTAACCGGAAGATCAGTCTGCTTACTACCGTGACGCGCGGGGGCTCCGCGCGCAAGCACGTTCTTCTGCACGGCGTGCATCTTCCGGCGTGCATCCCCGGCATGCATCTTCCGGCGTGCAGGGACGGTCCCTGCAGGGATCCCGGCTCCCCGAGGCAGCTGCCGACAGGGACTGCACCAGCCACGGCCGCGGACGGTCCCGACCGGGTGGTCCCGGGAACGACGCAACCCGCCCCCTGCTGAGCGGGGACGGGTTGCGACGGGTTCCGACGGCCTGCGGGCGGGTGCTAGACGGCGTCCACCCGCACGTCGCAGTGGAGCCGCCGGGTGTGGTCCACGCGCCGCACCTCGCCCGTGAGGGTGAGGGGCACGGTCGCCCGGATGTCACTGCTCGATGCGCCGAGGCGCAGCTCCAGCTCCCCGGGTTCGACGATGCGCTGCCCGTCCCGCCCCGTGAAGGAGGTGACGTCGGCGGGCACGGTGAACGCGACCCTCGCGGAGGACCCCGCCGCCAGGGAGACGCGCGCGTACCCGATGAGACGCTGGACCGGGCGGACGACGGATGCCACCGGGTCGTGCAGGTAGAGCTGCACCACCTCGACGCCGTCGCGCTCCCCCGCGTTGGTCACCGTCACGTGCACGGCGACCTCGCCGTCGGTCGGTGCCGTTCCCGCCGTCGCTCCCGCGCCCTGCCACTGGAACTCGGTGTAGCCGAGTCCGTGGCCGAAGGCGAAGGCCGCTGTCGGATCGATGTTCGAGACGCCGTTCGACTGCGCCAGCGGTGCGGCCAGGTAGGTGGACGGCTGGGCGCCCGGCGTCCCGGGGATGCTGACGGGCAGTCGCCCGGCGGGGTTGATCCGTCCGCTGAGGACGCCGGCCACGGCGGCCGCACCCTCCTCGCCGGGGAAGAACCCCTGGACGATCGCGGCGGCGTCGGTGATCGCGGACCCGAGGGCGTACGGGCGGCCGGTCAGCAGCACGACGACGACGGGCTTGCCGGTGGCGAGCAGTTCGTCGAGGAGCTGCTGCTGCACGCCCGGGAGGGCCAGTGATTCGGCGTCGCATCCCTCGCCGCTGGTGCCGCGCCCGAAGAGCCCCGCCCGGTCACCGAGGACCGCGACGACGACGTCGGCTCCGCCGGCGACCGCGAGGGCCTCGTCGAACCCGGTGGTCGCGGAGCCGTCGATCGTGCACCCGGCCGCGATCGTGATGTCGCTCGCGCCGAACTCGCGCTGGAGTGCTTCGGCGACCGTCGGGATGGCGAGGCCGATCTCGACGTCGGGGTGCTGCTCGCCGACGTGCGCGGGGAAGGAGTAGCAGCCGAGGAACGCGCGGTGCGTGTCCGCGTTGGGGCCGATGAGGGCGATGCGCGGCGCGGCGGCGAGCGGCAGGATCCCGCTGTTCCTGACGAGGACGATGGACTGCTCCGCGAGCTCGCGGGCGATGTCCCGGTTGCCCGGGGAATCGAGGTCGACGACGGGCGTCCCGGCGCCGGCCCGTTCGAGGGCCGGCGGGACCGGCGACCACTCGGGATCCAGCAGGCCCAGGTCCAGCTTCTGCCGGAGGACGCGCCGGAGCGCGCGGTCGACGAGCCCTTCGTCCAGCCGCCCGCCGTCGATCTCGGCGAGGAGGTGCTCGCCGAAGGTGTGCACGGTCGGCAGTTCGACGTCGACCCCTGCGGTCAGCGCCGCGGCCGCCGCCTCACCGAGGGTCGCGGCCACGCGGTGCAGCTCCTTGAGGAAGGCGATGCCGAAGTAGTCGGCCACCACGGTGCCGTCGAAGCCCCAGGTGTCCCGCAGGAGCGCGGTGAGGAGCGAGGCGTCCGCTGCGGTCGGTACGCCGTCGATGTCGGTGTAGGCGTGCATGACCGACCGGACGCCGGATTCCCGGATCGCCATCTCGAACGGCGGCAGGAGGACGTCCGCCCGCTCGCGTTCCCCGATGGAGACGGGCGCGAGGTTGCGGCCGGCTTTCGACGCCGAGTAGCCGACGAAGTGCTTGAGCGTGGCGACGATCCCGCCGCGCTCGAGTCCCTGCACGTACGCCGTCGCGATGGTCCCGATCAGGTACGGGTCCTCGCCGATGGTCTCCTCCACGCGGCCCCAGCGGGCGTCGCGCACGACGTCGAGCACCGGGGCGAGCCCCTGGTGGACGCCGACGGAGCGGAGGTCCGCGCCGATGGCCGAGGACATGGTCCGGACGAGGTCGGGGTTGAAGGTCGCGCCCCAGGCGAGGGGGACCGGGTAGGCCGTGGCCTTCCACGCCGCGAACCCGGCGAGGCATTCCTCGTGAACGAGGGCGGGGATGCCGAAGCGGTTCGCCGCCGTGATGCGCTCCTGGGTGCGCTGCAGCGACAGGGCTCCGAGTCCCGGCTCCACGGGGGCGGTGCCGAAGGGGCGGGTGAGCTGGCCGAGTCCGTGCGGCAGGAGTTCGTCGAGGTCCACGGCCTCGTTCATCTCGTGCTGGTGGGGGGCCACCTCGCCGCCCTCGGTGTTGGCGCCGACCCAGACGCCGACCAGCTGGGCGACCTTCTCGCGCGGCGTCATCGCCTGGATGAGGGTCTCCACCCGGTCCTCGGGTGCGGCGGCGGTGTCCCGCCAGGGGACGTCGTTCAGTGTTGTCTCAGTCATGGTTACTTTCCGCCAGCGCCCATGAGGCCCTGGACAAGCGCGCGGCGCGCGAACAGGTAGACGAGCAGGACGGGCACCATCGACAGGGTGACCGCGGCGAGCAGGCCCGGGATGTTGATGCCGTACTGCGTCTGGAAGTTGAAGAGGCCGAGGGTCACCACGCGGGTGCTCTCGGACTGCGTGAGGATGAGGGGGAAGAGGAATCCGTTCCACGCCTGGAGGGCGGAGAAGACGGCGATCGTGGAGATGCCACCCTTGGACAGCGGCAGGACCAGCCGGAAGAAGGCCCGCGCCGGGCTCGCTCCGTCCATGGCCATGGCCTCGTACAGCTCCCCCGTGATGTCGCGCATCGTGCCGCTGAGGATCAGCGTGCAGATGGGCAGCGCGAAGGCCGCGGTGGGCAGGATGACGCCGATCAGGTTGTCGTACAGGCCGACGGTGTTGATCAGGTAGAACACGGGCACGATCACGGCCTGCGCCGGGATCGCGAGGCCCAGCAGGAAGAAGCGGAACACGAACGACGCCGCCCGGCTCTGGCTGCGCACGATCGCATAGCTGAGCGGGGGCACGAGCAGGAGCACGATCGCGACGACTCCGACCGTCACGACGACGGTGTTGAGGAAGTACCGGCCGAAGCCGCTCGTGATCGCATCGACGTAGTTCTGCAGCGTGAAGCTCGTGGGGAAGGACAGCGGGCCGTTGTCCCCGAACTCCTCACGCGTCTGGAAGGTACCCGACAGCATCACGTACAGCGGGATCGCGACGATCAGCAGCCAGACGAAGGAGCCGATGCCGGCGAAGTAGTTGGGGCGGGTCTTCATCAGAGTCCTTCCAGCGAGCTGTTCATCTTGTCGTAGCCGGACACCTTGACCACCACGAGGGAGATCAGGGTGGCGACGACGACGAGCACCAGGGCGATCGCGCTGCCGACGCCGAAGTCGAAGCTCTGGAACGCCTCCTGGTACATGTAGAAGGCGGTGATGGTGGTGTCGGTGCCGGGCCCGCCGTTGGTCAGGATGAGTACCGTCTCGAACGTCGTCAGGCCACCGACCACCATCAGGATGATCGAGGTGATGGCCGTGTTGCGCAGCTGGGGCAGCGTGATGGAGAAGAACTGGCGCACCATGCCGGCACCGTCGATCGACGCCGCCTGGTACAGCACGTTGGGGATGCCCTTCGCAGCGCCCTGGTAGATCAGGGTGTGGAACGGGGTGAACTGCCACATGCCCACGAAGATGAGGACACCGATCGCGCCGGACTGCGTACCGAGCAGGTTGCCGTCACCGAAGAGCCACGAGAGCTGTCCCGGGATACCGAAGTTCGGATCGAGCAGGGCACGCCACAGCACGGAGATGGCGGCCGAGGACAGCAGCAGGGGGATGAAGTAGATGGCACTGAGGACGGCGCGGTTGCGCTGGTTGCCCGCGGCCCAGACGCCGAGCAGGATGCTCAGCGGTGTCTGGGTGACCACCCCGAGGACGATGAAGAGCAGGCTGAGCCAGAGGCTCTTGACCATCACCGGATCGGAGACGAGCGTCTCCCAGTTCTCGAGTCCCACGAACTCCGGGTCACCGAGCCCACTCCACGAGGTGAAGGACAGAACGGCGACCGCGGCCAGCGGCACGAGGGCGAAGAGCGCGAAGAAGATGGTGGCGGGCAGGGCCCAGGCGAAGCCCGGACGCCCCACGGAGGAGGCGCCCGAGCGGGCCGGGCGGCTCGGAGTGGAGCCGCCCGGCGCTGCCTGCCTGCGCGTTGCAAGCGTTGTCATGGGAATGTCCTAGAGACTCTGCATGGCCTTGATGAAGCCGTCTTCATCGATCTGGCCGCTGAAGAACTGGGCCACGGCGGTGTGGATGGTCACCGTCGCCTCGGGCGGGTACGCCTGGTCCCAGGAGAGCTGGAAGTGGGGCGCTTCCTTCACGAGGTCGAACTGGTACTTCGCGTACTCGGGGTTGGAGGCCTCGCCGAGGAACTCCTCCGTGTTGGTGGTGGTGGGCAGGTTGCCGATGGCGATCTGCTCCTGCACGAACTCGTCCGAGTACATGAGCTTCAGGAACTCGCCGGCCTCTTCGGGGTAGCGGGTGTCCTTGTGGACCGAGTAGAAGTTGTTCGTGTTGCCGGCGAGGTTGTCGGGATCGCCCTCGCCGCCCTCGATCGCGGGGAACTCGCTGTAGCCGAGCACGTTCTCCGCGAACTCGGGATTGGCATCCAGGTGCGTCGCGTAGGCCCACGAGCCCATGAGCTCGAAGCCTGCCCGGCCGCTGGAGAGCAGCGTGGGGGACCCGCCGTCGGTGAACTTGACCGAGTCGAAGTTGGTGCCGAAGGCACCCGCGTCGATCAGTTCGCGCAGCTTGCCGAGGGCCTCACGGCTCTCCTCGGAGTCCCACACCTCCGTGTCGCCGTCGAGCGCCGACTGGAACAGGTCCTCGCCGGCGACGCGGTCGAAGACGTACTGGAACCACATCTGGGTGGGCCACTGGTCGGCGCCGCCGAGAGCGATCGGGGTGACGCCGGCCGCCTTCAGCTTCTCGACGGCCTCCAGCAGCTCGTCCCAGGTGGCGGGAGGAGCATCGATGCCGGCCTGCTTGAGCACCTCGGAGTTGTTGAAGAGCATCACGGGCTGCGTGCCGCGCATCGGGATGCCGTAGCTCTTGTCGTCGATGACGGCCGTCTCGAACACCGAGGGCAGGAAGGCGTCCTTCAGCTGCGGGTCCTCCTCGATGAAGTCGTCGAGGGGCATCAGCAGATCGGCCTTCACGAAGTTCGCGATGCTGCCACCGCCCCAGTTGAAGAAGATGTCCGGAGCGGAATCGGTGTCGATGATGGTCTGCAGCTTGGTCTGGTAGTCCGCGCCGGGGATCGTGTCGAGCACGACCTTGACGTCGGAGGTCTCGTTGAACTTGTCCACCATGGCCTGCTCGACCTTGTTGCTGGCATCGCCGTAGACGGCCAGGTGCAGCTCGTTCTCGGGCCGGCTCGACGCGTCGCCGCCGCCTCCGCCGCACCCTGCCAGGGTGAGGCCCAGCATCATGACCGCGGTGCCTGCAAGACTGCGGGACATCCAGGTTCGGTTGTTCATCGTTGAACGCCTCTCGAAAGTTTCGATAATAATATCGAAAGTTATGTAGTGGGATGAGTGTATGTAGCGCTCGCCCGCTTTTGCAACATCCGATGTGTGGGCGGTCACAAATCGTGTCCGACGCCCGCCGGGCCGCACTGGAGCCCACATGTAAGCTGGCCGCATGTCGATTTCGGCGGACGAACCGCGCGTCACCCTCGCCCAGCTCGCGACGGCGGCGGGCGTATCCCTCTCAACGATATCCAAGGTGCTCAACGGCCGCGCCGACGTGTCTCCGAAAACCCGGGCGAAAGTTGAGGAGCTCCTGGAGGAGCACGGGTACCGCCGGCGCAAGGTGTCGGCGGCCCGGGCGGCCCTCGTGGAACTCGTCTTCCATGAACTGGAGAGCGCCTGGGCGCTCGAGCTCATCCGCGGGGTCGAGAACGTGGCACGCGAGCACGGGATGAGCGTCGTGCTGACCGAGACCGGCACGCGGCATGCCCCGGGCTCGGAGTGGATCGAAGGCGTCATGGCCAGGCGGCCCGCCGGAGTGGTCCTGGTCTTCTCGGACATGCCGCAGGACTTCCGCCAGAAACTCGACGCGCGCGCCATACCGTTCGTCATCATCGATCCCGCCGGGGATCCCGCGCCCGACGTCCCGTCCGTCGGGTCCGCGAACTGGTCGGGCGGCATGATGGCCACGCGGCACCTGATCGACCTCGGCCACACCCGCATCGCAGCCATCAGCGGACCCGAGGACATGATGTGTTCCCTGGCGCGCATCGACGGCTACCGATCGGCGATGAGCATGGCGAACCTGTCCATCGACCCGGAGTTCATCCGCTACGGCAACTTCCACGTCGACGGCGGGCGCGACCACGCCTTCTCGCTCCTGCGCAGCGCCGAGCCCCCGACGGCGATCTTCGCGGGCAGCGACCTGCAGGCCCTCGGCGTCCTCGACGCCGCCCGCCAGATCGGGCTGCGCGTCCCCGACGAACTCTCGATCGTGGGATACGACGACCTCCAGCTCGCGCAGTGGTCGAGCCCCGCCCTGACCACCGTCCACCAGCCGCTCATCCAGATGGCGGAAGAGGCCACGCGCATGGTCCTGCGCCTGCGCGACGGCGAGCGGCCCAACAACCTCCGGCTCGACCTCGCCACCAGCCTGGTGGTGCGCCAGAGCACGTCCGCACCGCCCGTCCCCGCCGGGACCGCGCCGAGTCCCGCAGGGCAGCGAGCCTGAACGGCCGCCGGGCCCACCCGGCGCTTCTGGATACGATAGGGCCACACCAGGCGCACAGAGGGCTCCTGCAGGACGAAGGAGAACCGAGGGCCGTGCGCACACTACCCGGAGCGGTCAACGGCACCGAAGGCCTTCGCGCACAGAACCTCTCCCAGATCCTGACGATGGTGCACCGGGACGGACCGCTGTCCCGTTCGGAGCTCACGCGGCGCAGCGGCTTCAACCGCTCGACCGTCGGCGCCCTCGTGTCCGCCCTCGCCGAGAAGCAGCTCGTCCACGAGACGGAACCGGCGGTCGGGGGCAAGGTGGGGCGCCCCAGCCCGATCGTGCATGCCAACCCCGGCGTCGCCGTGATCGCGGTGAATCCCGACATCGACGCGCTGACGGCCGGCGTCGTCGGACTCGGCGGCCACGTCCACCGTCGGGTGCGCCGCGAGACCGACGGGGTGCCCTCCCTCGACGACGCCGTGCGGCTCACCCGCGACATCGTGGCCGACCTCCACCCCGTCCTGGCCGGGCTCGACCGGGTGCTCGGTGTAGGGATCGCGCTGCCGGGACTCGTCAACGCCGGGACGGGCCGCGTCCTCGTTGCACCGCACCTCGGCTGGCGCGCGGCCGACCTCACCGGGCCCTTCAGCAGGGCGCTCGGGCTCCCTGCGGTCGCCGCGAACGATGCCTCACTCGGCTCGATGGCCGAGAGCATCTTCGGTGCGGCGCTCGGTGTGGAGGACGCCGTGTACCTGAACGGCAGCGCGAGCGGTATCGGTGGCGGCATCGTGACAGGAGGCGCCCAACTGGTCGGCAGTCGCGGCTACGCCGGGGAACTGGGCCACACCCTCGTCCGTGCCGGCGGGTCGCCCTGCCACTGCGGCCGGTCCGGATGCCTGGACGCGGAGGTCCGCCTGGAGCGCCTGCTCGACGCGGCCGGCCTCGCAGGCGGCGGGATCGAGGCACTCGAGGACGTGCTGTCCGACGATCCCGGGCCCGGCGTCCAGCAGGAGGCCGAGCGCCAGCTCGACCTGCTGGCCGTGGCACTGGTGAACTTCGTCAACATCTTCGATCCCACGCGGATCGTGCTCGGCGGTTTCCTCGGCTCCCTGTTCGGCTTCCACGGTGACCGGCTGACCCATGCCGTGAACACCGGGTCCCTGGCGGGGGGCGTCGACGTGCGGCGGGCGACGCTCGGGCCGGAGCTCCTGCTGGTCGGGGCGGCAGAACTCGCCCTGCAGCCGCTCCTCGCCTCCCCACACTAGGAACGGACCGACCGCGGACGGGCAGTCCCGACCTGTCCACCGCGCGAGTCGGGGCGTCGCGAGCGCGGCGGCTCACCGGTTCCGGGATCCGGGCACACGAAACGGCGCATCGTCCCGCAAGGGGCCTGATGCGCCGGTTGTGGTGTCCCGGAGGACGGCGGACCGGGAGGTCAGCCGGTGCGGCGGGAGCCGCTCTCCTCGCCGTCGTCGTCGAGTTCGTCGGCGTACTTGTCCGCGTACTCCGAGTAGTCGGGTTCGACCGGCTCGAGAGGTTCGGTACGTCGAGTGGAAGCACGACTACCCGGGCCTGTGAGCTCTCGCTGCAGTGCCGAATAATCAGTGGCCGGGCTGAAGTACTTCATGTCCCTGGCCTGCTTGGTAGCTTTTGCCTTTTGACGGCCGCGCCCCATGGCGTGACCCCCTTTGTGCGTCGATCCGGAGGTGGTCACTGGGGCACGAGGCCCAAGGCTGCAGCGAGGCCCCGGAGTATTTGGTCAGTTTGTCGTATGTACAGGTTACATGCTTTCGGGTGCATCCGAGCGCGGGTGTCCCCGCCTCCTGCAAAGCATGGACGCGAAGCCGCCCCCGGTGCCCGAGCCTGCTCCAGCCGCGTCCCGACCCTTCCGGCGGCGATCTTGGCTAGAGTCGAAATCACGTCGGAGCGCCGGCCACGAGACACCAGGAATGCAAGGAGACAGCGGCCCACCATGAGCAACGAGGAGCAGGCACCCAGGGATCCCGGGCACGGTCCGGGCGGGAACGAACCCGACCGGCCCGACGGCCCCGACGTGGTCGATCCCGACGGCGTCGTGCTCGACGCCGGCACGCTACCTCCCGGGGCGCTGGAACCCGAGCTGTCGGTGTCGCCGGACAGCCTCGACCTGCCGGAGCCCGCCCTCGCGCCGGCGGAGATCAGCAGGGACACGGCGGAAGCGGCCTCCCTCGAGGACGCCGCGGCGGAGGCCCGCGCCGTGGCCGCCGAAGCGGAGAAGGCAGGGACACTGGTGGGTGGTCCCCTGCCGGCGGGCGCCCCGGTCGTCCAGGCGGCCCCGGACGGCACGGCTCCCGCCGGAGGTGTCGCAGGGGACGCGGACCCAGCCGCGGACCCAGCCGCGGACACGGCCGACGGGGCCGGCGTGCCGGCGGCGGGCACCGGCGACGACGTTCCTGCCGGCGGTCCGTACGCCTTCCCGCCCGAGGGCGGCGAGCAGGGCCTCGGCCACCCGGGCCTCTACCCCGGCACGGATCCGGCGTCGATCGGCCCGGCAGCACCGGCTTCCGCGGCGTCCCCGGTGGACCCTTCCCCGGGGTCGCGCGGCGCGACCGCGGCCGCGTGGGCCCCGGGGGCAGCCGGAACCGACCCGGAGGCGACGGACGCGGAGCCGAAGCGGGACCGGTCGAGGGCCCGCAGCAGCAACCTGCCGCTGCTGCTGATCATCGGCGGCGTCGTCGTCCTGCTCGGCCTGCTCGTCTGGCTGCTCGTCTCGCTCTTCGGCGGGGCGGAGGACGAGGAGCGCGTGGATCCGTCGTCGGTCGCCGCCGGCGACTGCCTCGCCGAGTTCACGGGCATCACCGAGGACGCGGTCCCGGTGGACTGCGGCGAAGCCCACAACGCACAACTGGTGGCGAGCGAGAACTACCCGGAGGACGCGGAGTTCCCCGGACGCGAGCAGCTCGGGCTGCGGGCAGAGGAGGCCTGCGCGGCGGCCTCCGCGGCCATCGACCCGGACGCGGTGACGGACGACCTCCGGATCACGCTGCTCCGCGCGACCCCGACCAGCCAGACCTGGGCCGACGGCGACCGCCGGGTGGACTGCTTCGCCGTCGTCGAGGACGGCGACACGATGAGCCGGAGCCTGCTCACCTCCTGACGGACCCGGGCCCGCAGGCGGGAGAGGAAGCAACCTGCGATTCCTCTCGTGCGCCGGGCCCGGCTACCGCGCGGCGTGCACCAGCAGGCCCCCCGCGTCGAGGCTGCCGTCGGCCAGCGCGCCGGCGTCCGGCTCCTGGCGGTCGACGACCACGGTGTCGCCGTCGACGATCTCACCGGCCAGGATGCCCTTCGCCAGCCGGTCGCCGATCTCACGCTGGACGAGCCTGCGCAGCGGACGTGCGCCGTATGCCGGGTCGAAGCCGGTGAGGGCGAGCCATTCGCTGGCCGCAGCGCTGACCTCGAGTTCGAGGCGGCGGTCGCGGAGCCGGTCCCCGAGCGCCCGAACCTGCAAGTCCACGATCCTCGAGAGCTCGTCGAGGCTCAGCGGGTCGAAGACGACGACGTCGTCGAGCCGGTTCAGGAACTCCGGCCGGAAGTTCGCGTTGACGGCGGCCATCACGGCGGAGCGCTTCGCCGCGTCGTCGAGCGACGGATCCACGAGGAACTGGGACCCGAGGTTCGACGTCAGCACGAGGATGACGTTGCGGAAGTCCACCGTGCGGCCCTGCCCGTCGGTGAGCCGCCCGTCGTCGAGCACCTGCAGGAGCAGGTCGAACACCTCGGGGTGCGCCTTCTCCACCTCGTCGAGCAGCACCACGCTGTAGGGCCGGCGCCGCACCGCCTCGGTGAGCTGGCCGCCCTCCTCGTAGCCCACGTATCCCGGCGGGGCGCCGACGAGGCGCGCCACCAAGTGCTTCTCCGAGTACTCCGACATGTCGATCCGGATCATGGCCCGCTCGTCGTCGAACAGGAAGTCCGCGAGCGCCTTCGCGAGCTCGGTCTTGCCCACGCCCGTGGGTCCGAGGAACAGGAAGGAACCGGTGGGGCGGTTCGGGTCGGACACCCCGGCGCGGGCACGGCGGACGGCGTCGGACACCGCGGACACGGCCCGCTGCTGTCCGATCAGGCGCGCGCCGATGACGTCCTCCATGGCGAGCAGCTTCTCGCTCTCACCCTGCAGCATGCGCCCGGCGGGGATGCCCGTCCAGGCGGAGATGACCTCGGCGATGTCGTTCGCGGTCACCTCCTCCGCGACCATCAGGTCGGGAGCATTGGTGGTCTGCTCCTCGGCGGCCTGGGCCTCCCGCAGCTCGCGCTCCAGCTGCGGGATGTCCCCGTAGAGGATGCGGGACGCCGTCTCGAGATCACCCTCGCGCTGGGCGCGGTCGGCCTGCGAGCGCAGGTCGTCGAGGGATGCCTTCAGGTCGCCCACGCGGTTGAGGCCGGCCTTCTCGGCCTCCCACCGGGCGTTCAGCCCGTCGAGCTCCTCCTGGCGGTCGGCCATCTCGGCACGCAGGGCGTCCAGCCGCTCCAGCGATGCCTCGTCCTTCTCCCGGGAGAGCGCCATCTCCTCCATGTGCATCCGCTCGAGGGAACGGCGCAGCTCGTCGATCTCCACCGGTGCGGAGTCGATCTCCATGCGCAGGCGCGAGGCGGCCTCGTCCACGAGGTCGATCGCCTTGTCCGGGAGCTGGCGGCCCGGGATGTAGCGGTGGGACAGGGTGGCCGCGGCGACCAGGGCGGAGTCCGCGATCGAGACCTTGTGGTGCGCCTCGTAGCGCTGCTTCAGTCCGCGGAGGATGCCGACGGTATCGTTCACGGACGGCTCGCCCACGTACACCTGCTGGAACCTGCGCTCCAGCGCCGGGTCCTTCTCGACGTTCTCCCGGTACTCGTCCAGCGTCGTCGCACCGATGAGCCGGAGCTCACCGCGCGCCAGCATGGGCTTGAGCATGTTGCCGGCGTCCATCGACCCCTCCGAGGCACCCGCTCCGACGACGGTGTGGAGTTCGTCGATGAAGGTCACCACCTGGCCGCCGGACGAGCGGATCTCGTCGAGCACGGCCTTCAGCCGCTCCTCGAACTCGCCGCGGTACTTGGCGCCGGCGATCATCGACCCGAGGTCGAGGCTGATGAGGGTCTTCCCCCGCAGCGACTCGGGCACATCGCCCGCGACCATGCGCTGGGCGAGCCCCTCGACGACGGCCGTCTTGCCCACGCCGGGCTCGCCGATGAGCACCGGGTTGTTCTTGGTGCGGCGGCTGAGCACCTGCACCACGCGGCGGATCTCCGCATCGCGCCCGATGACCGGGTCCAGCTTGCCGCTCCGCGCCACCTCGGTGAGGTCCACCCCGAACTTCTCGAGCGCCTGGAAGGTGTTCTCCGGATCGGGCGTGGTCACGCGCCGGTCACCGCGCACGCCCGGCAGGGCCGACGCGAGTGCCTCGCGCGTGAGCCCGACGGAGCGCAGGATGCCACCGGCCGCTCCGTTGTCCGCCGCCAGGGCGAGCAGGATGTGCTCGGTGGACACGAACTGGTCACCGAGGGCCTCCGCTTCCTGCTGGGCCGCGTTGATCATCTGGAGGGCGCCGCGGGAGAACTGCGGCTGCGCCACCGAGGAGCCCGACGACGACGGCAGGGCCTTGATCGCCGTGCTCGCCTGCACGCTCACGGTGTCGGGATCGGCGCCGGCCGTCTTGAGGAGCGCGACGGCGATGCCGTCCCGCTGGTCCAGGAGGGCCTTGAGGAAGTGCGGCGTATCGATCTGCGCATTCCCCGCCGTGGAGGCGTTCATGGCGGCAGCTGACAGCACCTCGCGGCTCTTGGTGGTGAAATTCGTGTCCACGCGCGGTTCCTTTCCGTCCTGACGTAGGTCTTGCATTGAGTGTACTCGACTCAACTTTCGGGCAAGGAGAGATATTCCCCCGCTTCGCCCCTGGCAGAGCGGGAAGGGACGACTGCGGCGGCGCCGGGGCCGCCCGGCACAGTGCGGTTTCCGGAGCCCGCTGTGATCTCGGACATAATGGCCCCTATGGGGAAACTCCGCCGCGCCACCGCCGTCCTGACCACCGCCGCCCTCACCCTCGCGCTCGCGGCCTGCACGGATGACCGCCCGACCGCGGAGGACGCGGCGCGCACGCTCGCCGAGGGACTGGCCCGGCTCGACGTGGGGCAGTCCGCGTTCACGTCGGTGGAGGCGTCCGAGGTGACCGGCGAGCTCGCCACGATCACCGAGGGGTTCGGGCCCGGAGCGCCGAAGGTGACGGTCGCAGGTGTCGAGGAGACCGGCGAGGACAGCGCGACCGCGACGCTCGACTACGTCTGGGACCTCGACGACACCGACTCCGACTGGACCTACAGCACGACGGCGGACCTCACGCGGGTCGAGGACGTCTGGCAGGCTGCCTGGGACCCTGCGCTGTTCGTCCCGAACCTCCTGCCGGACGAGAAGCTCACCCTCACCAGCGTGCCCGGGGACCGCGGCGACATCACCGGGGCGGGCGGCGAGGTCCTCGTCACCGAGCGGCCCGTGATCCGCGTCGGCATCGACAAGACGGGGGTCCCGGACGCGCAGTGGGCCGCCTCGGCCCGTGCGCTCGCCACCCTGCTCGAGCTCGACCCGGCGGCCTACGAGGAACAGGTCGCCGCCGCGGGTGCGGAGGCCTTCGTGGTGGCGGTCGTCCTGCGTGACGACGCGACGCGGACGGTCACCGACGCGCAGATCGATGCCGTCCCGGGTGCACTGCGGCAGGCCGACACCCTGGAACTCGCACCCACCCGCACCTTCGCCCGCGAACTCCTGGGCAGCGTGGGCGAGGCGACGGAGGAACTCGTGGAGCAGTCCGACGGTGCCCTCCGGGCGGGTGATGTCACCGGGCTCGGCGGGCTGCAGCTGCAGCACAACGACCAGCTGGCCGGCACCCCGGGCCTCTCGGTCGGCGCCGCGCCGGTGGCGGACCCCGGAACGCCCAGCCAGACCCTCTTCACCAAGGCGGCCGTGGACGGCACCGACCTCGCCACCACGCTCGATCCCCGCCTGCAGGGCCTCGGCGAGCAGGTTCTCGCGGACGAGCCCTCGGCGTCGTCGATCGTCGCCATCCGGCCCAGCACGGGCGAGATCCTCGCGGCGGCCAACGGTCCGGGCAGCGAGGGCCTGCAGACCGCGCTCCTGGGCCAGTACCCGCCGGGGTCCACGTTCAAGGTGGCCACGAGCCTCGCACTGCTCCGGAAGGGCTTCACGCCCGAGAGCCCCACGGAGTGCACCGAGGAAGTCTCCGTGGACGGCCGCACGTTCAACAACGCCAGCACCTATCCGGTGCAGTTCCTCGGGACCATCCCGCTCCTGGAGACCTTCGCGCAGTCCTGCAACACCGGCTTCATCTCGGCCCGGGACGAGATCAGCCAGGCCGATCTCGCGGCCGCCGCCACCGATCTCGGGATCGGCGTGGAGTCGCGCATCGGCACGCCCGCGTTCTTCGGCTCCGTGCCGACCGAGGCGGAGGGAACGGCCCACGCCGCCGCCATAATCGGGCAGGGCGAGGTACTGGTGTCGCCCCTGGGCCTCGCCACCATGGCCGCATCCGTGGGGGCAGGATCGCGCGTCACGCCGACCCTCCTCGCCGCGGGCGAATCCACCGAACTCGACCCCGGATCGGAGAGCGCCGCGGCCACGGAGGCCCCGTCGGGTGACGCGACGCCGTCGGCCGGGGAGTCCGAGGCGCCGCCCAGCGCGTTCACCGCCGACGAGTCGGCGACGCTGCGGACGCTCATGTCCGCCGTCGTCGAGCAGGGCGGGGCCCGGCTCCTGCAGGACGTGCCGGGCGATCCCGTCCTGGCCAAGACCGGGACCGCCGAGTTCGGGAGCGAGACTCCCCCGCGGACCCACGCGTGGGTCGTCGCCCTCCAGGGCGACCTCGCCGTCGCGGTCTTCGTGGAGGAGGGCGAACTGGGATCCACGTCCGGCGGCCCCCTCATGGAGGCCTTCCTGACGGGCGCAGCCACCGGCTGACCGCCGAGCAGCCACCGGCCCGCCCCAGTGCGCGGGTCCTCTCCTTCGACGACATGGGGGTCGGATCGACACAGTGAACGCAGTTGCTTGATCATCCTCCGGCGCCCGTACGCGACGCCGGAGGCCATCCGAAGACCGTTGAAAGGGTCCCCGTGGATCTCAGGTTCATCCCGCTCATCATCGGCGCCGTGGTGCTGCTCGTCATCATCATCGCCGCCGTCGTCCTCGCCCGCATGGCGCTGCACATCGCCAGCCCGGACCAGGCGCTCATCATCTCGTCCAAGGACAGCAAGGGGCAGCCCGATCCGGACAGCCAGCGCGTCGTCTTCGGCCGGATCTTCATCAACCCGTTCTCGCAGCGGGCCTATCCCCTGTCGCTCGCATCGCGCCAGGTGTCGCTGCGCATCGAGGGCATCTCCAAGAACGGCATCAAGCTCCACCTCACCGGCGTCGCCCAAGTCAAGGTCGGGGGTGACGCGGACGCCGTCCGCAAGGCCGCCCAGCGCTTCCTGAACCAGCAGGAGGCGATCGACCACTACACGCAGGAGACCCTGTCCGGTTCGCTCCGCTCGATCGTGGGAACCCTGACGGTCGAATCGATCATCCGGGACCGCGCGACCTTCGCCAAGAGCGTCAAGGAGGAGGCGGAACACTCCATGCACAACCAGGGCCTGGAGATCGACACCTTCCAGATCCAGTCCGTGGACGACGACTCCGGGTACCTGAAGAACCTGGGCCGCCCGGAGGCCGCCCTCGCGGAACGCAACGCGAAGATCGCCGAAGCCCGATCCATGCAGGAATCGGAGCAGGCACGCGCCCTGTCCGACGAGCAGGTGGCCCTCGCGCAGCAGCAGCTGATCATCCGCCGCGCGGAACTGAAGGAGGAGGCCGATGCCCGCCAGGCACGGGCCGACGCCGCGGGACCCCTCGCCCAGGCCGAACAGCAGGAGCAGGTCATCATGCGTGAGCAGCAGGTCGCCCAGCGGCGGTCCGAGCTCCGTGAGCGCGAGCTGGACACCGAGGTGCGCAAGCCCGCAGACGCCGAGAAGTACCGCCTCATCCAGCAGGCCGACGCGAAGCTCGAGGAGCGGCGCCGGGCATCGGAGGCCACGGAGATCGAAGCCCGCGTGGACCTCGCACGCCGCAAGCTCGTCGCCGAGGGTGACCGGGTGGCAGCCGAGGCGGATGCCGCGTCGAACACGGCACGCGGTACCGCCGAAGCATCGATCAACGAGGCCAAGGGCCGTGCCGACGCCGCGGTCATCGCGTCCCGCGGTGATGCCGAGGCGCAGTCGACGGAAGCCCGTGGCAAGGCGGAGGCCGCCGGTATCGCCGCGCAGGCGGAGGCCTACGAGAAGTTCAACCAGGCCGCCATCCTGTCGAAGGTCCTCGAGGTCCTGCCCGCGATGGCACGGGAGATCGCCGCGCCGATGTCGGCGATCGACACCATGACCGTCGTCTCCAACGACGGCGCGAGCCAGCTCAGCAAGAATGTCTCGAGCGGCGTCCACCAGACCACGCAGATGGTCAAGGACACCACCGGCCTGGACATCATCGCGCTGCTCGGCGACCTGCTCAAGAACTCGGACAAGCCCGGCCGGAACGGGGCCACCAGCCCGACCGTCGTCGGCGGCTCCGACTAGCGGGACCTGCAGGCCGCCGTCGGGGATCCGGCGGCGGCCGTCAGCGGTAGGTCGGCAGGTAGGTCCCCGACGAGGGGACGATCACCTTGCCGAGCGGCGCCAGCGACACCGGGATCAGCTTCAGGTTGGCGATGCCCAGCGGGATCCCGATGATGCTGACGAACATCGGGATGGCCGTGAGCACGTGGCCGATGGCGATCCAGATGCCCGCGACGAGAAGCCAGATGACGTTCCCGATCGTGGAGAACCCGCCCGGCCGACCGCCGCGGTTCACGACGGTCTGACCGAAGGGCCACAGCGCGTAGGCGCCGATCCTGAACGAGGCGATGCCGAAGGGGATGGTCACGATCAGCAGGCAGCAGATGATGCCGGCCGCGAAGTAGCCCAGCGCGAGCCAGATGCCGCCGAACAGGAGCCAGATGACGTTCAGGAGTGCGTTCATCCGCCCATTGTTCCCCACCCGGTGCGCCGGGGCACCCCCCCCGGACGAACGGAAGGCCCCCACCCGCGAGGGTAGGGGCCTTCCGTGGTCAGCGATGCTGCTAGCGGGACCGGCGATCGTTGGACGCAGGCGCGCTGGCCCTGCGGGAGCCGGCCGCACGGCGGGCCCCCTCGGTCCGCGGAGCCGAGGACGGCGCATGGCTGCGCTGCCCGCCGGCTGCGGGGGCGCCGGCCGCGGGACGGCGGACGGCGTCGCCCACGCGCTGGCCGGAGGCGGGACGGCGGCTGCGCGTCGTCGTCTCCGAGGCGGTGCGGGGCTCGTCCGTGCGACGGCGGGAACCTCCGGTCTTCGCAGCAGCACCCGAGTCGGTGCCGAAGCGCGGCGCCTGCGGCTGGTCCTTGCGGCGGTCGGCCCGGTTGCCCTGGGTCGCCTGCGTCTCGGCGGAGACGCGACCGCGTCCACCCCTGCCGCCACGGCCTCCCGCGGACGGGGCTGCGGTACCACGGCGGGCGCGCTTGCGCTCGGCGTTGGCGCCCGTCGAGGTACCTTCGCCGCGTGTGGCCTCACGCGAGGCGAGGAGCGCGGCGCGCGTGCGGGGATCGATCTTGTCGGCGACGTCGCCGACGAGCGACAGGACGAGCGGTGAGGTCGCCTTGACGGTCTCGAAGGCGACGTCGACACCGGCGGCCTTCATCAGCTTCTGCACCTCGGACTTCTGCTCGGGCAGCGTGATCGTGACCACGGTTCCCGAGGAGCCCGCACGAGCCGTGCGGCCCGAGCGGTGCAGGTACGCCTTGTGCTCCGTGGGCGGATCGACGTGGACCACGAGCTCGACGTCGTCCACGTGCACGCCGCGGGCCGCGACGTCGGTGGCCACGAGGACGCGGACGTCGCCGGTGGAGAACTCGGCGAGGTTCCGGTCACGGGCGTTCTGCGACAGGTTGCCGTGGAGGTCGACGGCGGGGATCCCGGCATCGGTCAGGGTCTTGGCGAGCTTCCGCGCGTGGTGCTTGGTGCGCATGAAGAGGAGGCGGCGCCCGGTACCGGACGCGAGCTGGACGATCAGCTGCTTCTTCTGCGTCTGGTCACCGATCATCAGCACGTGGTGCTCCATGGTGGTGACCGCTGCCTGCGGGTCGTCCACGGAGTGGGTGACGGGGTTGGTCATGTAGCGGTTGACCACCTTGTCCACGCCGTTGTCCAGCGTGGCCGAGAACAGCAGCCGCTGGCCGTCGGCCGGGGTGGTGTCGAGCAGCTTCTTGACGACAGGCAGGAAGCCGAGGTCGGCCATGTGGTCGGCCTCGTCGAGGATGGTGATCTCCACGGACTCGAGCGTGATGAGCTTCTGGCGCATCAGGTCCTCGAGGCGCCCGGGGCAGGCGATGACGATGTCGACGCCGGCGCGCAGAGCCTTCTCCTGGCGCTGCTGCGAGACACCACCGTAGATCACGGTGGTGTTGAGTCCGAGCTCCTTGGCCAGGGGCTCGACGGTGGCGTTGATCTGGGTCGCGAGCTCGCGGGTCGGCGCGAGGACCAGGGCCAGGGGGCGCCCGGGCTTGCGACGGTAGGCCGCTTCCTGCTCGGACAGGCGTGCGACCATGGGGAGCGCGAAGGCGAGGGTCTTGCCCGAGCCGGTGCGGCCGCGTCCGAGGACGTCGCGCCCGGCCAGGGAGTCGGGAAGCGACTTGACCTGGATGGGGAATGGTTCGGTGATCCCCTGCGCGGCGAGGTTCTCGACCAGCGCTTTGGGCACACCGAGTGCAGCAAAAGTAGTCATGTAGTTAACACGAACTTTCTTCTCATCTTCCCCGGCACCGGTTGGCGCAGGGGTTCGCCGAAGAAAAGTCAGACAGTGTCCACCGCGCTCACGATCCTCGGAGCTGGATGCGGGACAAAAGAATGCGTTCTATCGACGCAGGCTGCGCGTTCAACTGGCGGACGCGGTCCGCCGTGCGCAGGCAAGTGGTCCCACTTTATCAGGAGGTGCGCCCGAACCCCGCATCGAGTCCGCCCCGCTCTCACCGGCGGGGCGGGTGCGTCGTGTCGTGCACCGGATCAGGCGAGGGCCGGGGTCTCCCAGAGGTTCAGTACGGTGCCGATATTCTTCTCCTCGGCGGCGTGGAAGAGGTCTGTCGCCCATGCGACGTCCTCCACGGGCATCCCTCCGACGGAGTAGAGGATGATTTCCTCGTTGTTACGGCGACCGGGGAGCTTCCCGGTCGCGATGTCCGCGATCTCCTCGATCTTCGATGCCGGTATCGTGTGGTTCTCGAGCAGCCCATACCAGTGCGAACCCGGGATGCCCAGGATCTGATAGGCGGTGGGGCCGTACTCCTCGAGCCACGCCTGGTAGAGGCCTTCGGCATCGATCACCAGGCGTGCGTCCCCTGTGAGGAAATCGTCATCGAATCGCGCTGCGGCTGGAAGCAGCAGCAGAGCGCCGGGCTTGATGGCTGACTGCGGGAAGTAGGGGAAGGCCTCACTTCCCGCTGCGTCCGTGGTGGTGGTCGCCATCACGATGTCGGCATCGGCGATCGCCGCCTCGATCGTCCCGTCCGAGGTGATGCTGCTGAGCTGCGGGAACTTCGCTGTCGCCCAGTCGACGAATGCCTGCGTGCTGCCTTCGCTGCGGCCCTTGACCAGGACGGTGTCGATCGAGGGGCGCAGCGCCAGCGTCGTCTCGAGGACCGACCGGGCGATCACACCCGGGCCGATCACGGCCGCGACCTTCGCGTCGGCCCTCGCGAGGTGCTTCACCCCGACACCGGGTACGGCGCCCGTGCGGTAGGCACTGAGAAGATTCGCACTCATGATGGCAAGCGGCGCGCCCGTGTTCCGGTCGTTCAGCACGAAGACATGGACCGATCGGGGCAGGCCCTTCTGGCGGTTCTCCGCGTTGGAGCCGTACCACTTGACGCCCGAGGTGCCGAAGCGACCGCCGAGGTAAGCGGGCATCGCCATGAACCGGCGATCCGGCCCGTCCTTCGGCATGCCGTCGAACGCGGGGTGTTCGGGGAACGTGATCATCGCGCCGTGGGAGTTGCCGTTCTCTCCCGCCATCCGGTAGTCGCCCTGACGCAGGAGGACGAGGGCCTCTTCCATGACGTCGGTGCAGCGGACGACATCGCCGACGCCGGCCTCGATCATGTCGGGTTCACTGAGGTAACGGAAGTTGATCTCGGTCGACATCTGAGCTCCTTGGTGATTCATGAAGTGAAACAGCGATTACCTCAAGTAAACCCACACTGTATTTCCAGCCGGCGCTGTGGAGATTTCCGCCGTGTAACTTCCCTCCGGCCGGGAGGCATCGCGGAGAGCCCGTGATGCGTGCGGTGACGTAGTCACGGCCGCCTGTGGACGTCGATGAAGACGGCCACTGCGTCGGTGAAGTGCAGGTCCTCCACGCCGACACCACACAGGAGGAAGTCCATCGACTGAAGGATGTCCCCCCGGGAGGTGGTGGCGCTCCCCGCCAGCACCAGGACGGCAACAGTGCTGGGTGCGAGGCGCCGTCCTCCTTCGACGGGGAGCACCCTCATCACCCCCCGGCACGAGCGCCCGGTCATGAGATTGATGGCGGTGGCGGGACCTTGCGGAAGGGCGACGCTCACCTCGTCCTCCCCCGGGAAGGTGATCAGCCCCCACTCGTCGAGGGTCGTCGCGGCGCCGGCGACATCCAGTGCGACGCCCGCCCCGGAGGCGATGAGGAAGGTCCTGTCGATGCCGGGGAACCGGGAGAACGCTGCGTCACGCGTCAGATCCGCGACACTGATACGCCACCCGAGGTCGGTTGCGGATCCTACCGCGCCGCATGCGGCGATTTCCCGCGTCGTACCTGCTCCGTTCTTCCACGGGCCGGGTGGGACATCCCCCGTGCGGACGATCGAGCCCGCAGGGGGCCTCCGGGCGCCGACCGTATTCTCCTGGACCACCAATGTCCGCTTCCTCTCTCACGGCACGCATGTCAGTGACTGCGCGTCGTCGGCCGTGTCACGCAGAGTTAACACCCCGCATGCCTGTCGGAAACACCAGCTTGTCTACTGTAGTTCAACGACGTTTCACTAGAAGCAACAGTAGGCGACAGGAATCTCATGACAAGTCTTGCAACCCCGAAGGCGCAGACCGCCATGGCATCACCGGCTGAAGCGGGTCGCATCTCCCTGGCTGACATAGCGAAGGCCCACGACGTGCGCTTCCTGCTGGCCACGTTCGTGGACATGACGGGCAAGCCCTGCGCCAAGCTCGTTCCGGTGGAAGCGGCGGACGAGTTGGAGGCAGGAGGCATGGGCTTCGCCGGCTACGCGGCCGGCCTCATCGGGCAGAAGCCCCAGGACTCCGACCTCATCGCGGTACCGGATCTGACATCGTTCACACCGGTCCCCTTCATCAGGAAGGGCCTGGCGATCATCCACTGCGACCCGCACGTCGGCGGGAAGCCATGGCCGTACGCGCCGCGCGTCATCCTCAAGAACACCCTCGCAAGGCTGGCGGAGGAGGGTATGCAGGCGAAGATCGGGGCAGAAGTCGAATACTTCCTGGTGAACAAGAACCCGGACGGGACGCTCAGCACGGCCGACCCCAAGGATGATTCTCCCCACCCGTGCTACGACGCGCGTGGCGTCACCCGCATGTACGAGCACCTGACGTCGATCTCCGAGGCCATGAACGGGCTGGGCTGGGGCAACTACGCCAACGACCACGAGGACGCCGCGGGCCAGTTCGAGCAGAACTTCAACTACGCCGATGCCCTCACCACGGCCGACCGCGTCGTCACCCTGCGGTACATCCTGAACATCCTGGCCGAGCAGCGCGGCATGACCGCGACCTTCATGCCGAAACCGTTCACCGACCGGACGGGCACCGGGCTCCACTTCCATCTCTCGCTGTGGGGCGGGGACGAGGCGTTGTTCCCCGACGCGCACGACGCCAAGGGGCTCGGACTCTCCGCCCTTGCCTACTCCTTCATCGGAGGCCTCCTGGAGCACGCGCCGGCGCTGCAGGCCTTCCTCGCACCCACCGTCAACTCCTACAAGCGCACCGGTGCCACCACCAGCTCCTCCGGTGCAACCTGGTCTCCGCGCAAGGCGTCGTTCGGAGGCAATGACCGGACCCACATGGTCCGGGTCCCGGACGACAAGCGGATCGAACTGCGCTCCGGGGACGGCTCCGCCAATCCGTACCTGGCCATTGCCACTGCCATCGAGGCAGGGCTCGACGGCGTCAGGAGCAGGATCGATCCGGGATCCCCTTCCGGTCCCGGGGAGTCGCGCCCGGAAGCTCATCTTCTTCCCGCGACGCTCCTCCACGCGGTCGAGGCCCTGCGCCGCGACCCCGTCATCCTCTCCAGTCTCAGCGGCGACGAAAGCATCGGCCGGTACTACGCCGATGCCAAGGAGGAGGAATTCCTGAGCTGGCACAACCAGGTCAGCGACTGGGAAGTCCGTACGTACCTCACCTCCATCTGATCCGCCCTACATCACGAAAAGGACCCCATCATGTGCGGAATCGCCGCGCTGCAGCTGCGCAATCCCTCGCTGCACCCCCAACTGGGCACACTGCTGTCCTCGATGCTGTGCCAGATCGTGGACCGGGGACCGGATTCGGCCGGCCTGGCCGTGTACAACGTGCCGAATCTGGTCTCCGCCGGCACCTCGACCCTGAGCCTCCTCGGCAGGAACCAGGGCTCGGACCCTGCGACGATCACGGCAGCCCTCGACGATCTCCTGCCGTCGGATGCGGCCACGACCGTGCAGATCATCGGCGATACCACCTTGGTCAACGCAGCTGTCACGACCGACCTCCTGGTCAAGGCCGTCAGCGAGACCCTGCCCGGGTCGACCATCATCGGCCGGGGTGAGCACGTGGCTGTGATGAAGAGTGTCGGTCACCCCATGGAGATCGCCGCCGACCACGACCTGGCAGCGATGGGTGGGAGCCAGGGACTGTCCCATACCCGCATGGCTACCGAATCAGCGGTGACGGCCGGCGGCTCGCACCCGTTCTCCGTCGCGGACGACCTCTGCCTGGTCCACAACGGCTCGTTCTCGAACCACGCCACCGTGCGCCGCACCCTCCTGCGGGAAGGAGTGGTGTTCGACTCGGAGAACGATACCGAGGTGGGCGCCCGGTACGTCGCTTCCCGCCTGGCACAGGGCGACACGCTGGAGGAGGCCCTGGTCAACCTCGGGAGGGTCCTCGACGGCTTCTACACCCTCGTCGTCACCACCGCGGACAGCATGGCCGTGGTCCGTGACCCCATCGCCTGCAAGCCCGCCATCATTGCGGAGACGGACGACTACGTCGCGATGGCGTCGGAATACCGCGCCCTTGCCGCCCTGCCGGGCATCGAGCGCGCCCGCATCTTCGAACCAGAACCCGGAAAGGTCTACACATGGTCACTCTGACAGTCCCCGACGCCGCAGCACCTGGCTCGGACATCAGCACGGGCACCGACGAAGGAGGGGACGCAGCCGGGACGATCACGATCGATCTCGACCTGGCGGCGGTCCGGGAGCTGAACCAGACACTGCATGACGCCGTCGACGGCCAGTCCTGGACCGT
Organism: Arthrobacter sp. TmT3-37; assembly: GCF_054510835.1. Classification (NCBI taxonomy): domain Bacteria; kingdom Bacillati; phylum Actinomycetota; class Actinomycetes; order Micrococcales; family Micrococcaceae; genus Arthrobacter; species Arthrobacter sp. TmT3-37. The sequence goes on along the minus strand of NZ_JBTNDU010000004.1, from coordinate 277,863 downwards.
CACCAGCCCGGGCGGCAAGCACAGCCTCGCTGTCGGTATCGACGCCGTCATCGACGTCACCATCGAGGGCCATGCCGGTTACTACGCCGCCGGCATGCACCAGAAAGGGAACGTCACCATCAACGGCAACGCCGGCGTCGGCCTGGCGGAGAACATCATGTCCGGCTCCGTCCACGTCACGGGCGATGCGTCCCAGTCCGCTGCCGCGACCGGTCACGGCGGCCTGGTCGTCATCGACGGCAACGCAGGAGCCCGCTGCGGGATCTCCATGAAGGGCGTGGACATCGTCGTCGGCGGAGACATCGGCCACATGTCGGCGTTCATGGCCCAGGCAGGCCGCCTCGTGGTCTGCGGTAACGCCGGTGACGCGCTCGGCGACTCGATCTACGAGGCCCGGATCTATGTGCAGGGCTCTGTCGCTTCGCTGGGTGCGGACTGCATCGAGAAACCGATGAGGCCGGAGCACATCGACGAACTCGCCAACCTGCTCGCCGTCGCCGGCCGCGCCGACGATCCGGCGGACTTCCGGCGCTACGGCTCTGCCCGGAACCTGTACCACTTCAACGTCCACAACTCGACGTCGTACTAGTAAGGACGAATCCATGACCCTCACCCCCCTCCAGCAGGACATCCCGGTTCAGACGCCTGCCCGCGACATCGCCGAACTGGGCCTGCGCGAATCCTCCACCTTCGACCGCGCCACCATCGCCGACATCCAGCGCGCCGCCGCCACGGGCGTCTATGACATCCGCGGGTGGGGGGCCAAACGCAAGGTCCCGCACTTCGACGACCTCCTCTTCCTGGGTGCATCCATGTCCCGCTACCCCCTCGAGGGCTACCGCGAGAAATGTGACACCGACGTCGTCCTCGGTGACCGCCACGCGTCCAGGCCCCTGCACCTGCAGACCCCGGTGACCATCGCCGGCATGAGCTTCGGCGCCCTGTCCGCCAACGCCAAGGAAGCACTCGGACGCGGTGCGAGCGAGGTCGGCACCTCCACCACCACGGGTGACGGCGGCATGACCCCCGAGGAACGCGGCCAGTCCAAGCACCTGGTGTACCAGTACCTCCCCTCCCGGTACGGCATGAATCCGGACGACCTGCGCAAGGCGGACGCCATCGAGATCGTCCTCGGCCAGGGCGCCAAGCCCGGCGGCGGCGGCATGCTGCTGGGCCAGAAGATCACCGAACGCGTCGCCGGGATGCGGACCCTACCCGTGGGCATCGACCAGCGTTCAGCCAGCCGCCATCCGGACTGGACCGGGCCGGACGACCTCGAGATCAAGATCGGCGAGCTCCGTGAGATCACCGACTGGAAGACGCCCATCTACGTCAAGATCGGCGCCTCACGCCCCTACTACGACACCGCCCTCGCCGTGAAGTCCGGAGCCGACGTCGTGGTCGTCGACGGCATGCAGGGTGGTACCGCCGCCACCCAGCAGGTGTTCATCGAGAACGTCGGGATCCCCACGCTCGCGGCCATCCCGCAGGCTGTGCAGGCGCTGCAGGAGCTCGGCGTCCACCGCAAGGTCCAGCTCATCGTCTCCGGGGGCATCCGCACCGGCGCCGACGTCGCGAAGGCCCTGGCACTGGGGGCGGACGCCGTCGCGATCGGCACCGCAGCCCTCATCGCGCTGGGGGACAACGATCCCCGTTATGCGTCCGAATACAGCGCACTCGGGTCCGCCGCGGGCTTCTACGACGATTTCCAGGACGGCCGCGACCCCGCCGGCATCACGACCCAGGACCCGGATCTCGCCTCCCGCCTCGATCCCGTTGCAGGCGGGCGGCGCCTCGCGAACTACCTCCGCGTCCTCACGATGGAAGCCCAGACCATCGCCCGGGCCTGTGGGAAGTCGCACCTGCACAACCTCGAACCGGAGGACCTCGTGGCCCTGACGATCGAGGCCTCCGCCATGGCCCGGGTCCCCCTCGCGGGCACCAGCTGGATCCCGGGCGCAGGATAGGGAACCCTTCATGACTTCCACCGATTATGTCGTCGTCGGTGCCGGCCTCGCCGGTGCCGCTACAGCCTGGCAGCTCGCAGCCCGCGGGTACCAGGTCACACTCGTCGAACGCACCACTCCGGCAAACCACGACGGCAGTTCCCATGGATCGGCACGCATCTTCCGCTACGCCTACCCGGACCCGTTCTACACCCGGGCCGTCATCGAATCCCGGGCGCTATGGGACTCGCTCACCTCGGCGGGCGGACACGACCTCATCAGCGCCGCCGGCGCCGTCGACCACGGTTCCGGACGCAAACCGGCACTGCTCGCTGATGTGCTGGCCCGCGCAGGAGTCGACCACGAATTGCTCAGCGCCGCTGAGGCACGCGATCGATGGCCCTCCATCGACTTCGACAGTGATGTCCTGTGGCACCCCGCCGCCGGAGTCATCGATGCCGAGACTGCTGTCACCACGATGGTCGGACTCGCCGCGGAGAACGGCGCGACCGTGGAGACTGGGTGGGAACTCCACCACCTCGAGCACCGCGAGAACGGCTACTGCTTGACCTCCACCTCCGGTGAGACCCTCAACGCCGGTAACGTCATCATCAGCGCCGGCGGCTGGCTGCCGCGCCTGCTCGACGGCCTGGCTCTTCCCTCGGGGTTCCTCGCCGGACTCCCGGAGATCACCGTCCGGCAGGAACAGGCGTACCACTTCCGGTACAGGGACCCGACAAGCGTAGGGACGTGGCCCACCTTCATCCACAAAGCCGCGACCATGCAGACCTACGGGCTCCCCGGAGGACGGGACGCCGGCCACGTCGGGCAGAAGGTCGCCGAATACAACGGCGGACCCAGCATCCCGTCCGCTGCGGAGCAGACCGGCCGCGTAGATCCCGCCAACCGGCACAGGGTGGCGGACTACGTGCGCCGGTACCTCCCCGGTCTCGATCCCGAACCATACGCCGAAACGACCTGCCTGTTCACCAACACGCCCGCCGAGGACTTCATCATCGACAGGGTGGACGGAATCACCATCCTCTCGCCCTGCTCCGGGCATGGGGCCAAGTTCGCCCCGCTCATCGGACAGTGGGCAGCCGATCTCGCAACCGGCTCGGGCAGTGTCCCGCGACGCTTCCGCCCGTCCCTGAACGTCAGCAGCCGCTGACCCCCGTTCGTCCTCGGTTATCCACGCTACGACAGAATCGGACCGATCATGGTGCCCTCCCCCGCTGCCCCGACCACCGACGTCACTGCTCTTACTGGACCCACGGGAACCAGGGGAACGACCGTCAGCGGTCTCCTGCGGAGCATCACCACTGTGGGCAGGGACCGGGCGCGGGGCGGTTTCACGCGTCCGGTGTTCTCCGTCGCGGAGATGGATCTGAGGACATGGTTCGTCGAGCAGGCAGAACTGCGCGGCCTGGAGGTGAGAACGGACTCCAACGGGATCATCTGGGCATGGTGGGATACAGCCTCGGGAATCCGGGAGAACGCGGTGGTCACAGGCAGTCACCTCGACTCCGTGCCCGGCGGCGGAGAGTTCGACGGGCCCCTCGGCGTGGCCTCCGCCCTGGTCGCCGTCGACATCCTGCGTGCGCGAAAGCTCGAGCCCCAGCGGCCACTGGTGTTAGCGGTCTTCCCCGAGGAGGAAGGCTCACGGTTCGGAATCGCCTGCCTCGGATCACGCCTCCTCACCGGCGCGATCGATGCGGACAAGGCCCGCCTGCTCAAGGACGCGGACGGCACCACGTACGCCGATGCCGCGGCGTCCCAGGGCCAGGACCCCGGAATGATCGGCGTCGACCACCGCATCCTTGCGCAACTCGGCGTCTTCGTGGAGCTGCATGTGGAGCAGGGACGCGGCTTGATCGACCTCGACCAGCCCGTGGCCATCGGCTCGTCCATCCTGGGGCACGGCCGCTGGAAGCTCAGCGTCAGTGGCCAGGGGAACCACGCCGGAACCACGCTGATGACCGGCCGTCGGGATCCGATGGTCGCTGCCGCGAAGATGATCGTCGGTATCCAAGAGATCACCAGGTCATACCGGGATGCCCGCGCCACGGTCGGTCGGCTGCAGCCGGTCCCGGGAGGGACCAACGTCATCGCCTCCCGGGTGGACCTGTGGGTCGACGTACGACACCCCGATGACTCGGTCACGGCCGCCGTCGTCGAAGCCATCCAGGCCCGCGTTCTGGTGCACGCTGCCGAGGAAGGGTGCACCGCCCGCCTCACCATGGAATCCCTCAGCCCGACAGTCCACTTCGACGGTGCGCTGAGGGACCGCCTGCAGGAGCTTCTTCCCGCCGCACCCGTCCTGCACACCGGTGCCGGACACGATGCGGGGGTCCTCGCCGCCCACATCCCCACGGCCATGCTGTTCGTCCGGAATCCTACCGGCATCTCGCACTCGCCGGAGGAGCTCGTCGAGGACGACGATGCAGAAGCAGGTGCCGTTGCGCTGGCCGACTCACTCGCCGGGCTGCTCTCCTGAGACGCCCGGAGGCTCAGCGTGTGCCACCTCTGCTCATGCTTCTACCTAGGATGGCAGCTATGACCGAACATGCTCAGGACGACGATGGCGGCGGGAAGATCGAGCAGGTCATCGGCACCCAGGTGAGGCACTACCGGACGGCCCAGAACCTGTCGTCCGCCGAACTCGCGGCTCGGACAGGGCTGTCCAAGGGCATGATCTCGAAGATCGAGACCGCCAGCACATCCTGTTCGCTCACGACACTGCAGCGACTTGCCGACGGACTCACCATCCCGGTCACAGCGCTCTTCCGCGGAGCTGATACCGACCGTGATGCCACCTTCACCAAGAGTGGCGAAGGCAGCGTCACCGTCCGCAGCGGCACCCAGCACGGCCACGAATACCGCGTTCTCGGGACTCTCAAGGGCCGACCGGATGCAGTCGAGCCGACTCTTGTCACGCTCAGCAACGCCTCGGACGTCTTCCCCTTGTTCCAGCATCCAGGTACCGAATTCATCTACCTGCTCGCCGGCAGGATGACCTACGGGCATGGACCCTACGAGTACACGATGGAACCCGGAGACTCGCTCCTGCTCGACGGAGAAGGACCGCACGGCCCCCTCGAGTTGCTCGAACTACCCATCCGGTTCCTGGCCGTCGCAGCCCGCTGAGCGAGCGGTGGAGTCCTTCGTCATGGGTTCCGGCGGGCAGAGACTCACCGCGCACTCTTCGAGTCCTCGTCCGGTGTGATGAGGCACATCTCTCCAACGGCTGCGCGCGTTCCTAACGTTGCGACAGGTCGGCGCCCGCGTCCATCAGCAGTTCCAGGGACGGGTATCGATGACGAAGGTATTCCACCGGGAGTCGGGTCTGCCTGGCTACCCAGTCGTAGCTGAGAGCCTGCGCGGGGCAGGCCAGGACAGCGCGGGAGATCAGTTCCTGCCGTCGCTGATCGCGCAGGGCGAACTGCTGCTCCCGGTTCCGGGGGCGGGTGCGTCCTGTCGGGCCCCAGCCGCGGTGTCGATCCTTCTGAGCAGCCTCGGTTGTCCGGGGCAGGCCGTGCTGCTGCGCCCAGGCTCCGACGTCCGCGACGTCGCGGTGAAGCTGCCGTACAAGGTGCGACGAGTCCTCGAAGCCCCACTGGGGACGAAGGCGATGGATGAACTGCACCCGAACCCGCTGACCGTAGATCTGGTCATCGAAATCGAGGAGGAATGCCTCGATCAGACGCACTCCGTCCTCCGCGTAGTAGGTGGGCCGGCTACCCAGGGAGATCGCTGCAACATACTCTCGTCCGTGCTGGTGCGGGTTCACGTGAACCGTCCCTGCCCAGACGCCGTCCTCGAGCATCACCGATCCACCAGCGAGGTTCGCGGTGGGAAAACCGAGGAGACGACCACGCTTGTCCCCGTGAACCACAACTCCCTCGACCACACCGTTCTGCGGACTCGCTACTGCTGGGTGCCCGTTGTTGGGTGCCTGCATCTCTTACCTTTCCCTGAAGGACGATCAGAATGAGTTGGACTGTGCAACAGGTCAGCCGATGGCGGTCGGCCCACTCGTCGAGAACGGCGAAGAGCATCCAGCGTCAGGATGATGCGGACCAGGGGTTCTCGATGCCGATGTACTGGGTGGTGGTGTACTCGGCGATGCCTTCTGCTCCGCCTTCACGCCCGATACCCGACTGTTTCACCCCGCCGAAGGGTGCAGCTGCATTGGAGATGACACCGACGTTCAGGCCCATGAGCCCGAATTCGATACGGTCGCCGATGCGCAGGCCGCGGGAGATGTTCTCGGTGAACACGTAGGAGGCGAGTCCGTACTCGGTCGAATTCGCCAGGTCGACGGCTTCGTCCTCGGTCGAGAAGGTCACCACCGGTGCTACCGGACCGAAGATCTCCTCGCGCACGACCCGGGCGTCCCTGGGTACGTTCGTGAGCAGGGTGGGCTGGAAGAAGTACCCCGGGCCGTCGACGCGCGAGCCGCCGACGACCACTGTCGCCCCCTGCTCGACAGCGTCCTGCACGAACTTCTCGACGGAGTCCCGCGCCTTGGCTTCTACCAGTGGTCCGACGTTCGTCCCCTCGTCCGTTCCGTTGCCCACGGACAGCGCTGACATCTCGTCGGCGAGCTTGGCGACGAACTCGTCAGCGACGGATTCATGGACGAGGAGACGGTTGGCCGCGGTGCACGCCTCACCCATGTTGCGCATCTTCGCAGCCATGGCCCCGGCTACGGCCTTGTCGATGTCCGCGTCCTCGAAGACGATCAGCGGACCGTTGCCGCCGAGCTCCATCGAGGTGCGTAGCACGTTGTCCGCCGCCAGCTTCATCAGTTCCTTGCCGACGGGCGTGGAGCCGGTGAAGGACACTTTGCGCAGACGCGGATCAGCCATGATCGGCTCGGAGACGACCGAGGCCGACGCCGAGGAGACCACGTTGAGGACTCCGGCGGGGATGCCGGCGTCGATCATGATCTGGGCGAAGTACTGCGAGGTCAGAGGTGTGAGGCGGGCCGGTTTGAGCACCATGGTGCAGCCTGCAGCGACGGCAGGTGCGATCTTGCGGGTGGCCATCGCCAGGGGAAAATTCCAGGGCGTGATGAGCAGACATGGCCCCACCGGCTTGCGCGAGACGAGCATGCGCAGGTTGCCTTCCGGCGCCTCCGAGTATCGGCCGTAGTCGCGTACGGCTTCTTCGGAGAACCAGCGCAGGAACTCAGCGCCGTACTTCACCTCGCCGATGGCTTCTGGGAGGGGCTTGCCCATCTCGAGGGTCATCAGCAGCGCCAGGTCTTCGGCGCGAGCCCGGACCAGGTCGAAGGCCCGGCGCAGGATCTCCGAACGGGACCGGGAAGAGGCCCGCGCCCAGGGCTCCTGAGCCTCGGCGGCGGCATCCATTGCCGCTTGTGCATCCTCGCGGGTGGCAGAGGCCATGGTCGCTATCACCTCGGCGGTGGCGGGGTTCTCCACCGGAAAAGTGCCGCCATCCGAGGCGTCCTGCCACCTGCCGTCGATCAGGAGCCCGGTGGGGGTCTTCGCCAGTACTTCCTCGATCCTCTCCCGCATCGTCGGTGTTTCCAGGACCAGGGTGGGGTTGCTCATGTATCGGCCTCTTTGTTGGTGTCTTCGGGATGGGAAAGGTACGTCCCGGGGCGCTCGGATGCAGAGTCGACGGGCGAGGCAGGGGCATTGTGCCCGGCTCCTGCCCCGCCGTCGAGCTCAGCGCTGGTCCGCGCTGGAACCCTGGTGCGGGATGTCCCCGAGGCGGGCGCGACGCAGCAGTTCGAACTCCGGGTCCTTGCGTAGCTCGAGGATCAGCGAGATGCCAAGGATCGCCACGATGATCGTGAAGGGCAAGGCGGACAGCATCGCCGCCTGCTGCAGGGCTGCGAGTCCGCCGGCCGCGAGGAGAAGCACTGCGCAGAGCCCCGTCAGTACCCCCCACAGCGTGAGGACGGGCCTGGTAGGCGTCAGGGTGCCCTTGGACGAGAGCATGCTCAACACGTAGGTGTTCGCATCGGCACCGGAGATGAAGAACAGTGCAACCAGAAGCACGGTCAGCACGGCGGTGACCTCGGAGAGCGGGAGCTGATCGAGCATCGTGAAGAACGCGGAGTTGATATTGGCGGTGGTCGCTGCACCGATACCAGCCCCGTCCATGTCCATCTTGATGGCCGCGCCACCGAAGATGGTGAACCAGGCGAAGAACACCAGGCTGGGTACCAGGAGCACGCCGGCCACGAACTGCCGGACGGTCCGCCCCTTGGAGATCTTCGCGAGGAACACCCCGACGAAGGCCCCCCAGCTGAGCCACCAGGCCATCATGAAGTAGGTCCACCACTGCATCCATTGCAGATCCTCGGGCGTGGAGGGGGTGATCAGGCTGGTGGTGAAGAAGTCGCTGGCGTACTGGCCGACGGACCGGAAGAAGAGGTTCGAGATGAAATTCGTCGGCCCCATCACGAACACATAGACCGCCAGGAGGGCCGAAAGGCCCATGGTGATCTCACTGACGTACTTGATGCCCTTGTTCACCCCGGAGAGCGCCGAGAGGGTGAACAGGACGGTGATCACGGCGATGATGACGATCTGCACTGCCAGGTTGGTCGGCAATCCGAGGATGCGGTTCAGGCCCTCGGCGATCTGCGAGGCACCCAGGCCGAGGGAAGTGGTGGTCCCGAACAGTGTGGCGATGATCGCGAAGATGTCGATCGCCTTCCCGAACCAGCCATCGACGAGCCTGCCGAGTACGGGTCGGAGCATCGGTGATACCAGCCCGGGGCGCCCCTTGCGGTGGGTGGAGTACCCGATGGCCAGCCCGAAGACCCCGAAGACCGCCCACGCGTGGAGGCCCCAGTCGAAGAAGCTGTACTGCATGGCCAGGACGGCCGCGTCCATCGTCTCGGGTTCGGCCAAGGCGTGCGGTGGTGCCATGAAGTGGGAGATGGGCTCGGCGACGCCGTAACTGACCAATCCGATGCCCATGACCGCCGAGAGGATCATGGCCAACCATGCCCACGTGCTGTACTCGGGGCGGGCGTCGTTGGACCCGAGGCGTATGCTGCCGTACCGGCTGAAAGCCAGGAAGAGCAGCAGGCCGATGCTGAGCAGGGTCACGATCAGGTAGCTCCACCCGACGGAGCCCGCTGCCCAGTTGATACTCGCGGTCATGACCCCGTTCAGGGACGTCGGGGACAACGCGGCCCAGAAGACGAACGCCGCAATGAGTGCGATCGAGACGACGAACACTGCCCCCGGCTTGGTTCTCCGTGACAGGCGGCCGTTATGAGAACGGGTCGGGGTTTGTGGATCGAGGTGCTGGACCACGGTTTGCTCCGGTTTCTGTGGCGCGGGAGGAGGGCTCACTCTTCGGCTGGATTCACAGCTGGGTGAGGTCGTTGCTGTCGTAGAAGCGCCCCGCTTTGTAGATGATCGGGGTGGTCTCGACGACTTCTGCGTGGCGGACCCTGCAGATGAAGACGGTGTGGGTCTTGGCCTGGAATCGCTCACGGATCTCGGCCTCCAGTGAGGCCGGGGATCCGTCGATCAAGGGGCTTCCGTTCGGCCCTGCATGCCAGTCGACCTCGGCGAACTTGTCGGCGGACTTGGAGGCGAATGTCGCGATCGTCTCCCGCTGCCCGGTACCGAGGATGTTGATGCCCAGATGCGTTGCGGCGAACAGTGCCGGGTAGGTGGAAGAGGTCTTCTGTATGCACACCATGACCAGCGGTGGCTCGAGGGAGATGGAGGCGTAGGCGTTGACGGCCAGGCCCTTGGGCACCCCCTGATCCTGGGTGGTCACGACCGTCACACCGGTGATGAACTGGCGGTTGAAGGTTTTCATCACCTGCGGGTCGGGTTCGCCCGAGAAATCATCGAGCGTGATGTCGCCCGACGTCGATGGAGCATCGCTCAGATGACGGATGCCCAGGCTGTGCAGAAGCTCGGAGCCGTCCCACGTGACCTCTTCCCGGTCGATCTTTCCGTCCACGAGGTTCACATGGTTGCAGCCGCGGGTCTGCACACGGCGGTTCGTAGCCGGCACGCCGAGGAAGGTTTCCGTGTGGGTCCCGGTTGTCGTCCAGAAGATCGCAGCCGTGTCGCCCTCGGTGACCACTGAATCGATGGTCGTCACCAGATCCGGGAAGCCGGACCGAATGGTCTCGATCTCGTTCTGCAGATCGGCCAGTTCTGCGTGGTTGCCGGTGGAGCGGCTGACCCTCACGTAGTCGGGTGTGACGATCGATGCCAGAGCGGCCACGTCTCCGTGGTCCCAAGCAGCACCCCAGGTGGAATCAAGAGTCTCTCGAAATGTCTGTTGCATGGTAGACAACGTAATCCACATCACATAAGTGGTCAACAGCTTGAGCGGCTTTCCATGTTAAGTCGCGGTGAACGTCCTGTTTCGTGGGTTCGGGCCCTGTCGTCTTGACGCGCTTCACGCAGGTCCCTAACGTTTGTTGTATGCAACAGCTTCTACATTCCGAGGACCAGGACCTCAGCGTGAGCGAGACACCCCTGCTCGACCGTGTGCGCCAGTTGGTGCTCAGTGGCAGCTTCTCGCCGGGCGCGCCGCTCTCAGAAGTCTTCCTGGCACAGGAGTTCGACGTCAGCCGCACCCCCATCCGCGAGACGCTGAAGCAGTTGCAGCACGAAGGCCTCGTGGAGATACGCCCGAAGGTGGGGACTTTCATTCGCGAGCCCACCCGCCGGGAGATCGTGGAGCTCTTCCAGCTCAAGGAGAGTCTCGAGGGTCTTGCAGCGGGCCTTCTGGCCCGTCGTGGCTCGGTGCCGGAACTTGACGTGCTCGAGCACAACATCGAGGAGTCGGACCGTGCGACCGTGAACCAGGATGCGGCGCGGTACGCGGAACTCGTCCACGAGTTCCACCGCACCATCATCACCGGTGCGGAGAACTCCAAGCTGGTCGAGCACTACGACCGACTCATGAATCAGTTGGCCTACCACCGGCTCGTGCTGCGCACCGCTGAGCACCCTGGTCGTATCCGTGCTTCCACGGGTGAGCACCGTGTGGTGCTGACGATGATCCGGGACAAGGACCATTTCGGAGCCGAAGCGGCGATGCGCAACCACGTCCACGCGTCGGCTCGGGAAGTCCTCACCGACGCCCGCACCGCTCCCGTCCAGCTCTCCTCCTGATCATTGCTCACGCCCGCCGGCAGCCACGGAAGACCTGCGTCGTGCGCAGCCCCGAGCCTGTACCCCAGGCGGGCGAACCATCCCGTTGACGTCATCACCCCCCGGAAAGGCCCTACATGTCCATGACCGAGCGAACGGCCCCCGGAGCATCCGGTGCGGGCGTCCGGAAAATCGTCTACTACCAGGAGGACGTCCTCCTGGAGAACGGCCAGAGCCCGGCCGGGTCCATCAGGCGTGCGACTGTCGCAGCCGTGGTGTCCAACCCCTGGGCCGGAACCGGCCCGGACACGGATCTTGCCTCGGCCACGGAGGATCTTGCTCCGCAGTTGGCTCGCGTGCTCACCGACCGCCTGCTCGAGGGGCTGGGCGGAGCCGAACAGATCGAGGCTTTCGGCAAGGCCGCCATCGTGGGAACCGCAGGGGAGATCGAGCACGCCGGGGCTCTGATCCACACCCCGTTCTTCGGAAACCTCGTCCGCGAATTCCTGGAGGGATCATCGATCATCTGTTTCGCTGACGACCGCGCCGAGCCGGGTCAGCCGTTGGTGGTGCCGATGTGGCACAAGACCCACGCCGCGACCCGCAGCCACTACCAGACCATCACCACACGGGTGAGCGATGGTCCACGGGCCGACGAGATCGTCGTCGTCGTCGCTGCCTCCACCGGATCCCGACCCCACCCGCGCATCGGGGACCGTATCACCGACCCCGTCGTCACATCCGCCATCCTCGAAGGAGCTTCCGCATGAATACACGCAAGATCGTCACCCTGGTCGAAGAAGTCCTCACCGAAGGTGGCCGGCCTGTGGAGCCGGCAGCACGTGTAGCCGTCGTCGCGGCCGTCATCGCCAATCCCTGGGCGGGACAGGGGTTCGTCGAGGACCTCAACCCCGGTATCGACGCGACCGCGTCCGATGTGGGAGCCCTGTTGGCAGCTCGCGTGGTCGAAGCCCTCGGAGCCCCGGTGGAAGCGTTCGGCAAGGCCGCCATCGTCGGCCTCGACGGCGAGATCGAGCACGGTTCGGCGCTCATCCACACCCTCAAGTTCGGCAACCATTTCCGCGACGCCGCGTCAGCGACCACCCTGCTGCCCGCCGTGGAAAAGCGTGGACCCGCCGGGGTCGCCTTCGACATCCCCCTCAAGCACGTCACGGACGCCACCATCCGGTCCCACCACCAGAGCATCGAGGTGCGGCTGGCGGACGCACCCCACGCAGGTGAAATCGTCATCGCCCTTGCCGCAGCAGCCCAGGGCCGTCCCCAGCAGCGCCTGGCTCCCCTGAGCAGCGAGCAGTGACCCTCCCCCAGCCCCTCCCGATCGTCCTCCTCCACGGCGTGGGACTGGACCGAACCATGTGGGAACCCCTGACAGCCGCACTGCAGCCGCTGACTGGTCAACCCGTCGTCGCCCTCGACCTACCCGGCCACGGTGACCGGCCCGCACTCGAGGGCCCCACGACGCTCGGGGACCTGGCTGAGGATGTCGCCGGACGACTGCCTGGACGGTGCCACCTCGTGGGGTTCTCCCTGGGTGCCCTCATCGCACAGCACCTGACCCTGCATCGCCCCGAACTGGTGGCAACGCTGACCAGTGTGAGTTCCGTCTGCCGGCGCACCGCCGATGAGTCCCTCTCGGTGCATCAGCGACTCCAGGGTGCCAGGGCGGACTTCCGCGGCAGCGTGGAAGCCTCGATGGAACGGTGGTACCCGCAGGGCCACGGGGTGGACCAGGAACGGGTCGAACAGACCCGGACCACGCTTCTGGCGAATCCGGTGGAGTCCTACCTCCACGCATACGAGGTGTTCGCCACCGGGGACGCCGAGATAGGCCCGGATCTCGGGCTCATCGACATCCCCTCACTGGCTGTGACAGGAGAGCGTGATCCCGGTTCCACCCCGGAGATGACCCACCGGCTCGGCAAAGCCATCCCTGGGACGAGAACTGTCATCGTCCCCGGCGCCCGCCACATGCTCCCGGTGGAACAGCCCGACGAACTGGCGCGCATCATTCATCACTTCATCAAGGAATCGAGTCGAGAAGACCATGTCTGAGCGATACGACCACTTCATCGGCGGACACTATGTCGCGCCGGTCGCGAACGAATACTTCGCGAGCACCAACCCGGCCACCCTGGAAGTCCTCTACGAGGCTGCCCGCGGCACAGCCGCGGACATCGACACCGCAGTCACGACCGCCGGCCGGGCGTTCCACGACCCACGGTGGCGGGACCTCTCCCCGACCAGACGCGGGCACCTGCTCCGAAGCCTCGGTGACCTGGTCGGGCAGCACGCCGAGGAATTGGCGCGACTGGAGTCAGAGGACAACGGCAAGCTCCTCCGTGAGATGCGGGGTCAACTCACCAGCCTGCCCGAGTACCTGTACTACTACGCAGGGCTGGCCGACAAGGTCCAGGGCAGCCAGATCCCCACGAACTCGGTCCAGATGCTCAACTACACACAGCGCGAAGCACTCGGAGTGGTTGGCGCGATCACACCCTGGAACTCGCCCCTGACGCTGACCACCTCGAAACTGGCCCCGGCCCTGGCCGCCGGCAACACCCTGGTCATCAAGCCCTCCGAGTACACCTCGCGCACGGTCCTGCGTCTCGCCGAACTCGCCGTCGAGGCGGGATTCCCCGATGGGGTCATCAACGTGGTCACCGGATACGGCGTCGAAGCCGGAGCGCCGCTGGTGGACCACCCGGGAATCGCAAAGATCTCCTTCACCGGATCCACCGCCACCGGGTCGCGCATCGCCGCCTCCGCGGCCGCCCGCTTCATCGGCTGCACCTTGGAGCTGGGCGGAAAGAGCCCCAATATCGTCTTCGACGACGCGAACATCCCCAATGCCGCGATGGGCGTCGTCGCGGGCATCTTCGCCGCCGCCGGCCAGACCTGCATCGCCGGCAGCCGCGTCTTCGCCCACCGGTCGATCTACGAGGAGTTGCTGGAGAGGGTCGCGGAACGGGCACGCACCATCGTCATCGGCGATCCCCTGCTCGACGAGACGGAACTGGGGCCCCTGGCGTTCGCCGCGCAGCGGGACAAGGTCAGCTCCTATGTCGAGCTCGGCGTCAGCGAGGGCGCGACCGTTCTCACCGGCGGAAAACGCCCCGACGTCGATCTGCCGGGCTACTTCTATGCCCCGACCGTTCTGACCGGGGTGGACAACACCATGCGCGTCACCCGGGAGGAGATCTTCGGACCCGTCGCCGCGATCATGCCCTTCGACACCGAGGAGGAAGTCCTCCGGCTGGCGAACGACACCGACTACGGCCTGGCAGCCGGCGTATGGACCCAGAACCTCGCCCGCGCCCACCGCATGAGCCGTGGGCTGGAAGCGGGCACGATCTGGGTCAACACCTACCGGGCGATGTCCCCGATGTCCCCGCGCCAGGGCTACAAGAACAGCGGCGTGGGTATAGAGCACGGCGTCGAATCGATGCACGAGTACACACACCTCAAGAGCATCTGGATCAACACGGACGAAGGCCCCGTCGCCGATCCCTTCGTCATGCGCGGTTAGGGGAAGCCGATCATGCCCCTCATCGACGTGTCCATCGCCGAAGGACGCAGCCCTGACCAATTACGCGCCCTGGTGTCCGCCCTCCACAGGGCAGCGGAGGAGACGGTCGGCGCGCTCCCACAGAACACCACGGTCATCATCAGGGAAGTGCCCGACACCCACTGGTCGAAAGGGGACCTCACCATCGCCGAGATGAAGAGCCACCCCGAGCCACCCCGAGCCGATCCGAACGACCTGAACGACCTGACGACCTGACGACTTCGTAACCGCACCACAGGAGGTACCAACAATGCGTTTCTCGCTATTCGCCCACATGGAACGGTGGGACACCGCCGTGAGCCACCGACAGCTCATGGAAGATCTTGTCGAGCTGGTGCAGATCGCCGAGGTCGGCGGGTTCTCCACCGTCTGGACCGGCGAGCACCACGCCATGGAGTACACGGTCTCCCCCAGCCCCATGCCCGTGCTCGCCTACCTCGCCGCGAAGACGACGACCATCCGCCTCGGTGCGGGGACGCTCATCGCCCCGTTCTGGAATCCCATCCGTGCCGCTGGGGAGTCCGCCCTCGTGGACGTGATCAGCAACGGACGACTCGAACTCGGGATAGCCCGAGGGGCCTACCAGTTCGAGTTCGACCGCCTCGCCGGAGGCATGCCCGCGGCCGCCGGCGCTCAGCACCTGCGCGAACTGCTCCCGGCGATGCAGGCCCTGTGGCAGGGTGACTACGCCCACGACGGCGAGATCTGGCAGTTCCCCACCTCGACCAGCGTGCCGAAACCGGTTCAGGACACCATTCCGATCTGGGTCGCGGCACGCTCCCCCGAATCGCACGAATTCGCCGTGGAGAACGGCTTCAACATCATGGTCACCCCGCTGATGAAGGACGATGCCGAAGTCGCCGACCTCACCGGCAAGACCCGGGCCGCTGTGGAGAAGTTCCCGGGCGCGAAGAAGCCCGAGGTCATGTGCCTGCGTCACACGTACGTGCACGCAGCCGACGATACCGAAGGCTGGCGCCCAGGGGCCGCCGCGATCAACCGCTACTACAGGTCCTTCGACGCGTGGGCCGGCAACAAGACGACGCCCGTCGACGGATTCCTCGACCCCTCACCCGAGGAGAAATTCGCGGACCGGCCGGAGTTCGAGCCGGAAAGCCTCCACAGGTCAGCGATGATCGGGACCCCTGACGAGGTGGTCACCCGTATCAAGCACTACCAGGAGCTGGGCATCGACGAATTCAGCTACTGGATCGACAACGGTATGACTCACGAGGAGAAGAAGAAGTCCCTTGAACTGTTCGTGAAGGAGGTCGTTCCGGCCTTCAGTGCGTGACTCGGATATCGTGTCGCAGCCGACGATGCGCGAGCGTCGAGCGAAGATGCTCGGGATCTTCGGAGCGGGCTCGGGCGTCGGCCCTGGCCGCCTGGCTCTGTAGCAGGCCCACCGTGCTCCCGGCACTTCGATGACCGGGAGCGCGGTGGCCGGGACCTCGCCTCCCCGGGCGACTTCTGCAAGGGTGGGAGGACCAGCCCTGCCAGGAGGATCTCCATGCCGCTGTCCCCCGCCGTTCTGCTCGAGGATGCCCGTGCCCTCGTCGGTGACATCACTGACCTGCGCCACCGCCTCCACCGCGAACCCGAGCTGGGCCTCCACCTGCCGCGCACCCAGGAGAAGGTGCTCGACGCCCTGGACGGCCTGCCCTACGAGGTGACGCTCGGGACGGACACGACGTCGGTCACCGCGGTGCTCCGCGGCGGAGCGGCGCAGGGCGACGACACCCCGGTGGTCCTCCTTCGCGGCGACATGGACGCGCTGCCCGTCCAGGAGGCGACCGGCGTCCCGTACAGCTCCCGGGTGGAGGGCGTCATGCACGCGTGCGGCCACGACCTCCACACGGCGATGCTCGCGGGAGCGGCGACGCTCCTCGCCGAGCGTCGCTCCGAGCTGCCCGGGGATGTCGTCCTCATGTTCCAGCCCGGCGAGGAGGGCCACGACGGGGCGGGCGTCATGATCCGGGAGGGCGTCCTCGACGCGGCGGGCAGGCGCCCGGACGCGGCGTACGGGGTGCACGTGACGTCCTCCCTGATACCGGCCGGGATGCTGATGAGCCGCAGCGGACCGCTGATGTCGGCGTCGGACGGACTGATGGTGACGGTGTGCGGGGCGGGTGGGCACGGTTCCGCCCCGCACTCCGCGAAGGATCCGGTGACCGTCGCGGCGGAGATCGTGACCCAGCTGCAGGTTCTGATCACGCGGCAGTTCGACATGTTCGATCCCGTGGTGCTGTCCGTCGGCGTGCTGCACGCGGGCGCGCAGCGCAACATCATCCCGCAGACCGCGCGGATCGAGGCGACCATCAGGACCTTCTCGCCGGCGAACCGGGACAGGATGGCGGACGCCGCTCCGAGGCTGGTCCGGCACATCGCCGCCGCCCACGGGCTCGAGGCGGACATCGAGTACCTCCACGAGTATCCCGTCACCGTCACGGACCACGACGAGACGGCACACGCCGCGGCGCAGGTCGGGGAGTTGCTGGGCCCCGACCGGTACGTCACCATGCCGCAGCCGATGAGCGGCTCGGAGGACTTCTCGCGGATCCTCGAGGCGGTGCCGGGCAGCTTCGTGTTCCTCTCGGCAGTTCCCCCCGGCGCGGACCCGGTGACCGCGCCGTTCAACCACTCCCCCTACGCCGTCTTCGACGACGGCGTCCTGGCCGACGGCGCCGCCCTCTATGCGCAGCTCGCGATCTCGCGCCTCCGCCGGGCGACGGCGGGCTGATGTCCGGCCGGTAGCCTAGAAGGTGATGGAGCCACGAGAACAGACCCCCGACCATCCGCACCGCTCCCAGCCGGTGTCCTTCGTCCGACGGGGCTCGCGCCTTCAGGGCAGGCGCCGCGAGGCCTGGGACGAGCTCGCCGAGGCCTTCCTCATCGACGTGCCCCGCGTGGAGAACGCCGACACGTCGGTGGCACCCGGCTTCGTGCTCGACGTCGAAGCGGCCTTCGGCCGGACGGCGCCCCTCGTCGTCGAGGTGGGATCGGGCCTGGGAGAGGCCATCACCCACGCCGCGGAGCTCGATCCCGACCGCGACTACCTCGCCCTCGAGGTCTACCGTCCGGGACTGGCCCAGACCATGCTGCGGATCAGCCAGAAGGACCTGACGAACGTCCGGACCGCCCAGGTCAATGCCGCGGAGGCCTTCGCCGGGATGATCCCGGCGTCGTCCGTCGCCGAGCTGTGGACCTTCTTCCCGGACCCCTGGCACAAGGCCCGACACCACAAGCGCCGCCTGGTCAAGGAGGACTACGTGGAACTCGCCGCACGCGTCATCGAGCCCGGCGGCATCTTCCGCCTCGCCACCGACTGGTCCAGCTACGCCGTGCAGATGCGCGCCGTCCTGGACGCGAGCGGGCATTTCGAGAACCTGCACGACGGCGAACGCTCCGGCGCCGGGAGCCCGCTGACCCAGGTGTGGCAGAGCGGGGTGGAATCCGTGGTGGGTGGTGCGCCGGTCCGGGAGGGCCGCGACCCGGTGAGCACCGGCAACACCGGCGTCAACGAGGGGACCGACGAGCTCGGCGGGTGGGCGCCCCGTTTCGAGGGCCGCACCCTGACGAGTTTCGAGAACAAGGCGATCAAGGCCGGGCGGATGGTCTTCGAACTCACCTACCGCCGCCGCTGACGGGTCGGCGCCGATGGATCGACCTGGCAGACTCCCGTTCGATGACCGCTGATCCGGTCCGATGACGCAGGGGTCATGACCGGGGCGGCCGAGGACGAAACCGACACGTCAGGTCCCAGGTGCCGACCCTGCACCACCCGTTGGACGGTCGCTACTGCTCAGCACTCCACGACGTTGACGGCCAGCCCGCCCATGGCCGTCTCCTTGTACTTGGAGCTCATGTCCTTGCCCGTTTCCCGCATGGTGATGATGACCTCGTCGAGGGACACCCGGTGGACGCCGTCGCCCCAGAGCGCCATCTTGGCGGCATTGATCGCTTTCGCCGCGGCGATCGCGTTCCGTTCGATGCAGGGCACCTGCACCAGGCCACCGATGGGATCGCAGGTCAGGCCGAGGTTGTGTTCCATCGCGATCTCGGCCGCGTTCTCGACCTGCGAGGGGCTGCCACCCAGCACTTCGGCCAGGCCGGCGGCAGCCATCGACGATGCCGAGCCCACCTCGCCCTGGCAGCCCATCTCCGCGCCCGAGATCGAGGCCTGTTCCTTGTAGAGGACTCCGACAGCACCGGCGGTCAGAAGGAACGTGACCACCACGTCGTCGCGATCCTGCCGGCTGGCATTCTGCATCCCGGGCGCGAAATGCAGGGCGTAGTACAGCACGGCGGGGATGATGCCCGCCGCTCCATTGGTCGGTGCCGTGACCACCCTGCCGCCGGATGCGTTTTCCTCATTGACGGCCAGAGCGATCAGGTTCACCCATTCCTGCCAGTACGCGGGGTCGTGGTTCTTGTCCTCCTTCAGCAGGCGGTCATGCCAGTCGGGGGCGCGCCGGCGGACCTTGAGCCCGCCGGGCAGCAGTCCCTCGCGGGTGAGGCTGACCTGCGCGCAGCTCTCCATGACCGAGTAGATGTGGAGCAGGCCCTGCCGGATCTCATCCTCCGTGCGGCTGTCCTTCTCATTGGTCAGCATCACGTCGCTGATACCGAGGGAGGTTCGTCGGCAGTGGTCGAGCAGCTCTGCGGCGGTGCGGAACGGGAGCGGAAGCTCCTTCTTCGAGGACTCGAGTTCCTGCCGGGCGGCGTCCTTCTCCCCGTCCCGCACGATGAACCCTCCGCCGACCGAGAAGAACGTGGCCGTATGAAGGACCTGCCCGGCCGGGCCGTGGACGGTGAAGGTCATGCCGTTGGTGTGCCGGGGCAGGATCGTCAGGGGGCGCAGGACCATGTCCTCGACCCCGTAGGGCAAGGACACGCTTCCACCGAGGTCCAGGATGCCGGTGCCCGCGATGGCTGCCAGCCGCTCCTCCACCTCCTCGGGCTGGATCAGCTCGGGGTGGAACCCCTCGAGGCCGAGAAGGATCGCCGTCATCGTTCCGTGCCCGTGCCCCGTCGCAGCGAGGGACCCGTAGAGGTCGACCCGCAGTGATGCCACGTCGGCAAGGATGCCGGAGGCCTTCAGTTCCTCGCTGAACACCGCGGCGGCCCGCATCGGTCCGACAGTGTGCGAGCTCGAAGGTCCTATGCCGATGGAAAAGAGATCGAAGACTCCTACAGCCATGGTGCGGTTCCTTCGTGTCCGGAGTGGCCCGGCAGATGATCCTGTCGGAAAAGGGTATGGGCGATCCGTCCGACCGGGATGCACGAGGACCGGACAGGCGGATTCCAGGTCCGAGCTGTCGCCCCTCCCGGTGGCACCGAGCGATCCGGACAGCTCTGCCCGGACCGGGGACCGTCAGGGGACCTCGGGCGAGGCGTACTCGCGCATCGCGTCGAGGAGCCACCGGCCCAGGAAGTCCGCGAAGGATGCGCGGGGGAAGATCCGGAAGCTTTCCTTCCCGGTCTTCTCGAGGACCACCGGGATGTTGCCCACCTCGGTGCTCAGGGCTGTTCCCGGGGGGAAGCTGCGCGGGTGCAGGTCCAGGGAGCAGCCCTTCTCCAGGACGGCACGGGCCCGGGTGCCGGAGAGTTCGAACGTGGTGCGGTTCGCGGACAGGTCCACCACCTGGCCCGCACCCCCGCCCAGGGCGGCGGTGAGGGAATCGATGAGGGTGCCACCGAGCGAGTCGTGGGCGGCCTCGGATGCGACCACCAGGAACTCGGAGGGTCCCAGCCAGAGGATCCGGACGCCGTCGGCGCCGCCCACTTCACCGCAGCGGAGCGGCAGGCCGCCGGCCACCGCGGCGACCCGGGCGCCCTCCTCGGAGCGGGGGTCCACGCGGAGGCCCACCATGGTCCGGAACGGGCCCTCTCGGAGGACCACCGTCCCCTCGATGGAGCCGGCCTCCAGCGCGGCGGCCAGATGGGAGGCGGGGCTGCGCCGGAGGTGCCGCAGTCCATTGATGCCGTTGAGTGCTGCTGTGTCAGCCATCCTTGCGGGTCCCTTCGGGGTCGAAAAGTACGGTCTCGGCGATGACGACCTCGACCAGCCGGTCGCCTGCGGCGGCCACCAGGGTCTCACCGATGCGGTTGCGGCCGTTCTTGATCAGCGCCAGGGCGAAGGTCCGCTCCAGGGCGGCGCTGGAGTAGCTGGAGGTGACGAAACCCTGCATCGGGACGGGACCGGAGGCAGGGTCGGTGCTGATGCCCTGCTCCACCAGCTGGGTCCCTTCGGGGAGCCGGAAGGAACGGTCCACGGGCAGCACGCTGACCAGGTGCTTGCGGTCCTCGCGCCCGGCATCGGCCCGGGCGTAGGACCGCTTGCCGATGAAGTCCTTGGCCTTGGACACCACCCATTCCATGCCCGCGTCCTGCGGGGTGACGGTGCCGTCGGTGTCCTGGCCGACGATCGGGTAGCCCTTCTCGGCGCGGAGCACGTGCATGGTCTCGGTGCCGTAGGGGGTGATGCCGAATTCGGCGCCTGCGGCTGCCACTGCTTCCCAGGTGTTCAACCCGTACCAGGACGGCACGTTGATCTCGTAGGCCAGTTCGCCGGAGAACGAGATCCGGCAGATCCGGGCCTGCACGCCGGAGGCGAGGGTGGTCTCGCGGAAGGTCATGAACGGGAAGGCGTCCGCCTCCAGCCCCCCGTCCGCTGCCAGGTCCGGTGCCAGCTTGGCGATGACGGCCCGGGATCTGGGCCCGACGACGGCGATGGTGCTCCACTGTTCGGTCACGGAGGTACAGTGCACGTCGAGGTCGGGCCATTCGGTCTGGAGCCATTCCTCCAGCCAGTCCAGGACCTTGGCGGCGCCGCCGGTGGTGGTGGTCAGGAAGTAGCGGTCGTCATCGAGGCGGAGGGTCACGCCGTCGTCGAAGATCATGCCGTCCGCCATGCACATGACACCGTAGCGGGCGGAACCCGGGGCGAGCTTCTTGAAGGCGTTGGTGTAGATCCGGTTGAGGAATTCACCGGCGTCCTTGCCGCGGATCTCGATCTTCCCGAGGGTGGTGGCGTCCAGAAAGCCGACGGAGTCGCGGACGGCCGCGCACTCGCGCAGCACGGCTGCGTCCATGTCCTCGCCGGCGCGCGGGTAGTACCAGGGTCGCTTCCACTGTCCCACGTCCTCGAACCGGGCACCGTGGGCCTCGTGCCACGGGTGGATCGACGTCCTGCGGGCGGGGTCGAACAGTTCGCCGCGCTGGCGCCCGGCGAGTGCCGCGAAGGCCACGGGGGTGAACGGTGCGCGGTACGTGGTCGTGCCGATGTCGCCGATGCCGCGGGACGCTTCGCCCGCTGTGCGGAGTGCGGCGGCGATGACGCCGATCGCGTTGACGCCGGAGGTCTTGCCCTGGTCGTTGGCGGTACTGATCGAGGTGTAGCGCTTGATGTGTTCCACGGAGCGCATGCCGGCGCCGGTGGAGCGCAGGACATCGGCCACGGACTGGTCGCGCTGGAAGTCCACGAAGTGGGAGTGCCAGTCGTCCGGCGTGCCGGCCTGGCCCGGGACCAGCCACAGCTGGCGGGTCGGGGCGGAGGAGGCCGGCTCGCCGAGGGCGGACGGCTGCGTGGCGGACTCGAAGCCGGCGGCGGTGGCGGCGGATACCCCCGCGGAGATGCCTTCGGCCAGGACGTCCGCGAGGTCGAAGCTGCCGCGGCCGGAGCCGATGGTCTGCTGGTTCGGGACCACGGTGCTCGGCACGAAAGCGGCCAGCTCGTCGTCCCAGCGCAGCTTGCCCTGCCGCTGGGAGTGGAGGTGCACCAGCGGGCTCCAGCCGCCGGAGACCGCCAGCAGGTCGCAGGCGATCTCTTCGACGTCCGCGGTGAGTTCGCCGTCGTCGTTGATGCCGCGGACGGTGACGGCGTTCAGTCGGCCCGTGCGGTCCGCAGCGGTGTCCGCCACCGCACTGCCGGTCAGCACCCGGGTGCCGGCGTCGACGGCGGCGGCTGCCACCCCGGTGAGGCTGGGGCGGGCGTCGACGACGGCCGCCACCTCCACGCCGGCGGCGCGCAGGTCCGCGGCGAGTGCGTAGGCGCTGTCGTTGGTGGTGCTGATGACCACGCGCTGTCCGGCGGCGACGGCGTAGCGGTTGAGGTAGCTGCGGACGGCGGAGGCCAGCATGATCCCCGGGCGGTCGTTGTTCTCGAAGACCAGGGGCCGTTCGTGGGCGCCGGGGGCGAGCACCACCTGTGCCGCACGCACGTGCCAGATACGCTGCCGGGAGACGCCGGGCGCTGCGGGGCTGGACAGGTGGTCGGTGCGGTTCTGGACGGCGATCACGTAGTTGGCGTCGTAGGCGCCGAACGCGGTGGTCCGGTTGAGAACGGTGGACTCGGCACCGGACACCAGTTCCGCTTCGACGTCCGCCACCCAGTCCAGGGCCGGCTTCCCTTCGATGGTCTCTGCCGGCCCGGGAGCCGTGGACCCTGACAGGAGCGATCCGCCCAACTCGGGCTGGTCGTCCATCAGCATCACCCGGGCGCCGGTGCGAACGGCCTCGCGGGCGGCGGCCAGGCCGGCGGGACCGCCGCCAATGACCAGGACGTCGGTGTGGACGTACTTCTTGTCGTACTCGGCGCGGTCGTCCTCCGGGTCCAGCCTGCCCCGCCCGTCGAGCAGCTCCGCCGCCAGGCCGTCCACCAGGGTGACGGTCGTGGCCGGGAGCATGGACTCGGCCACGTGGCCGGGGAACCGTGGGTACACCTTCACCAGGGCGTTCGATTCCTCGACTCCGGCGGACATGATTCCTCGGGGGCGGTCCTCGTACAGCGAGTTGCCGACGGCGATCCGACCGTTGGCGAGCAGGGCGGAGGCGAGCGTGTCGCCGGGGTGGCCGGTGAACTCCTCGCCGTCCACGGTGAAACGCCAGGAGATGGTGCGGTCGATGCGTCCGCCGGTGGCGAGGCGGGCGTTCTGGGACGTCACTTTGATGCTCCTTCCGGGGCGGTGGTGCCGTCTGAGGTGGCGGGGGCCGTGCTCGTGCCGGAGATGTCGGGAGCGGCTGTCCCGGTGGTGGTGCTGTCCGGGGCTGTGCTGGCGGT
Source organism: Arthrobacter sp. TmT3-37 (assembly GCF_054510835.1). Classification (NCBI taxonomy): domain Bacteria; kingdom Bacillati; phylum Actinomycetota; class Actinomycetes; order Micrococcales; family Micrococcaceae; genus Arthrobacter; species Arthrobacter sp. TmT3-37. Next base: position 254,154 of record NZ_JBTNDU010000004.1, on the reverse strand, counting down.
GCCGGACTCAGGCGCCGCGGCGGCTCTGTCCGGGCGGGCCGCGCCCATCGGGTAGACGGCCTGGATCTCGTAGGTCACCGTGTCGCGGAGCATGTTGAACCACTGGCGGCAGCCGGTGCTGTGGAGCCAGCGTTCGGCGAAGGCCCCCTTGGTGTTGTCCCGGTAGAACAGGAACTCGGCCCACTGGCGGTCGTCCAGCGCTGCCGGATCCTCGGGGTAGGGCACGTGGGCCTGGCCACCGTAGTGGAATTCGGTCTCGTCGCGGGAGCCGCAGTTGGGGCATGAGATGAGGAGCATGTCCGGACTCTCTTCTAGTGGGCCACGGCGGCCGCGCCGTGTTCGTCGATCAGGGCGCCGGTCTCGAACCGCTCCAGCGCGAACGGCTTGTTCAGGTCGTGCGACGTCCCCGTGGCGATGGTGTGGGCGAAGGTGAGCCCGGCCGCGGGGGTTCCCTTGAATCCGCCGGTACCCCAGCCGCAGTTGACGAACATGTTGTCCACCGGCGTGGTGCCGATGATGGGTGAGGCGTCGAGCGTGGTGTCGACGATCCCGCCCCAGGTCCGCAGCACGTGCGCCCGCGCGAAGATGGGGAACAGCTCGACGGCGGCAGCCATCTGGTGTTCGATCACGTGGAAGGATCCGCGCTGGCCGTATCCGTTGTAGGAGTCGACGCCGGCGCCCATGACCAGTTCGCCCTTGTGGGCCTGGGAGACGTAGACGTGCACATGGTTCGACATGACCACGGTGGGGTGGACCGGTTCGTGCAGTTCGGAGACCAGTGCCTGCAGGGGGTGGGACTGGATGGGCAGCCGGAAGCCGGCCATCTCCGCCAGGACCGAGCTGTGGCCGGCAGCGCACAGCCCTACCTTCTCGGTGGAGATGGTCCCCCGGTTGGTCTTGACGCCCACGACGCGGTTCCCGTCCTTCAGGAAGCCCGTGACCTCGCAGTTCTGGATGATGTCCACGCCGAGCTCGTCGCATTTGCGCGCGAAGGCCCAGGCCACGTGGTCATGCTTCGCAATCCCGGCGCGCGGCTGGTACGTGGCGCCCATGACCGGGTAGCGGATGTTGTCGCTGATGTTCAGGATGGGGCACAGTTCCTTGACCTGCTGGGGGTCGAGCCACTCGGCGTCCACGCCGTTGAGCTTGTTCGCCCCGACCCGGCGCATGCTCTCGCGCACATCCCCCAGGGTGTGGGCCAGGTTCATCACACCGCGCTGGCTGAACAGGAAGTCGTATTCGAGCTCTTCGGGCAGGATCTCCCAGAGCTTGAGGGCGTGCTCGTAGATGGCCGCGCTCTCGTCCCAGAGGTAGTTGGAGCGGATGATGGTGGTGTTCCGGGCCATGTTGCCGCCGGCCAGCCACCCCTTCTCCAGGACCGCGATGTTGGTCATGCCGTGGTTCTTGGCCAGGAAGTAGGCGGTGGCGAGGCCGTGCCCGCCGCCGCCGACGATCACCGCGTCATAGCTCTTCTTGGGGTCGGGGTTGTGCCAGAGGAAGTCCGGGTGCTCCGGAAGAAGATCGGCCATCATGCCACCTCGGTCGCGTCGGAGGAGAGGTTGGGGTAGAGAGGGAACTTGTGGGCCAGGATCTCGACCCGCTGCCGGAGTTCCGCCACGGTCTCGTCGCTGAACTCGCGCTTGAGTGCTGCGGCGATGATGTCCGCGACCTCGGTGAACTCCGTCCTGCCGAAGCCACGCGTGGCCAGCGCCGGTGTGCCGATACGGAGACCGGACGGGACCATGGGCGGACGCGGGTCGAAAGGCACTGCGTTGCGGTTGACCGTGATGCCGATCCGGTGCAGGCGGTCTTCGGCCTGCTGGCCGTCCAGTTCCGACGTGCGCAGATCCACCAGGACCAGGTGCACATCGGTGCCACCGCTGACCACGGTCACCCCTGACTCCGCGACGTCGGCGGACAGCAAGCGTTCCGCGATGATGCGGGCCCCTTCCAGGGTGCGTTCCTGGCGGTCGCGGAATTCCGGCTCGGCAGCGAGCTTGAACGCGACAGCCTTCGCGGCGATGACGTGCTCCAGCGGACCGCCCTGCTGTCCGGGGAACACCGCGGAGTTGACCTTCTTGGCGATGGCGGCATCGTTGGTCAGGATCACACCACCGCGCGGGCCACCGAGGGTCTTGTGGGTCGTGCTCGTGACGATGTGGGCGTGAGGAACGGGGCTGGGATGGAGCCCTGCAGCCACCAGGCCTGCGAAATGCGCCATGTCCACCATCAGGTAGGCGCCTACCCGGTCCGCGATGCGGCGGAACTCGGCGAAGTCCAGCTGCCGGGAGTAGGCGGACCAGCCGGCGACGATCAGCTGTGGATTGTTCTCGACCGCCAGGCGCTCGACCTCGGCCATGTCGATCAGGTGGTCTTCCTCACGCACCCCGTACGGGACGACCTTGTAGAGCTTGCCGGAGAAGTTGATGCGCATCCCGTGTGTCAGGTGGCCACCGTGCGCGAGGTTCAGCCCCAGGATGGTGTCGCCGGGCTGGATGAGGGCGAACATCGCCGCTGCGTTGGCCTGGGCACCTGAGTGGGGCTGCACATTCGCGAATTCGGCACCGAACAACGACGTGAGGCGGTCGATGGCCAGCTGCTCGATGACGTCGACGTGCTCGCAGCCGCCGTAGTACCGCTTGCCCGGGTAACCCTCGGCGTACTTGTTGGTCAGGACGGATCCCTGCGCCTCCATGACCGCGGTCGGGGCGAAGTTCTCGGAGGCGATCATCTCGAGAGTGCCCTGCTGGCGTGCCAGTTCCTGCTGCACGGCGGCATGGACCTGGGGATCGGTCTCTGCGAGCGAGCGGGTCAGAACGTCGACCATCGTTGTCTCCTATGGCTGCAACTAATATCCGTTTGATATATTAGTAGTTGGCCATAAGTATTCTACTGTCCCCCAAGGGTGTCAACAGCGTGGCGCGGTTCGGGCGATACGCCTCAGGCGGCGAAGAGCGCTTCGCGCACCGCGTGCTCGAAACCACTGACGTGGATCCGCGCGAGTTCCGCGGCCCGGGCCTCGTCTCCGTCGATGACCGCGCGCAGCAGGTCCACATGCTCGTGCACATGACGGGAGAGGTCGGGCAGGCGGTCCAGGACCATGCACCAGATCCGCGTCGCCAGATTGTCGTAGCGGATCAGGACGTCCTCGAGGTGGGGGTTGCCGGCCGCCGCGTAGATGCCCTGGTGCACGCGGGCATCCAGGCGCAGGGTCTCGACGACCGAAGCAGCACTCGTGTCGAAGGACTCGACCGCGCGGATCACGGCGCGCAACTGCTCCTTCATCGACTCCGTCGCCACCCGCGCTGCCCGGGAGGCGGCAAGCGGCTCGAGCTGGGTGCGGATCTCGGAGATGAACGCGAGGTCGGTGACCTCCACCCGGGTGGCGAAAGTACCCCTCCGTGGATAGGAGACGACGAGGCGGTCCAGCTCCAGCCGCTTCAGGGCTTCACGCACCGGGGTCCGGCCGACGCCGAGGTCCTTGGCGAGGGCGTCGTCGTTGATGAGGTCGCCGGGCTTGATGTCGAGCATCAGCAGCCGGTCCCGGATGCGCTCGTAGGCCACATCGGCCAACGACCTCTTTGCCTCATCGGCGGCTGCCAGAACTTCCAAAGCCATGACGCGAATCCCTTTCCCCTTCGAGCCGGGAGGGCTCTTGACCCTCACCGCATCACCAGTATACGCTCTCATCCAGTTGTAATATATCAGTGTACGACGTTTGAATATATTCAGAAGGAGGAGACATGACCCTAGTGGCGACAGATTCATCGACCAGCACGCTGCCCCAGTCGGAGGCCCGTGCGGAAGACCAGACGCAGAGGTTCGTGCTGACGCTGTCATGCGTCGAACGTGCGGGCATCGTCCAGGCAGTCACCACCTTTCTCTTCGAACGTGGCTTCAACATCGACGAGCACCAGCAGTTCGATGACGGCCTCCGCCAGACACTGCATCTGCGCTCCGCCTTCTCGGGCTCCTCGGCCTACACCCCGGAGCGGCTCCAGGAGGAGTTCCGCCCCATCGCCGACCTCTTCGACATGAAGTTCAGCTTCCATGACCAGACGAAGCAACGCATCCTCGTGATGGTGTCCAAGTTCGGCCACTGCCTGAACGACCTGCTCTTCCGCTGGCGCGGCGGCAGCCTGGGGGGTGAGATCGCCCTCGTGGTCTCCAACCATGAGACCCACCGGGCCATGGCCGAGGCCGCCGGCCTCCCCTTCATCTACCTCCCGGTCATTCCCGAGACGAAGTCGGATGCCGAACGCCGCCTGCTGGAACTGGTGGACGAGCATGACATCGACCTCGTCGTGCTGGCCCGGTACATGCAGGTCCTGTCCGACGACCTCTGCCGCGCCCTCGAGGGTCGTGCGATCAACATCCACCATTCGTTCCTACCGGGATTCAAGGGTGCACGCCCCTACCACCAGGCCTACGATCGCGGCGTGAAACTGGTCGGCGCAACGGCCCACTACGTGACGGCGGAACTGGACGAAGGGCCCATCATCGAACAGGAAGTGATCAGGGTGGACCACAGCTATGGACCGACCGCCCTTTCGACGGTCGGCCAGGACGCCGAAGCACTGGCTCTCTCACGCGCGGTGCGGTGGCACTGCGAGCACCGCGTGCTGCTGGACCGGACCAGCACCGTCGTGTTCCGGTAAGCACGAGCCCCCCAGACCAGCACGGACAACCCATGGATATCAGCAGGAGAAGCCACATGGCATCGACGCCAAACATCGTCATCATCGGAGCTGGGATCGTCGGCACGAACCTCGCGGACGAACTGGTCACCCGGGGATGGAACACCATCACGGTCCTGGACCAGGGGCCCCTGAACATGCCCGGGGGTTCCACGTCCCACGCCCCGGGTCTCGTCTTCCAGACGAACCCCTCGAAGACCATGGCCTCATTCGCCAAATACACCGTCGAGAAGTTCCTGTCCCTGACCGAGGACGGCGTCAGTTGCTTCGACCAGGTCGGAGGCCTCGAAGTCGCCACCACAGAGGCACGCCTGGCGGACCTGAAGCGGAAGCTCGGATATGCCGCTTCCTGGGGAATCAGTGGGAAGATCCTCTCCAGCGCCGAGTGCAAGGAGCTCTACCCGCTCCTGAACGAGGAGGACATCCTGGGCGGGCTCCACGTCCCGACCGACGGTCTGGCGCGTGCCGCCCGTGCCGTCCAGCTGCTGATCAAGCGCACGGAAGCCGCAGGCGTCCAGTACCTGGGCAACACCACGGTCACGGGCATCGAGCAGTCCGACCGTCGTGTGACCGGGGTCGTGACTCCGGACGGTGTCATCCCCGCCGACATCGTGGTCTCCTGCGCAGGCTTCTGGGGCGCCAAGATCGGCGAGATGATCGGCATGGTCGTCCCCCTCCTCCCCCTGGCCCACCAGTACGTGAAAACCACTCCGGTGCCGGCCCGCACGGGCCACAACGAACTTCCCGACGGAGCGTCGCTGCCGATCCTGCGTCATCAGGACCGGGACCTCTACTACCGCGAACACGGCGACCGCTACGGCATCGGTTCCTACGCGCATCGTCCCATGCCCGTGGACCTCGATGACCTGGGCTCCTACGACCCGGCCGGCATCAGCGACCACAACATGCCCTCCCGTCTCGATTTCACCCTGGAGGACTTCCTCCCGGCCTGGGAGGACACCAAGCAACTGCTTCCGGCACTGCGGGAATGCGAGATCGAGGACGGCTTCAACGGCATCTTCTCCTTCACGCCCGATGGCGGGGCCCTGGTGGGTGAGTCCAAGGAGCTCGACAACTTCTTCGTGGCCGAAGCCGTCTGGGTGACCCATTCGGCCGGTATCGCCCGGGCCGTCGCTGAACTCCTGACCACCGGCACGTCCCAGATCGACCTCGGTGAATGCGACATCCACCGTTTCGAAGAGGTCCAGCTGACCCCCGAGTACGTCAGCGAGACGTCCCAGCAGAACTTCGTGGAGATCTACGACGTCCTGCACCCGCTGCAGCCCAAGCTGTCCCCCCGCAACCTCCGCGTCAGCCCTTTCCACGCCCGCCACAAGGCCCTGGGCGGGTTCTTCCTGGAGTCCGGCGGATGGGAGCGCCCCTACTGGTTCGAAGCGAACGCGGACCTGCTCAAGGAGATGCCGGCCGAGTGGCAGCCCCCGGCCCGCGACGCCTGGTCCGCGATGTTCAGCTCGCCCATCGCAGCCGCTGAAGCCTGGAAGACCCGCACCGCGGTGGCCATGTACGACATGACCCCACTCAAGCGCCTCGAGGTCTCCGGACCGGGAGCACTGAAGCTGCTGCAGGGGCTCACCACCGGGGACCTGTCGAAGAAGCCCGGGGCAGTCACCTACACCCTCCTGCTGGACAGCGCCGGCGGCATCCGGAGCGACATCACCGTGGCCCGGCTGAGCGAGGACACCTTCCAGCTCGGAGCCAACGGAAACATCGACACCGCCTACTTCGAGCGGGCCGCACGCCACCAGACCGAGAGCGGAACCGCCGGCGACTGGGTACAGGTGCGCGACACGACAGGCGGCACCTGCTGCATCGGCCTGTGGGGCCCCCTCGCCCGGGACCTGATCAGCACTGTCAGCAGCGACGACTTCTCCAACGACGGTCTTCGCTACTTCCGGGCCAAGCAGGTCGTCATCGGCGGCGTCAGCGTGACTGCGATGCGCTTGTCCTACGTCGGCGAGCTGGGCTGGGAACTGTACACGAGCGCGGACAACGGCCAGCGCCTCTGGGATGCCCTGTGGAAAGCCGGGCAGCCCTACGGCGTCATCGCCGCGGGTCGGGCCGCCTTCAGCTCGCTGCGCCTGGAGAAGGGCTACCGCTCCTGGGGCACCGACATGACCACCGAGCACGACCCCCTGGAAGCCGGCCTCGGATTCGCCGTGAAGATGACCAAGGAGGACTTCGTCGGAAAGGCTGCCCTGGAAGGCCGCACCGAGGAGAACTCCGCCCGCCGCTTGCGCTGCCTGACGGTCGACGACGGACGGAGCCTCGTACTGGGCAAGGAACCGGTCTTCTACAAGGACCAGGCAGTCGGCTACGTCACCAGTGCCGCCTACGGCTACACGGTCGCCAAACCGATCGCCTACGCGTATCTTCCTGCCGAAGTCAGCCTCGGGGACTCGGTGGAGATCGCGTACTTCGGACGGCGCATCCAGGCCACCGTCACCGCGGATCCGCTCTACGACCCCACGATGACCAGGCTCCGCGGCTGAGCGACCCCGCCGTGCCGGGCCGGCCGGCGCCGTTCGCAGGCTTCGTCGGGCAGGGAGCAGTAGCCATTGCCGCTACTGTCCGTACCGTTCTCGGTGCGACTTCTCCCGCATCCGCCCGTAGTGGGCGGGTACCTGTCCGGACTACAGCACAGCCCTGATGTGGTTCTCGAAATCGGTGACGTGGCGGCTGGTCAACCGCGCAGCAGCTTCGGAGTCCCCCGCCGCGATATGTTCGAGCAGCTCGATGTGCTGGGCGATGTGCTCGGACACCGGCGGGAGCTTTTCGAGCACCAGGCTCCAGATCCGCGTTGCGAGGTTGTCGTATCGGATCAGCACGTCCTCGAGATGCCTGCTTCCGGTGGCCCGGTAGATCATCCGATGGACCCGCATGTCCAGCCGCATGAGATCCTGCTGGGACTGCATCCCCGGCAACAGCTGCCCGACGTCCCGCGCAAAGTCCCGGAGCTCGCTCCGGAGCTGCGGCGAGGCATGTCGCGCAGCCCGCGCAGCTGCCGCCGGCTCCAGGAGCTGTCGGATCTCGGAGATCTCGGCCAGATCCGTGATGTCCACGCCGGCGGCGAACGTTCCGCGCCGGGGGTAGGCCACCACCAGATGGTCGCTCTCGAGCCGTTTCATGGCTTCGCGGATCGGCGTCCTGCCGACGCCGAGTCGGCGGGAGATGACGTCGTCGTTGAGGGGCTCGCCCGGCTTGATGTCCAGGACGATCAGTTCGTCGCAGAGAATCCGGTAGGCGAAGTCGGCGAAGGATTCGTCGTCCTGCCTTCGCGGCGCTGACGGATCCTCCGCCCGCACCGGTGCTCCGCCAGCGTCTGCCATCTCCAGGTCTCCTCCCGATGAGCCCCGGGCCTCGACGCCCCAGTTCCCGATCCATCCTATTCGCGCGCCCGACCTATGGACGTGCACCCCGCGGTGAACTAAAGTATCACTGATATATCAACGCTCCCGGGCAGGACATATCAGCGTTAATCCTCTGAACACGAAAGAAGTGTGTTCATGAAACATGATCCCCCGAAGGTGGAGGGGGTGAACCCACGAAGTTCACCTCGTCGGCGGCAGCATCGTGACCGTCGGATCATTCGAGGCCGCACCTTTTCCGCTCGGGCTGACGTCCGAGGGCCGCGGCCGATCGCAGACTCATGCCTCACCGAGCAAAGGACCCGCTCATGGCTTTTGATAGTGACCTGAAATCCCACGTACCCGAGGAGTTGCCTGCGGACGAAGGCGCCGGAGGAGACAGGCAACCTGCTGCCCTCGACCCGGACGCAGGAGTCGCACCCGTGGCCGACGCTGTGTCCGACGCCGGGTCCGACGCCGAGTCCGAACAGATCCTCGACGAGCTGCGTCACGCCAGGACCGAGCAGGAAGTCGCGGACCGCCGGAACCACAAGCTCGTTCTCGACAAGGTCACGTTCGGCATCACGGGCGCCATCGCCATCGCCTTCGTCATCTGGGGCTTCGCCGGCCGCGACAGCCTGTCCAGCACCTCCACCGGAGCCCTCAATTGGGTCATGGAGTACACCGGATGGTTCTTCATGCTCATGGCATCGCTCTTCGTGGTCTTCGTCCTGTGGCTGGCCGTGGGCAAGTTCGGCAACATCCCGCTCGGCAAGGACGGCGAAAAGCCGGAATTCCGGACCATCTCCTGGGTCGCGATGATGTTCGCCGCGGGCATGGGCATCGGGCTGATGTTCTACGGCGTGGCCGAACCGCTCTACCACTACATCTCCCCCCCGCCCGGAACAGTGGGTGGAAGGACACCCGCAGCGATCCAGACGGCCATGGCCACCTCGATCTTCCACTGGACCCTGCACCCCTGGGCCATGTACGCCGTCGTGGGTATCGCCATGGCCTACGGGACCTACCGGCTGGGCCGCCGGCAACTGATCTCCGTCGCCTTCACGTCTCTTTTCGGCGTTCGGACGGTCGAAGGGCCGGTCGGGAAGTTCATCAATATCCTGGCCATCTTCGCCACCCTGTTCGGCACCGCCGCGTCGCTGGGCCTCGGCGCCCTGCAGATCGGTAGCGGCATGACATCCAACGGTTGGTTCGGTGAGATCGGTACTCCCGTGCTCGTGGCGATCGTCGCCGTCCTGACCCTGTGCTTCGTCGCCTCTGCCGTCTCCGGGATCAGCCGTGGCATCCAGTGGCTCTCCAACATCAACATGGTCCTGGCCGTCGTCCTTGCACTGATCGTCTTCGTCGCCGGACCCACCCTTTTCATCCTCAACCTGATCCCCTCCGCGGTGGGCGACTACGTGCGGGACCTCGCCGAGATGTCCTCCCGGACCGAAGCGGTCGGCGATGAGTCACTGCGTAGCTGGATGACCAGCTGGACTATCTTCTACTGGGCCTGGTGGGTGTCCTGGACGCCCTTCGTAGGCCTCTTCATCGCCCGCATCAGCCGCGGCCGCACCATCCGCCAGTTCGTCACCGGTGTGCTGCTGGTGCCCAGCCTTGTCAGTGTGATCTGGTTCGCCATCTTCGGAGGCGCTGCCTTCAACGTCCAGCAGGAAGCCGACGAAGCGAACACGCCCGGCCTGGTCACCGTGGTCGACGGGACACCGACCGTCAACTTCGACGGGGCGCTGTTCGACCTGGTCAAGAACCTGGGCATGGCCGACTGGGCCACCGGTGCCGTGATCGTGCTGGCCATGGTCCTGGTCGCCATCTTCTTCATCACGGGCGCCGACGCTGCGTCCATCGTGATGGGATCACTCAGTTCCAATGGCGCCGAGCACCCCCGCCGCGCAGTCGTCATCTTCTGGGGCTGCCTCACCGGCGCCGTGGCGGCGGTCATGCTGCTGGCAGGCGGAGATGAACCGTCCGAAGCCCTGGCAGGCCTGCAACGGATCACCATCGTTGCAGCGCTACCGTTCGTCATCGTCATGCTGCTGCTCTGCTTCGCCCTCACCAAGGACCTGCGTCGGGACCCTCTCTCCTTGCGGCGTCGCCTGGCCACCTCCGTCGTGGAGCGGGCCATACGCACCGGCGTGGAACAACACGGCGGCGCTCAGTTCGACCTCGTGACGAAGCATGAGTGCGCGGAGAAGTGCTCCGACTCGGAGTGTCCCGGAGGGCCCGCGACGGGAATCATCCCGACCGTCGAGCACAGGGGCTCCAGACCGTCCAGTTGATGGCTGCGCAGCTCGGGTAGCAACCCACCTCGGCGGCATGCGGCCTGTCCCGGCCCATGCCGCCGAGGCATACGCAGGGCCGGCACGCCGCCGCCTCTCGCTCCCGCGACGGACTCCTGAACGCTTGCCGCGTCGGCAGCGTACCGCGGTCCGTGGTGTCAGGGATCGTCGCGGGGCCGGGCGGTGAGGATCCGGCGGGCGCGGGCCTGCAGGATGCCGAGCGCCTCCTGGATGAGGGGCGATGAGATGCTGCCCCTGCGCACAGCAGCGATGATGCGCCGTGAAGGCTTCCCCCTGCCGGTGATGCGTAGTCGAACCACCTTCTCGGCACTGTGCAGCGGCGCCAGGCGCGGCAACAGGCCCACGCCGAGTCCCGCGCCGACGAAGGCGATCTGGGTCTCCCATTCGACGGCCTCATGGGCGATGCGTGGCGTCATCCCGACTGCCGTGAAGGCCGCCGTGAAGAGGGAGCGGTAGGTGGAACCAGCAGCGTCGGTGATCCAGGTCTCCGACGCCAGTTCTTCGAGCGCCACCGTTTCCCGGGATGCGAATGGATGATCGGCGGGGATGATGACGTCCAGGGGATCGTCGAGGAGAAGTGTCTGCTCGAATCGCGAATCGTTCTCCACCGAGGAGTCCGACTGCATGGCGACGACGACCGCCAGGTCGATCCGCTCGGCGACCAGCAAGTCGAAGCAGCGCGTCGGGTTGGCCTCGAGTACCTGAACCTTCAGCAGAGGGTGTGTCGACCGGAGGGTGGCGGCCAGCGGCGCGAGCAATTGGGCGGCCGCCGTGGAGAATCCGCCGAGCCCGAGAGTGGACTGCATCCTGTCGCCGGCCTCCATGGCCGCAGCGCGGAGGCTCTCCCACTCCATGAGGAGGGTGTCCGAGCCCTCCACGAGGAAGCGGCCCGTGGCGGTCAGCCGTATGCCGCGACCGTCCTTGGTCAGCAGCTGCATTCCGAGTACGCGCTGGAGCTCCCGCAATTGCGAGGAGACGGCGGAGGGAGAGTAACCCGTCAGTTCCGCGGTGGCACTGATGGTGCCGCATTGGGCGAACACCCGGAGGGTTATGAGCCGTGGGTCGATCATGCACCCATGGTGCACTGTCCTCACCGGATTGTTGCGCTTTTATCGCAATGTGAATGGCCCTAACCTCGTGACAATACCGTTATCGGCTCCGCCTGTTCCGCCCGTGATCATTCTTGCGACCTGCACAGTTACCCCGTCCTTTTGGAGGAACCCATGTCTGCTCCAGTGAACGTGCCCGTCGACACACGCGGGAGACTTGTTTCCTCGGTGCCTGCCGAGCAGCTGGCAGAAATCAGCGAGTTGTTCGGTTTCCGGCGCGTTGGATTTTCGCTCGATGCCCCCTTCTACACCGATCCGACGATCTTCAGCATCGACATGCAGGCCATCTTCGGCCGGCACTGGATCTTTGCCGCCAGCATCGCCGAGCTCCCGGAGCCGGGCGACTACGTCACCGTCGACTACGGGCCCTACTCCCTGATCGTGCTGCGCAATGACGACGGCGGCGTGAACGTGCTCCACAACGTATGCCGCCACCGCGGCGCCCGCGTCCTGACCGAACCCGCGGGGACCACGGGAAACCTGGTGTGCGGTTACCACTCCTGGACCTACTCCCCCGAGGGCGATCTGATTCACGCCTCCGCACCCGGGGAGACGACGTTCGACAAGGGCTGCTTCGGCCTCAAGCGTGCCTCCAGCCGCGTGGTCGCCGGACTCGTCTTCGTCTGCATCGCCGACGAACCGCCGACCGATTTCGACGAGACCTCGAAGATCTTCGAGCCCTACCTCGCACCCCACGATCTGGCGACGACGAAAATCGCCTACCAGCAGAACATCATCGAAGAGGGCAACTGGAAGCTCGTCATGGAGAACAACCGTGAGTGCTACCACTGCGACGGCCACCCGGAGCTCGCATGTTCCCTCTTTCCCACCTGGGGCCTGACGGAGGGGCTGATCCCGGCACACCTCGAGGAAGTGTGGGACCGCAACAAGGAAGCGCAGTCCTCGCTCGAAGAGCGTTGCCGCCGCTACGGCCTTCCCTACGAGGTCGTCGAGGAGCTCGACACCCGCGTGGCGGGAATCCGCATCTCCAGGGAATCGCTCGACGGCGACGGCGAATCGTTCTCCCCCGATGGGCGCCGGCTCTCCAAGAAACTGCTCGGTGACCTGCGGGACTTCCGCCTCGGTCGCTGCTCGATGCACCTGCAGCCCAACAGCTGGTTCCATTTCCAGGGGGACCACGTCATCACATTCGCAGTCTTCCCTGTCAACGAACACCAGACACTGGTACGCACCACCTGGCTGGTGGCCGACGACGCCGTCGAAGGCATCGACTACGACCTGGAGAAACTCACCTATACCTGGAAGCAGACGAATCTGCAGGACAAGGCGTTCGTGGAACTGTGCCAGAAGGGCGCCGGCAGCCCCGCTTACGAGCCCGGCCCGTACATGAAGAGCGAATACCAGGTGGAGGCGTTCATCAACTGGTACGTGCAGCGCGTGCAGGAGCAGATGGCATGACCGAACCCCGGGCCGACACGGCAGCCCAAGAACCCCAGCGCATTCGCGGTCTCGAGATGCCTTGGAACAGGGTGATGAGCAGCACCGAAGGACCGGCCGGTGCCGCCCGCGCCTTGGGCCCCTGGCATCCGCAGGAGTTCCTGGCCGAATGTGTCGAGGTCGTTCCGGAGGCGGGCGGGATGATGACCTTCGTGTTCCGCCGCTCCGACGGGGCGCCTTTGGCGTTCCGCGCAGGCCAGTACGTGAACGTCGCCTTCCCCGTGCACGGTGAGGACCAGGACGCCGTGGACCGCAGCTACTCCCTGTCCAGTTCACCCACCAGGCCGTGGACCTTCGACATCACGGTCAAACGCGACCCCCTGGGACTGGTCTCACCATGGGTGCACGAGAACGTCCGACCCGGTACGGTCCTCGAGATGCTCGGCCCGATCGGGGCATTCCACCTTCCTGACGCAGACCGGAGGGCGAGATACCTGCTGCTGGCTGCCGGTGCAGGCATCACCCCCATCATGTCGATGGTGCGGACCATCCACTCGCTGCCCGGGAAGGCCGATGTCATCGTGCTCTACCACGGAGCGGCGGCCGGAAACTTCGGTTTCCACAAGGAACTGGCTTACATCGTCTCCGTGGACTCACGCATCAGGGTCTTCTACTCACTGGGAGACCGCCAGAAACCAGAGGGGTGGGAATGGCTCACCGGGAGGCTGGCGGCGGACATGCTCGACGAGGTGGCCCCCGACGCGAACGGCCGGCAGGTCTATGCCTGCGGCCCCGAGGCTTACCTGAACACTGCCGCCGAACTCCTCGAGAAGGTCGGCGTCGACGACACCTCCGTCCACATGGAGTTCTTCTCGGGAGACCGCCAGACGCTCCTCGAATACGAGGTGGAGCTCGCGCACGCAGTGGACATGGCGGAGGAGATGGCGGAGGAGATAGCCGGTTCCGCCGAGGATCACTACGAGAGCCGGCCCAGCGCCTTCGGGCTCTACGAGCCCGGCTACGACGCCGAGGGAACCCTGAAGGCCACGGGACTGCCGCTGGAAACCTTCGACCCGCATGCGCCCGGCCCCGAGGCCCCCGACGGCAGTCCGGACGGAGGGCCGGACGCGGTCCCCCCCGATGCCTCGAGCTTCGACACGGTCGGGACAGGGGACCTCACCCTGTCCTTCCTGCGCACCGGCGTCAATGTGCGGATCGACCCCACCGAACATATCCTCGGGGTGGCCCAGCGTGCCGGCGTCCGGATCGGCGCGAACTGCAAGGAAGGCATGTGCGGCTCCTGCAAGGTCGTCAAGCTCTCCGGGGAGGTCGAGATGAACCACCAGGGCGGGATCCGGGCACGGGAGATCGACGCCGGCAAGTTCCTGCCCTGCTGCTCCACCGCGCGGACCGACCTCGTGATCGATGCGTAGCCCTTTCCAGCTGCCCTCCGCCGTAGACCTCCTGTGCGGTGCGCGCCGTCCCTGCCGGCGGCATCTCCCCCACGCAGGGCCCGACCCGGGTAGATTCTCTGGAGTCGGAGCGGCTGGAGGATCCCGGACGCGCACACCAGGGGAACGCAGGTCGTCATGGGTATCTTCAGCCGCCGGGGAGCATCCGGCCGCGTAGCGGGCAGGGACCCGATCGCGGCCTTCTGGCAATGGTGGGCCGACGACGGCGAGGAGCTGCTGACGACCGCCACGAGGGCCGGGGACTTCGACGCCTACGTCGACGTCGTGACGCGGCACGTCAGGGCGATCGCCCGCGGCCTCGAATGGGAGACGCGATCCGGCGCCGGCGCCGAGCACACCCTCTGCGTCTCCAGCGGCGGGGACGCCTCCCTGCGGCCGGTGGCCGAGCGGTGGTACCGCGCCGCCCCGCCGCCGAGCAGCCGCTGGTCCTTCGTGCCCGCCCGCAGCGCCAAGCCGGACATGCTGGAGTCGATCATCACCTACCGCGGCAGGACCTTCGACCTGAGTCTCACGCGCGTGCACGCGGCGGTGGCCCGCGCGGGTGATGGCTTTATCCTGTCCGTGCACAACCCCGGTTTCACGGGGCAGTGGGACGACGAGCACGGCCTCTGCGTCCTGCTGCTCGAGTGGCTGCTCGGCGAGGACGACGTCGAGCGCTGGGTACGCCGTGTGGACTGCCTCGTCCACGACGTCGAGGACAGCATCCCCGCCGCCGAGCTGCCCGCGCGCGTGGCGGAGCTGGCGCAGGCATCACCGGAACCGCACTGGTTGCTCATGCAGGGGACACTGGGATCCGGCGACCCCATCCTCGTGCGGGTCCTGCGGCCGCTGCGGTGGATCGACCACCCGCGCTTCGACCTCCACACGGCGCTGCGGGTCCCGTTCGACGCCGACGAGCAGGGACTCCCCCGAGCCGCGGCGTCCGACGACCTGGGCGGGCTCGAGGACAGCCTGGTGCGGGCCCTCGGGATGCGGGGCATGCTCGTGGCGACAGAGACCTCGAAGGGCGCCCGGACCTTCCACTTCTACTCGGACGCCGAGGACCAGAACGGCCGGGACGCCCTCGACGCCGCCGCACGTGAGCGCCGGTCCGTCACCGCGAAGCACTCGCTCGACCCGGGCTGGAGGAAGGTGCAGGACTTCGCCTGACCGTCCGCATCCCGCCACCCACCGGCGGGGCCCACAGGCCCCGTACAGCTAGGCGTCGGCCGTCCCGAACGCGGAGACGGTGATGGCGGCGATACGGCGGCCGTCGGCGATCGCGGTATCGGCGTCGGCGCCGCGGAGGATCATTCCCAGGACCCCTGTATAGACCAGGACGAGGTGCTGCGCCAGGTCCTCGGATCGGCCGGCTCCGACCAGGCCTGCAGCAAGCTCCCCGAGCCTGTCGGCCAGCAGCCATGTGTCACCCGCCAGGATGTCCTCCAGCTCTGGCCCGCGGGACGGCGCCTCGGCGGTCACGCCGAGGAAGACGCACCAGCGCGACGGGTGGAGGCCGCGCCGGTGCAGCGCCAGTGCGTCGAAGACGGCGAGCACCTTCTCCTCGGGTGTGTCCGCAGTGTCGATGCACTGCTGCCACGTGCGGTCCCATGCCGAGAGCCGGCGCTGGAGGGCCTGGGTGATGAGACCCTCCTTGTTCCCGAAATGCGCGTACAGGGTCGCCGGCGAGACCCGGGCGCGCTCGAGGATGGCATCGACGGGGGTGACGGTGACACCCTGCATCGAGACCAGTTCTTCTGCTGCATCGAGGAGTCTCTCCCGTGCGGATGGTTGCGTCGTCACGCCACAAGGATATAACGTTCGTTTCAATGAAACGATCGTTATGGTCCCGCCGTCCGGCACCCTCCACCGGGTTCGCCGTGTCGGCCGTCGCCCTCATCGCCGCCACCTACGGCCTGGCGCGCCTGGGGTACGGCCTGTTCCTGCCCGCCTTCTCCGCGTCGTTCTCCCTGTCCCCCACCGTGGCCGGGCTGACGTCGTCGGGCGCCTCGGTGCTGTACTGCGTCTCGGCGGCCCTCGGCTTCCGGTACGCACCCGGCCATCCCCGCGCCGTGACCCTCCTCGCCGGTCTCTCGGCGGCGCTCGGCAGCATCGGGGTGGCCTGTGCCCAGGACACGGCGATGTTCACCGGTGCCGTGCTCCTCGCCGGAACGGGTGCGGGGTTCGCGTCGCCGGCCCTGGTGGAGCTCGTGCAGCGGAACACCGCCCCTGCCCGGGAGGGGAGGCTCCAGTCGGTCGTCAATTCGGGGACGGGGTTCGGCGTCGTCGCCGCGGGCATCCTGTCCCTCGTGCTCGGCGACGCCTGGCGGGTCGCCTGGCTCCTGATCGCGGGCATCGCCCTGGCCTCGGTACTGTCCGTCCTCCGCCTGGACAGGATCCTGGCAGTACCGGCAGGGAACGATCCGCGGAGACGCGAGGCGCCGTCACTGGTCGCGCGATCGAGCGTCCGGGGGCTCGGCAGGCCGCTCGCCGGCGCCTTCGTCTTCGGCCTCGGCTGCGCCGCCGTGTGGGTGTACGGACGGGCGACCCTCGAGGAGAGCGGCATGACCGCGTCCATGTCGGCCGGCGCGTGGATGGCGCTGGGGGCCGGCGGCGCCTGCGCGATCCTGGCCGCCCGCTGGCTCGCGGACCACCGCGTCCCGATCACCTGGTCGGTGACGGCCCTCGGCACGGCGGGGGCGACAGCGCTTCTCGGGACAGCGGCCGGCAATCCCGTCCTCGCGTACCTGGCGGCGGCCGTCTTCGGTCTCGCCTACACGGCGGCGACCTCCGTCCTGATCCTGTGGGCGTCGTCCGTCGCCGAGAACAGCGCGGGCGGAACGTCCCTGCTCTTCACCGCGCTCGTCCTCGGACAGGCGGCCGGGGCCCCCCTCGTGGGTTCCCTGATCGAGGCCGCCGGTCCCGCACTCGCCTTCTCCGCGGCCGCTGTCGCCTGCGCAGCCGGCACCGTCGTCACCGCCGGGCCGGCCGCAGCGGCCCACCTCCGGACCGGCCGACGGGCAGGCGTGCCGTCGTGACCGGCAGCCGCGGGTCGTCGGCAGGCCCGCCGCCGCGTCCCGCCACCGACCCTCGGCGCACGACGGTCAGAACGCCGACGACGGCAGGTCCCGCTCACCCTCGCGGATGGCAGTGACGACGCGGCCCGCGACGGCCACGGGGTCCTTGCCCTGCGGCAGCTTCGGGGCCGAGCCCGCGATGGGCCGGGCGGCCAGCCCGGTCTCCGTGTGCGGCGGCCGCACGTCCAGGACCCGGACACCCTGCCTCCGGAGCTCGAGCGTGAGGGCTTTGCCGTAGGCGCTGAGACCGGCCTTCGTCACCGAGTACGCGGCCATACCCGCCGTCGGGCTCTCCGCGACGACGGCGCTGATCTGCGCGATGAACGAATCCCGGGCGAGCCTCGGCGCGATGTCGCGCACGAGCCGCATGTAGCCGAGGAGGTTCACGAGCAGGAGCTCGTCGAGGGTGTCGTCATCCACCTCGACGGCGGGGCCGAAGGCGACGACGCCCGCGGCGAACACCATGCCGTGGAGTTCGCGGCCGTACACGGCAGCGGCGATGTCCGCAGGGCCCGTCGGCCGGCCGAGATCCGCGACGACCTGCCCGACGACGGCGTCGCCGAGTTCGTCCGCGAGCTGCGCCAGCTTCTCCTCCGACCGGCCGGTCAGGGTGAGCTGTGCGCCGTGCGCCGCCAGCTGACGGGACAGCTCCGCACCGAGCACCCCGGTGGCGCCGACGACGAGGACGTGGGAACCGCTCAGCTCAGTCATTGGCAGAGTGTAGCAACGCACCGGCACCGCTCCGGGCGTGCAGCGGCGCCACTACAGTGTGGGGATGGGCGAGATGCAGAGCTGGCAGTCGATGGTGGACACGAACGCGGCCCGACTCCTGCGCACCACCGGCCGGACGCCGGCGGAATGGGCGGCTGAAGCACGGCAGGCAGGGGTGACCAGCCGCGAGGACCTGTCCCGATGGCTGAAGGGCCAGGGCGTCACGGGGTACAACCTCATGAGCGTCGACTGGGAGGTCTTCGGACTGCCCGACTTCTTCCTCCGCTCCGCCGACGAGCTGTACGACGCGCAGTACCATGACCGGCCGCTCCTGAAGCCCATCGCGGACCGCCTCATCCTCTGGGCTGCGGAGACACCGGGGGTCGTGATCCAGATGCGCAAGACCTATGCGTCGCTGCAGACCACCCGGCGCAAGTTCGCGCAGATCACCCCGGGCACCAGGACGGCGGTGGACCTGTACTTCCGTCTGGCGGCACCGGAGCTGCCCGGCCTCGAACCGGTGCGGGCGAATGATCCGTTCGCGTGGCGCGTGCGCCTCCGCGCCGTGGACGACGTCGACGACGCCGTCCTGCAGGCGCTCACTGTTGCGCTGGAGGATAGCCTCGCGCGTTCCTCCGCTTGAGATCCTCGAGTTCCTGCTGGGCCGCGGCGTCCGCTTCGAGCTCCTCGAACGCCTGCTGCAGGCGCGGCGACGAAGGATCTGTCCAGGACAGCTCCTCACGGGCCTGGGCCTGCGCCTCGAAGCGGCGCACCTCGAGCTCGGCGTTCCGGCGCGCGGCGTCGATCGCCGCGGCTTCCCTCGACGACGACGCCAGCGCGTCGTGCACGCCGATGGCGGCCTGGGCGGCCGCGCGCCGGGCGAGCAGGGCGTCGTACTCCATCGCGTTCTGCTGCACACGCTGTTCGAGCCGCTGCACGTCGTCGTGGAGCCGGCGGGCCTGCTGCTCCGCTTCGTGCAGTTGCCGGGTCAGCGTCTCGAGACGCCGTCGCGCCGTCATCGACTCCCGGATCGCCGCCCGGGCGGCGTCGTCGTCGCCCCGCTGCACGGCGGCGGCCGCAGCAGCCTCGACCCGGTTGAGGTAGGCGGCGGCCTCGTTCGCGGCGAGGCCCACCCGGTGATGGTGCGCGGCGACATCGGCCGCTCCACGCCTCGCCCGGTCGAGCAGCGAGCGCTGCGCCAGTTGGGCGTTCTGCGCCTGGACCCGCGGATCTTGCTTCGCTTCGGTCGCCGCATTGCGGTTGGCCTGCACGATGCGCGTGATGCGGCGTTTGATCGACACGGTCGGACCCCCGGGGTGACTGGATGGAGTGTGCTACCTAGTGGAACCGGTCACCAGCCCTGCCGGTTCCCGTAACTGTCCCGCCACGTGCTCATGGCGGAGATCTCGGTGCGGAGGCGGCTGGTGGCCTGATCGAGCTGGAGTGTGTCGATGGACCGCGACGTCTGGAGGAGGCAGCGGCGGAGATCGGCGGAGAGGTCGTCGAGGGCACGCGCCTGAGCGGCCAGATCCGTGGTCAGCTCCTGCTTCAGTGTCCGGTTCGGCTCGCGGTCCGCGACCCTCAGCAGGTGTTCGAGGGAACCCGCCGCCCGGTCGATCTCGGCAGCGGCCCGGGGCAGGTCACCGACCGGCCGCCCCTGCGCCGTGGCCTCGGCGAGCGCGAGATGCGTGGCACGCGAGGAGCGCTTGAGCTCACCGATGAGCCGGGCGGGTTCACGGGTGAGGCGGTCGGGCGCGTAGGCGCGGGCGGCCATCAGTCCCCGGTCCCTGGTGCGCTCGATGATCCGCGACCGACGGACCTTCCGCACCACCAGCCAGCCGGCAACCCCGGTCCCGGCACCCATGGCTGCCAGCACGCCGGCGCCGATCGCCAGGGCTTCGACGAAGGTCTCAAGCACGACACGACTCCGGAGTCTGTTCCATCCCTCCAGTCTGCCCGCGTGCCGGGACAAATTCCACCCGGGGTCCCGGCACCGGACGGGTCCTCGCCCTGCTCCTCGCCCTGAGCGCCGACCATCGGGGGAACTGTAGTTGTAAACGTTTACACCGTACTGCTCAGTAGGCTGGTGATCTCCTGACAATTTCCGCAGGAAATGCGCAAGGACAGTAGGCTGAACATTGGAAGCGCTTCCATCTTTTGGTCTCGACGGGTCTAGGATGATCGGCATGTCTGAGATCGCCCCCGTCCTGCACGGCGAGCACCTGTCCACGTCCGCCGCGTTCCATGCGCCCCTGCACGCCGCCTCCGAGGACGACCGGTGGTGGCGCTCCTCCGTCATCTACCAGGTGTATCCGCGGTCGTTCCGGGATTCGAACGGCGACGGCATGGGTGACCTCCCCGGCATCACGGCGGAGCTGGGGCGCCTCGCGGACCTCAGCATCGACGCCGTCTGGCTGTCGCCGTTCTACACCTCGCCCCAGCGCGACGGCGGATACGACGTCGCCGACTACTGCGACGTCGATCCCCTGTTCGGCACCCTGGCCGACTTCGACGCGCTGGTGTCGCGCGCCGACGCCCTCGGCATCCGCGTCATCGTGGACCTGGTGCCCAACCACTGCTCCAGCGACCACGTCCTCTTCCAGGCCGCCCTCGCCGCTCCCGCGGAATCGGCGGAGCGCGGGATGTTCGTCTTCCGGGACGGCCGGGGCACCGACGGCAGCGAACCGCCCAACAACTGGCAATCGCACTTCGGTGGCCCCGCGTGGACCCGCACCGTCGACGCGGACGGCATGCCCGGCCAGTGGTACCTCCACCTCTTCGACTCCTCCCAGCCCGATTTCAACTGGGACAACCCCGCGGTGCGCGCGGAGTTCGAGAGGGTCCTGCGATTCTGGCTCGATCGCGGCGTCGGCGGCTTCCGCGTGGACGTGGCCCACGCCCTCGTGAAGGCGCAGGGGTTGCCCGACTGGGGCGGACGCGCCGACGGTTGCTCGTCCGAGGGCTTCCCCGGCTGGGAGGCACCCATGTTCGGCCAGGACGAGGTCCATGCGATCTACCGGCAGTGGCGCGGCATCCTCGCCGAGTACGACGGCGAGCGCATCCTCTGCGCGGAAGCGTCGATCGACCCCCTGCCCCGGCTCACCGACTGGGTGCGGTCGGACGAGATGCACCAGGCCTTCAATTTCGCCTACCTCCACCACCCGTGGAACGCGCACAGCCTGCGCCATGTCATCTCGTCATCGCTCACCGCCTTCGATGCCGTCGGCGCGCCCACCACATGGGTGCTGAGCAACCACGACGTCGTCCGGCACACCAGCCGCTTCGGCCTCGCCGAGGGCGCTCCCCGTGGTGGTGACGGGATCGGCCGGTCGGACGCGCAGCCGGACACGGGAACAGGTCTCGCCCGTGCCCGCGCCGCGTCGCTCGCGATGTTCGCCCTGCCCGGCGGCATCTACCTGTACCAGGGCGAGGAGCTCGGCCTGCCGGACCACACCGCCATGCCCGACGCCGCGCGGCAGGATCCGACGTTCGTGCGCACCGGGGGCGAGCGCCTGGGCCGCGACGGGTGCCGGGTCCCCCTCCCGTGGCGGGCCGGGGCGCCGTCGTTCGGATTCGCGGACGTGGACGGTTCGGCGCCGTGGCTGCCGCAGCCGGAGGACTGGGCCGGGTACGCGCGCGACGTGCAGTCGATGGACGACGATTCGACGCTGTCGCTGTACCGCACGGCCCTCCGGCTCCGCCGCGACCTGCGCCTCGGAGCCGGTTCGCTGAGCTGGTCCCGCGCACTCGAGGCGACCGACGTCGTCGCCTTCCGGAACGGCGACGTCTTCGTCCTCCTCAACATGGGCGAGTTCGCGACCCCGCTGCCGGAGGGCACGGTGATCGCGGCGAGCACGCCCGGCGCGGCCGACGGCGGGCACCTCGTACCCGACGCCTGCGTCTGGATGCTGACCAGCGCCGGATAGCGGATCCATGCCTGATCCGGAATGATCGAACGGGGACACGTCGAGCGGACTGTCCCCGGGCACGGGAGGAGAGGACACCATGGCCGGCATCAAGGACGTCGCCCGCCTGGCCGGTGTCTCCACCGCCACCGTATCCAGGGCGCTCAGCGGCAACGGCCGGGTCTCCGAGCAGTCCCGCGCGCGCGTGCTGCAGGCCGCGAAGACGCTGGACTTCGTGGTCAGTTCGACGGCTTCCTCGCTGGCGTCCGGGCGCCACCGCAACGTGGGCGTCGTCGTCCCGTCCGTAGCCCGCTGGTACTACTCCCAGATCGTGGACAGCGTGGCCGCGTCATTGCTCGAGGCGGGCTACGACCTGACGCTCTACAACCTCAACGAGGACGCCGGGCAC
This sequence comes from Arthrobacter sp. TmT3-37, assembly GCF_054510835.1. Lineage (NCBI taxonomy): Bacteria > Bacillati > Actinomycetota > Actinomycetes > Micrococcales > Micrococcaceae > Arthrobacter > Arthrobacter sp. TmT3-37. The sequence continues at coordinate 231,711 of NZ_JBTNDU010000004.1, read as the reverse complement.
CGCGACCGGGTCCTCTCCGAATTCCTGCTCCGGCAGCGCTGCGACGGCGTCATCCCCGTCTCGCTGGAACTGGGCCGCGAGGAACTGGGACAGCTGTTCGCCGTCGGCAAGCCCGTCGTCGGCATCGGCGGCCCCCTCCCCGGGGCCGAGACCTACAGCGTCGACGACCACGCGATCGCCGGACTGGCCACGGACCACCTCATCACGCTCGGCCATCGCCGGATCGCTCACATCGGCGGGACCGACGCCTTCGAGAACGACTTCCGGATCGCCGGCACGCGCCGCCGCGGCTACGAGGCGGCGATGGACGCCGCGGGCCTCGGGATCCTGGACTCGTGGCGCCTGGATGCCGACTTCACCATCCAGGGCGGCTACGGCCAGGCGAAGCAGCTGCTCGGCTATCCGCGGGACACCCCGACGGCGGTCTTCTGCGCCTCGGACGAGATGGCGATCGGTACCATCCTCGCCGCGCGGGAACTGGGCCTGCGCGTTCCGGAGGACATCTCGGTCATCGGGATCGACGGCCATGAACTCGGCGAGACCCTCGGCCTCACCACCGTCGCGCAGTTCCCGCAGCAGCAGGGCCAGCGGGCGGTCGAACGCCTGCTGCAGATCCTGCAGGGGCCCGATACGTGCGAGCCCGTGAACCACGCGGCCCGGACGGCCCTCATCGTCCGCTCGAGCACGGCTGCGCCGAGGGACTGACGCGCGTCGTCTGCCCGGAGGCAGGCCACGCCGCCGGTGGGCGGCTAGTTCGCCGCGCGGGCCGTGTCGGGGCGCCAGACGACGAGCGCCTGGCTGCGGGGGCGGGGACGCTGGCCGCGGGCCAGCGTGACGACGTCGCCGGCAAGTCCGGCCGCGAAGACCCTGCTGGTTTCGGACTGGACGCGGCGGGATGCCAGCTCCGTGGCGAGCTCGGTGATCCGCGACTGCAGTGCCGACACCTGGTTCTCGAGGTCGAGGATGCGCCGGATCCCCTCCAGGGAGACGCCCTCCTGGGACAACCGCTGGATCTCGCGCAGCGTGCTGACGTCCCTCTGCGAGTACCGCCGGGCACGTCCCGGCGCCCGGCTGGGCGTCACGAGGCCCAGCCGGTCGTACTGCCGGAGCGTCTGCGGGTGCATGTCGGCGAGCTCGGCGGCGACGGAGATGACGTAGATGGGCATCGTGTAGTCCATGGCAGTGCCTCCTTCCGTTGCCGGCGTTGCCGGCGGTGGCTCAAATGTACTGTTACAGGCGCGCCTTCGCAGCGAGGCCGGATCGCGGATCGGCGTCCTTCGTCGCGATCTGGAAGGCTTCGACGGCGGCCTCCGCCTCCTTGGACAGATTCTGCGGGACGACGACGTCGACGGTCACCAGCAGGTCACCCGTCGCCTTCGAGGTCTTCACGCCGCGGCCCTTGAGCCGGAGCGTGCGGCCCGACGGCGTGCCGGCCGGGATCTTCATCTTCACCAGCTCTCCGGTGACGGTCGGGACCTCGATCTGGGCCCCGAGGGCCGCTTCGGGGAAGCTGACCGGCACGTGCACGCGGATGTCGTCGCCGTCGCGCTTGAAGAGCGGGTGCTCCTTGACCTTGACCGTGACCATGAGGTCACCGGGGCCGGCCTGGCCCGGCTGTCCCTTGCCCTTCACCCGGACCTTCTGGCCGTCGCGGATGCCTGCAGGGATGCGGACATCGATCTGCTCGCCCGAAGGCTCGCGCAGGCCGATGGTGGTGCCGTTGATGGATCCGCCGAAGGAGATGGACGTGCTGGCCGTGCGGTCCGCGCCCTTCTGCGGGCGGGTGGACTGGAACCCGCCCGGGAACCCGCCACCCATGCCTCCGCCGCCGAACAGGTCGGCGAACTCGGGCGGCAGGTCGCTGTTCGAGAACCCGGTCCGCTGGCGCGTCCCCGTGCCCTGGCCGAAGAGGTTCCCGAAGATGTCCTCGAATCCCGCGTTGCCGCCGGCGCTCCCGCCGGACCCGCCGGCGGAGAACCTGGCTCCGCCGCCCATCGCGCGGATCGCGTCGTACTGCTGGCGCTGCTCGGCGTCGGACAGGACGGAATAGGCCTCCGATACGTCCTTGAACGTCTTCTCGGAGGCTGCATCGCCCTGGTTCTGGTCAGGGTGGTACTTGCGTGCGAGCTTCCGGTACGACTTCTTGATGTCTGCGTCGGACGCATCTTTGGAGACACCCAGGATCTTGTAGAAATCCTTGTCGACCCAATCCTGACTAGCCAATTGGCGTCTCCTTTCGTCGTTCTTCAAATAGAGAGGTGAGTGAGCGGCGGAAGCCGGGGCAGTCCCCGAGGAAGGCGGCTTCAATATTCCAAGGGCCGCCAGGCCCGCAGGAATTTCGTTGCCGCCGTTCGGGGACCGTCCCGGCGATCATGCTGCTGATTACTCCGGAACCGCCACGATGACCTGCGCGGCCCGGAGGACGCGCTCGCCCTTGCGGTAGCCCGCGCGGAGGATCTGGCTGACGCTGTCGACCTGGACGTCCGCACTGGGCTGCTGCATGAGCGCCTCGTGGATGTTCGGGTCGAACGCGACGCCGACCTCGTCGATGCGGGTCAGCTCGTACGTCCGGAGGACGTTCTCGAGCTTGCCCGCGATCGCCGCGAAGGGTCCTTCGGCGAGGTCGCCGTGCTGGCGTGCGGCGTCGATGTCGTCGAGCACGGGCATCAGCGAGTTGATCACGCCGATGACCGCCTGGTCCCGCGCCACGTCCCGGTCACGCTCGACGCGGCGCCGGTAGTTGACGTACTCGGCCTGCAGCCGGAGCAGGTCATTGCGGAGCTCCGCGACGACGTCGACGGCGGGATTGCTCTCCCCGTCGGCGCCGGCCTCGTTCAGGATCGCCTCGGCCTGCGCCAGGGCGTCCCCCTCGGAGGAGTCGCCCGCGGGGGAAGCCTGCCCCCCGGCCGCGGGGTCTTCCGCGGCCGGGGTGTCGGCGTCGTTCTGCTGCCCACGGACTTCGCCCGTCTCCGGGTCGATCTTCCGGTTGTCGCGAAAGCTCACCGGCTCTGACTGGTGCTCTTCTTCATTTCCGTGGTGCGGCATGACTACTTCTTCTCGTTGGTGTCTTCGTCGACCACCTCGGCGTCGACGATGTCCTCGTCGCTGCCGGTGGAGGCTGACTGGTCGTCGTCCGGGGCGCCGGCGGAGCCCGCGTCCTGCTGGGCGGACGCGTAGATCGCCTCACCGAGCTTCGACTGGGAGGCCTGCAGCTTCTCGAAGGCCGACTTGACCTCGTCGTCGTTGTCCTGCGACTCGAGCGCCTTCTTGAGGGCGTCGACGTCGGCCTGGACCTCGGTCCGGACGTCCTCGGGCAGCTTGTCCGAGTTGTCGGCGATCAGCTTGTCCACCGAGTAGGCGAGCTGCTCGGCACCGTTGCGGGTGTCGGCGGCCTCACGGCGCTTCTTGTCCTCGGACGCGTGCTCCTCGGCTTCGCGTACCATGCGGTCGATGTCCTCCTTGGAGAGGGACGAGCCACCGGTGATGGTCATCGACTGCTCGGTGCCCGTGCCCTTGTCCTTCGCGGACACGTGCACGATGCCGTTGGCGTCGATGTCGAAGGTGACCTCGACCTGCGGGACGCCGCGCGGAGCCGGCGCGATGCCGGTCAGCTCGAACGTGCCCAGCGGCTTGTTGTCGCGGGTGAACTCGCGCTCGCCCTGGAAGACCTGGATGGCCACGGACGGCTGGTTGTCGTCCGCCGTGGTGAAGGTCTCGCTGCGCTTGGTGGGGATGGCCGTGTTGCGTTCGATGAGCTTGGTCATCATGCCGCCCTTGGTCTCGATGCCGAGGGACAGCGGCGTGACGTCGATCAGGAGGACGTCCTTGCGCTCGCCCTTCAGGACACCGGCCTGCAGGGCGGCACCGACGGCGACGACCTCATCGGGGTTGACGCCCTTGTTGGGTTCCTTGCCGCCCGCGAGCTCCCTCACGAGTTCGACGACGGCGGGCATGCGGGTGGATCCGCCGACCAGGACGATGTGGTCGATGTCGCCGACCTTGATCCCGGCCTCGGAGATGACGTCGTTGAACGGCTTCTTGGTGCGGTCCAGCAGGTCCTTGGTGAGGTCCTGGAACTTGGCGCGCGAGAGGTGCTCGTCGAGGTGGACGGGGCCGTCCGCCGTGACGGAGAGGTACTGCAGGGAGATGTTGGTGGACGTCGCCGAGGACAGTTCCTTCTTGGCCTGCTCGGCAGCTTCCTTCAGGCGCTGCAGGGCGATCTTGTCCTTCGACAGGTCCGCGCCCTTGGCCTTCGCCTGCGACAGCAGGTAGTCGACCACGCGCTGGTCCCAGTCGTCGCCACCGAGGCGGTTGTCACCGGCGGTCGAGCGGACCTGGATGGTCGAGAACGCGTCCTCGTCCTTGCCCACCTCGAGGAGGGAGACGTCGAACGTTCCGCCGCCGAGGTCGAACACGAGGATGAGTTCGTCCTCCTTGCCCTTGTCCAGTCCGTACGCGAGGGCTGCCGCGGTGGGCTCGTTGACGATGCGCAGGACCTTCAGGCCGGCGACCTCACCGGCCTCCTTGGTGGCCTGGCGCTCGGCGTCGTTGAAGTAGGCGGGAACCGTGATGACGGCGTCCGTGACCTTCTCGCCGAGGTAGCTCTCCGCGTCGGTCTTGAGCTTCTGGAGGATGCGGGCCGAGATCTCCTGCGGCGTGTACTTCTTGTCGTCGATGCCGACGGTCCAGTCGGTGCCCATGTGGCGCTTGACCGACGAGATGGTGCGGTCGATGTTGTTGACGGCCTGGCGCTTGGCGATCTCGCCGACCAGGACCTCGCCGGACTTGGAGAAAGCGACGATCGACGGCGTGGTGCGTGCGCCCTCGGCGTTCGCGATGACGGTGGGCTCGCCACCTTCGAGAACCGAGACGACCGAGTTGGTGGTTCCGAGGTCAATACCTACTGCACGTGACATGCAAATTCCTTTCGACTGCCCGGGATTTGCGAGGCGCTCATCCGCCGGGCGCGTAGATTGAGCGTTCTGCACTCAAGTATAGGCCCGGTAGCCCCCAGGGGCAAAATGAAGTTGAGCCTTGCGGACTCAACTTCTTCTGGTCATGCTGCGGGGACGGCGCTGATGAGGCCCTCGCGGAAGGCGTCGACGAAGAGGGCATGGTCCTGCCGGACGGTGTCCGCATACGCCTCGCCGAAACCGACGATGTCCTCCAGGAATCCGTCCCGGTCGCGGTCGACGGCGGCCATGATGGCCGTCTCGGTGCGGAACGGCACGAGGTCGTGGTCGCTGTCCTCGTCGGTGGAGCAGTGGATCTTCGCCGTGGCCTGTCCGAGGGCCTCGAGCACGGGATCCATCTGCTCGGGTTCGGTGAGGTCGTCCCAGGACAGGTCCCGCTTGTAGGGGGAGAGTTCGGACACCACGAACGAGACCCCCCGGATGGTCGTGTACCCCAGGAAGGGGTCGGTGTGGGATTGCAGGGAGCGCTGGCTGATGACGGCGCGGTGCCCGTCGTCCTCGAAATAACCGCGCACGCGCTCGTCCCGGACGATCCGGCTGGGCGCGGCGATGTTGGACTGCTTCATGGTCAGGATGATGTCGTTCTCCTGGGCCTCGTCGAAGCCCTCGATCAGCACGTTGTAGGTCGGAAGTCCCGCACTGCCGATGCCGAAACCCTTCTTGCCCACGATGCCCTTGATCCGGTAGAACACCCGGCGGCGCGACCGCTCGCTGTCCGGGACGGTCCCGAGGTAGCGCTCGAAGGCGTCGGCCACCTCGGCGTACTCGTCGTCGTCGAGCGCCCGGATGGATCCGTCGTCGCGGAACGTCCGCTCGTAGTCCTCGATCAGGGTGAGCGAGTCGAGCAGCCCCGTCCGCCGGGCCGCGCGGGCCTGCTGCAGGACGCGGTAGATGGAGCCCTCGGCGTTGTCGAGCCCGAAGGCGAACGTGGACTGCTCGTTGTCCACGTAGTCCTCGACCCGGCCGAGATACGCCTCGAGATAGGTGTGCGCCAGGTCCCGGACCGCCCGTGACGGCAGGGCCTTCTGCCAGCAGAGCAGCGTCAGCGAGGCGACGAAGCGGCGCAGGTCCCAGGAGAAGTGGCCCACGTACGCCTCGTCGAAATCGTTGACGTCGAAGGTGAGCCGCCCCTGGTTGCTCATGTAGGTGCCGAAGTTCTCGGCGTGGAGGTCCCCGTGGATCCAGACCCGGCCCGTGCGCTCGTCCGCCCAGGCGTCGTCGAGCTCCGCCATGTCCGTGTAGAACAGGGCCGCGCTGCCGCGGTAGAAGGCGTAGGGATCCGCCGCCATCTTCCGGAACCTCGCACGGAAGGCGAGGGGATCCACTTCCATGAGGTCCTGGTGGGCCTCGACGAGGGTGCTGACGATGTGCTGCTGACGGGAATCTGTGTCTGCCATGCGCCCACGGTACGCCTGCGCCCTGTGGCCGGCCGGTACGCGTCAGTGATCGGCGAGGACCCGGCGCGGCGACGCCGCACCCGATGCACGCCCTGCCTTCAGGAAACCGTCGGCGACATCCCAGACGGCGAGGACCAGGACGGATGCGGTCACGATGGTGCTGACGGTCCAGCCCTCCGTCGCGACGCCGGGATCCCAGCCGGTGGCGTCGAGGAAGGCCGGGTTCAGGAGGTCCCCCGCGGCCCAGAGCTGGAGCGCCGGTACCGTGAAGGCGACGCCGAGGACGAGGTTCACGGCGGCTGCGGACCAGGACCACCCGCGCCGGAAGATCCAGGTCGCGAAGAATGCCTCGGCGACGATCAGCCCGAGGAACCACGGAAGCCAGGAGGTCCAGAGCGCGGGGTCGAGGAGCGGTATCCCGCTCCCGTCCTCGGCGCGGACCGCAGGTCGCACCTGCTGCCACAGGATCAGGCCCGCGAATACCGCAAGGAACACCAGCGAGGCGACCAGTTCGGACCGGCGGCCGTCACGGGAGCCGTCGGGCAGCTCCGGGAGCCGGTCGACCGTCCACTCCATCCCGGCCTCCGTGGAGCCCGTGCGCTCCAGGATGACGAACAGCAGGGTGGTCCAGAAACCGACGTGCACCGTCACGCTGATCGCCGTCGCCGCCGCGCTGCCGATCGCGCCGCCGACGCTGCCCGTGGTGAAGAGCTGGACGACGAACACGGCGGCCGCGGCGATGGGGACGGAGATGAAGGCGATGGTCTTCAGGAGGCGCAACCACTCGAGGTAGTACCGCGGACCCACCAGCACCAGCGGGCGGTCCACGTAGTCGGCGGCGAGGCGCTCGGGGTCACCCAATCCGGTGAGGGTGGCCCGTTCGGCGGAGGCCGGATCATCGCCGGCGGCGAGGCGGACGTCGATGGATTCCTCGATCATCTCCCGGATCTCGGGTTCGAGGCCGGAGCGCTGGGCCTCCGGGACGGTGCGGACGGCGGCCCAGATGTATCGGTCGGTGAGGCTGGTCATGATCTGTCCCCTTCGGCGAGGCGATGCAGCGATGTGGTCAGCCGATCCCAGTCGGCCGTGAGGGTGGCGGCGAGGTCGTCGCCGGCCGGACTCGTCCGATAGAACTTGCGGGGACGGGATTCGGCAGTGTTCCACTCGCTGGTCAGCAGGCCCTGCTTCTCGAGGCGCCGCAGGAGTGGATAGAGGGTGTTGGCGTCGACGTGGATGCCGGATGCCTCGAGGGACTCGAGCAGGGCGTACCCGTAATCGGGATGCCGAAGGCGACACAGACAGGCCAGGACCACGGTGCCGCGTCGCAGCTCCTGGAGGTGGCCCTGGAGGAGGTCGTCGCTCATGGCCGTTACTATACTGTGCGTCGCACACTATAGGAAGGACTGACGGTTCGAAGACTCCCGCGATGCGATACTGCGGGCATGGAACTCGACGAGTGGTGGAACGATGTGATGCCGGAGACGCGGCAGTGGCTCATCAGCAACAACGGGACGGCCCTGACGCCCGAGGTCGTGGCGGACATCAGCCGGGCCGGTGGCCTGATCGCCTCCGATTCCTGGTGGATGGGTGAGCGCGGGCCCGAGGGCGTCTTCCTCTCCGATGCCGCGACGGACTGGATCGAGGAACGGGCCGACAACGGGCGGTAGCGGGGAAGCCGGGGCCTCCCCGCTCCTGCCGCGCCGTCAGCGTCCGCCGGGGCCTTCGGACTGCGTGTACTCGCCGGCCGTGACGCTGCCGAGTTCCTCGGCACCGTCCAACGTGCCCTCGGTGACGCCCTCCGTGGCGACCGTGGTGCCACCCGTGTAGACGATGTAGGTCCCACCCTCGGTGATCGCCGCCGAGGAGAAGATCAGCGACGCGAGGTCCTTGCTCGCCACGAAGGAACCCACCACGGTGCCGTCCGACGACGCGATCTGGATCGCGGTACCGGCCGGGATCGTCGCGCCGAACGTCAGCTGCACGCCCGACTGCGTCGACGACGCACCCGGGGTGACGACCATGCCGGAACTGCCCGCTGCGGTGACCGTCCCGCCGTCGACCGTCAGCTCGCCGTTCACGTCCAGGGCGCCGTTGCCCTGGCCCGTCGGTCCGTTCACGACGACGGTGCCTCCGGTGATGCTCGCGTCGCCGTTGGAGTCGAGGCCGTCTCCCTCCGAGTCGATGGTGAGCGTCCCGCCCGTCACGCTGACCGTGTAGTCTCCGGCCGCCATGGACCCGCCGCCCATGCCGCCCCCGCCGCTGGTGGCACCGGACGACCCACCTGCCGCGTTCACGCCGTCGTCGCTGGAGGTGACGTCGACCGAGCCTCCGTTGACGGCGATGTGCTGGGCCTCCAGGCCCTCGACGGAGTCGGTGACCTCCACTGCCCCCGCATCGACGGTGAGCAGGGTGGCCGCCTTGACGCCGTCGTCGCCCGAGGACACCACCAGCTGCCCGCCGTAGACGGTGAACCAGCCGCGGCCGTCCTCGTCCTCGTTGGTGGCCTTCACGCCGTCGCCGCCGGCCGTGACGTCGTAGGTGCCGCCGAGCAGGGCGATGTAGTCCTTGCCCTCGATGCCGTCGTCCACGGCCTCGACGGTGACGTTCCCCGCTGCGAGGACGAGTCCGTCCTTCGACACGATGCCGTTGTCGGCATGGCCGGTCACCGTGAGGGTGCCTGCGCCGGCGATGGTGAGGTCGGCCATCGAGTACAGGGCCGCATCCGGGGCGTCCGTGCTGGTGTCCGCATAGCTGTCGGCGTCGCTCAGCGTATTGGCGGTGCCGTCCTCGAGGTGGACCAGGGCCTCGTTCGCGCTCGTGACGACGAAGGGGGATCCGGTGCTGCTGGTCAGCTCGACGCCGTCGAGGACGATGCGGACCACGTCCTCCTCCCCTGCTGCGACGACCACCCGGCCGTCGGCGAGGCTGCCGGACATCCGGTAGGTGCCGGCGGCCGTGATGGTGACGGTGTCGCCGTCGACGGTGACACCGTCGGCGGCGACACCGTCGTCCGTGGCGCTGCTGGCACCGTCCGCGAGCGTGACCGCTACTTCCTCCGCGGCGTCCCAGGTGAGGTCGTCGGCGTCGTAGTGGGTGTCCTCGGTGATGTCGGCCGCACCGGCGACGACCGCGGTCGCGTCGGTGGTGTCGCCGGTGTCGGTCGTGGTCGCGTCCGTTGTGGTGGTGTCGGTGGTGCCGTTCGCGGTACCGGCGTTCGTGGTCCCCGTGCTGCAGGCGGCGAGAGAGAGTGTGAGCGCGAGTGCGGCGACGGAGGTCTTCAGGGCTGTGCTGCGGTGTGCAGTGAGGGAGGGGATGCGCATGGGGGTCCTTCGGGACGTGTGGTGTCAGAGGGAGACGAGTCCGAGCGGAAGTCCGGTGGAGACGGTGCGGTGCCACCGGTTGGCCGGAAGCGTCGGATCGAGGACGGCCATGCCGGTGGCGAACTTGGAGATCCTGCCGGGCCGGATGCCGGAGGCCCAGAGGTGGCGGTCGAGGGCGCCGGCCGCGCCGCCGGACTTCGTCTCGATGATGACGGCGCCGTCGAGTTCGTGGGCCTGGCCACCGGGCCTGCGCCAGGTGACGCCGAGGTCGATCGTGGCCCGGCTCCCCGACGCGGGGAGGTAGAGCGTGATGCGTCGGTAGCGCGTCTCGATCACGGGCCGCAGGACGCCGGAGGGCACCGACCCGATGGAGCAGGCGAGTGTCTCGTGGACGTAGTCCAGGCCCCGAGGGGTGAGGCGGTGGCTGTCGGAGAGCGCGTAGGGGATGCGCTCCTTGACGGTGGCCGCACGCGCCCCCTCGGTCTTCACCTCGAGGAAGCCGGCAGCGCTGTCCACGTAGGTGCGGGTGCGGACCTTGTAGCGGCGGCGCCTGCCATGGGCGGCGAGGAGGTAGCTGTCCAGGGTCGGGGTGTCGAAGTAGACCGAGTCGTAGGTGAAGGACCGCCGCCCCAGCATCTCGAGGACGCGGACGTCGGCGTCGAACGATCGGAGGACGTTCGCGGCGAGACGCGTCCCGACCACGTACTTGCGGTCCATCCTGGTCTGCAGGGCGGCTGCGCTGTTCAGGTCCTCGAGGCTGACGGACGCCCTGCGGTCCAGGCCGGCGAAGGCACCGGCATTCACGACACACCCACCGTCGCCCGTGCACTGCCGGCCGGATCCTCCTGAACCGGCGGCAGGGACGGGACGTGCGCCGGATCGGCTGCGGGCATCGCCTCGGGCAGGTCGGTGGAGCAGGTGGTCCCGGCCGGGGCCTGCGGCGGCATGGCGGTCGACGGTGGAACGGGGGCCCGCCGCGCGTCGGCACCGGCGGTGCTCGCCTCGTAGCGGACCTCGACGGTGGTCCTGTCGTTCACGAGGTCCAGCTCGGACACGGTGGCGGAGTGGATCCGGGCGTTCAGCACCTCTGCGAGGCGGACCCGGAGCATCGTCTCGTCACTGATGGCCCGGTCCAGCACCACGACCTGGTGCCGGTAGGCCGGGAGCACCCGTGCGTGGTCACCGATGACCATGACGGCGAGGACCAGCCCCATGAGGGCGAGCGGGAGCCACAGCGGCTCCGCGCCGAGGCCCGCGATCAGCCCGAGGGCGAGCGCGGAGAAGTAGTAGGCCACTTCGTGCTGTGCCAGCTCGGTGGAGCGGAGGCGGATGATGGAGAGGACACCGAACAGCCCGAGGCCCAGGCCGACGCCGGCCGCGGATCCCGAGAGGGCCGTCGCCACTGCGAGGACTCCGACGTTCATGCCGAGGTAGGAGACCACGAGGTCGCGACGGCGGTGCCGGCGCAGGTACAGGCCGATGGTCAGGAGTGTGATCGCCAGGAGGTCTGCGGCGATGAGGATCAGGATGTTCATGGGCTGGTCTCCGGTTCGTGGGGAAGGATTCTTCTCCTACGTTCCGGGGGCACCCTGTGCCACTGCTGTGTCGGACCAAGGCCCGGCATATGAGGTGGCGCCCGTGCCGCCCCTGGTGAGGACGTGATGCCGTTCAGTGCTGGTCCGCCCTGACGGCGCGGTCGCGGCCCAGTTCCTTGGCGGTGTAGAGGGCCACATCGGCGGCTGCGATCGCGTTGCCGATGCGGTCGGGCCCGGGCGGCAGTGCTGCCAGTCCGTAGCTGATGGTGGGGAGGGGGAAATCGAAGGCGGGTTGGCTCATGCGCAGGGTCTTGCTGATCAGCTCGGTGACCAGCTCCGCGCTGTCGAGCCCTGCGCCGGGGAGCAGGAGGACGAATTCCTCCCCACCGTAGCGTCCGACGAGGTCCGTCGAACGGACCGAGCGGGTACAGGCTGCCGCGACCGCCTGGAGGACCGAGTCTCCTGCAGGATGTCCGTGCGTGTCGTTGACCTGCTTGAAGTTGTCCATGTCGGCCAGGACGAGGGTGCTCGGGGTGTCCCGGGTCGGCAGGTTGCGTATCTCGGACTCCGCCAGTTCGAGGAAACCGCGGCGGTTCAGGATCCCCGTCAGTTCATCGTGGCTGGCCTGCGCCCGAAGCTCCTTGAGGGCCTGTTCGTTGCTGAGGGTCGCCATGGTGAAGGACACCACGATCAGCAGGACCATGGTGAACAGGGTCGTGGGAACGGTGCCGAAGTAGGTCTGGAAGGTCGACGAGGAGGGGCCGGTGGCCACGAAGGCGATCCACCGGCACAGGTAGTACAGACCCAGGGCACCGGACGCGACCGCGAGCGGACGCTGCGTGGTGGTCGTGTTGGGGTCCAGCCGCCAGATCTCGAGGGAGGCGCGTCCGATGAAGAACGTCATGAAGGCGAGGAGGAACCCTCCGGCGGACCAGGTGTTCGTCGACGGGCTGTCGAAGGCGGAGGCCACCACCGTGATGACCGGTGCGATCAGGATCTGCCACGGTCTCGGTGCCGTCGTGCGCAGGGCCCGCGCGCCGGCCCACACGCATGCGGCTCCTGCCACCAGCAGGGCGTTGCCGGCCGGGTTGGCCCAGACCTGGTGGACCGTACCATCACACAGGTAGAGACCGGTGCCCGTGAGGAACGAGGCGATCGCCGCGCACCACCAGGTGCTGTAGGTGGAGTGGCTGCGCCGCACGCTCACGCCGTAGAACAGCACCAGCAGGGTCAGCGCGATCACGCCGAACGCAACCTGCAGCGTCACAACATCCAGCCTCATGCAGCTCCCGCCATCGCGCGATGTCCCTCCGGCCGCCCAGGCAGCTCCCCGAAGCCTGACCGGATACGGCCTCGCCGCAACGATCGACCGCCCCTGCACAGGCCATGCCCGGTCCTCGCGCAGGTCGTGCACCGCCCGAGGTGGTGCTACCGATGGTAGCGAACGCGGACGCGGGGGCCGATCCGGGCGCGGACGAGGCACACCCCTATCGGATGGTCCGGTCTGCCTCCCCGCCCTCGAGGGGCGTGTGGAGGCCGATGAGGTGCTTCCCGAGCCGCTTGATCCGTGCACTGCTGCCGGGATCGATGCCCACACCCGAGACGACGGCGCCCTGCATGAGGACCAGCCAGCAGTAGGCGAAATCCTCCGCGTCGGTCAGGCCCATCGCCGTGGCGGCCTTCTCGACCGTGGAACGGATGTCGTCCAGGTAGAGGACGGCGGCCGCCCCGATCGCATGCCGCGGGCCGGTTTCCAGCAGGGCACGGATGTAGGGGCAGCCGGCGAAGTCCGGCGTGTGGAACCACTCGTCGAAGATGTCGAAGATCGCCAGCAGCTGTCCGCGGGGCGTATCCGCGCGGCGCTCGCTCTCCGCCCCGAGATAGCCGATCGTGAAGAGGCGCTGACGGCGCTCGAAGAACGCCATGACCAGATCGTCCTTCGACGGGAAGTGATGATAGAAGGTCGCCTTGGCCACGCCGGCCGTCGCGATGATCTCGTTCACCCCGACAGCCCGGACCCCGCGCTGCAGGAACAGGTCGTACGACGTCCCGAGGATCCGCTCCCGGGCGTCCTTCGTCTGGACTGCCGCCGCTGCAACCATGGATCTCCCCTGCTGTCGACTCGTCCGTCCATCCTAGGGTAGACAGACCGGTCTGCCCGTCGGGTACGCTGGACCGTCCGGCGGTTCCCCCAGCCGTCGGACACCTGGAGAGGCGTGAGACCCGATCCACGGTGCCGGCGGCCCCGGAAGAGGCCGCCGGTACCGCTTCCCCGGGAGGACAGAGCCGGCCCGACAGCCGCACGAGGGAGGAGGTGCCCGGTGACTCCACCTTCCGCGGAGACCGCCAGGTTCCACCTGGAGTACCTCGCGACCGGCGTGCTGACGCTGCGCTGGGCGAGATCCATCGAAGTGACCGCGGGCGACATCGAGGCACTCGGGGTCCGCGTGCAGGCACTGGCCCCGGGATGCCTTCCTCCGATCCTGGCCGACCTCAACGGCATGGTCACCCTCTCCAGGGAAGCGTTCACCGCACTGTCCTCCGCGCGGAACCTCCCGGCGGTCGCCGTCGTCGGCGCTTCGCCCGTCGAGAGGGTGCTCGTCGCCCACTTCCAGGCGGTGCACCGGCCGTCGTACCCGATCGAGTACTTCGAGCGACGGGACGAGGCCCTGACCTGGTTGCTCCGACGGTCACCCCGCACCGCGGTCGGCCCGATCCCGGCAGCACAGGCGATCGTCGGCTCCTGACGTCAGCCGCCCTTCCGGCCGGTGGGACGTCCGCCGTCTCCCGACGCCTGCCTCCGGCAGACCGCGCCGACGGCGTTGCCGCGGTGGTGCCCCGCCCGCTCGCCCGCGCGGCTACACGACGAGCATCACCGCGAGGACGAGCATGACGACGGCGATCGACCCGTCGAGGACACGCCAGGCCCACCGTCGGGTGAAGACCGGGGCGAGGTACCGCGCGCCGACACCGAGTGCCGTGAACCAGAGGATGCTCCCCAGGCCGGCTCCCGCTGCGAACCACCACTTCCCCGGGGTCCCGTGGGTGCTGGCCAGCGATCCCAGCAGCAGCACGGTGTCGAGGTAGACGTGCGGGTTCAGCCAGGTGAGGGCGAGGCAGGTACCGAGCGCGGCCCGCCAGGAGGTGCCCGTCCGGCTGTCGGCATCGAGCGTGCCACCCCGGACGGCCCGGCGCGCGGCAACCACCGCATAGCCGGTGAGGAAGGCTGCCCCTGCCCAGCGCACCACCTCGAGGACGACGGGGGCGCCGGTGACCACCACACCCAGTCCGCCGACTCCGAGGGCGATCAGCACGAGATCCGAGAGTGCGCACACGGTCACGACCAAGGCCACGTGGGACCGCCGCAGGCCCTGGCTCAGGACGAAGGCGTTCTGGGAGCCGATGGCGACGATCAGGGTCAGTCCGGCAGCGAGGCCGGTAGCAGCGGAAGCAATCACACCACCACGGTAGGAGTGGAAGGACCCTCAGGCCAGCTAATGATTCTTCAGTGTGGTAAGACGGGCTCATGTTTAGCATCGAACCGGCGCAGGCAAGGGCCCTCGCGGCCATCGTAGGGGAGGGTAGCTTCGAGGGGGCCGCCGCCCTGCTCTCGGTGACGCCCTCGGCGGTGAGCCAGCGCATCCGCGCACTCGAGGTGGCCGTCGGGCGTCCGGTGATCACACGCACCCGTCCGCTGCGTCCCACCGAGGCCGGCGAGGCCATCGTCCGCTTCGCACGTCAGTTCGACCTGTTGTCCGCGGACCTCGCCTCCGAGCTGGGAGCCGCCGGCGAACGGCAGCACCAGCGCATCACGATCGTCATCAACGGGGACTCGCTGCACACCTGGGTCCTGCCGGCCCTGGCACCACTCGCCGAGAGCCTGCAGGTCGAGATACTGCGGGAGGACCAGCAGCATTCCCTCGATCTGCTGCGCGACGGGACCGCCGCCGCAGCCATCACCTCCATCGCCGAGCCCGTGCAGGGATGCTCGTCCCGGCCCCTGGGCATCATGCGCTACGTCCCGGTGTGCGCGCGGGCTTTCCGGGAGAAGTGGTTCCCCGACGGTGCGGGCCCGGACCGCCTCGCGGACGCTCCCGTGATCGTCTTCGACCGCAAGGACGACCTGCAGGACCGCTACCTGCGCACCCTTACCCGGCGGCCCGTCTCCCCGCCCCGCCACTTCGTCCCGGCAGCGCAGGAGTTCGCCG
Source organism: Arthrobacter sp. TmT3-37 (assembly GCF_054510835.1). NCBI lineage: Bacteria > Bacillati > Actinomycetota > Actinomycetes > Micrococcales > Micrococcaceae > Arthrobacter > Arthrobacter sp. TmT3-37. The sequence continues at coordinate 216,278 of NZ_JBTNDU010000004.1, read as the reverse complement.
ACGCGATCCGGCTCGGCATGGGGTGGGGGCTGATGTCCGAACTCGAGCTGGAGGCCGGACCACCCACCGGCGACGTCAGCCCCCTCGAGCCGGGTGGCCACGTGGACGTCCCGCTCCACTGGCAGCAGTGGCGGCACGGCTCCCGGTCCCTCGATGCCGTCGGCGAGGCGGTCCTCCGCGCGTCCGCCGTCCTGCGCCGGCCGGGAGCAGGGACGGCGTGAGCGTCTCGGGCCCCTTCGGACCGGCTTCTCCTGCTGCGCACCCGCAGTGGCAGAAGTGTCACCCGACATTGCTAAGATCGTCGGGCGGGCAGCCGCTCGTCGACAAAGGCAAACCCGGTGCGAACCGGGGACGCAAAGCCACGGAACCCACGAGGTCAGCCGGGCCGCCGAAGAGAACAGGTCCACGGAGTATGCCTCGGACACGCCAAGTCAATACAGTCCTCCCAGCACGGTACTCCCCGGGGTCCACACGGACGGCGGCGGTCCTGGTGACGCCGCGCTGGGCCAACCGCCACCATCAGGCACCCGGTCATGAATAGCCCCCTCTCCGGTGACCGCCGGGCCGCCGTCGTGATCGAGGACGATCTCGACATCAGGAACCTCGTGTCCGCCATCCTCGAGCAGGGTGGCTTCCAGGTCAGCGGCGTGTCCAGCGGCCGCGAGGGTGTCGACGTCGTCCGCCGGGAACACCCGGCCGTGGTCACGCTGGACATCGGACTGCCCGATATCGACGGGTACGAGGTCCTACGGCGGATCCGCTCCACGACGGACTGCTACGTGATCGTCCTCAGCGGACGCACGGACGAGATGGACATCCTCACGGCGCTCCAGGCCGGCGCCGACGACTACGTGCTGAAGCCCTTCCGCCCCCGCGAGTTCAGGGCGCGCATCGACGCGATGCTCCGCAGGCCGCGCATCGGCCAGAACGCGCAGCACCCTCCGACACAGCCGCCCGCAGCAGCAGGACCTGCGCCAGGACCTGCGACTGCACCCGATCGTCCCACGGACGCCGGGACCGCCAAGGGGACGGCAGGCCTCCTGCGGAACGGCAGTCTCGTCGTGGACAGCGAAGCCCGCACGGCGACCTGCTCCGGCGTCGAGCTGCCGCTCACGAAGACCGAGTTCAACCTGCTCCACGAGTTGATGGCGAGCAACGGCGCCGTGCGCACGAAGGAGGAGCTGGTCCGCGTGTCCCGCGGCCGTGACTACCGCGGGTACAACTTCGTGAGCCGCACGGACGAACGTGCCATCGAGGTGCACATCGCCAACCTGCGCCAGAAACTCGCCCGATCGGAAGGCGACCCCGAGCTCATCACGACGGTGCGTGGCGTGGGCTTCCGGATCATGCCGAGGCGCGTCGATCCGGGGCAGGAGCGCGCGTCCGGCTAGTGGCGTCCCAGGTAGGTGTCGAGCAGTTCACGGACGGTATCGGTCGCACAGCCCCGGAGCAGCGCGACCGACCGCTGAGCGGCGCCGAGGTCGTCGGCAGCGAGGAAGCGCTGAGTGGCGAGTGCGGCCTGCTTCAGGCGGGTGGCTCCCACCATCGCCGCCGACGTCGTCACGCTGAGCACGGCGTCCTGGGCGGCCATGGGGTCGCCGTCCTGCAACCAGGCCTCCAGGCGGTCGATCTTTCCTTCCAGCGTCTCGGAGAAGTCGCGGGCGAAACGCTCGACGACGAACGTGTCCGGGAAGTCGCGCTCCATGTCCCGCAGGACGTCGAGGTCCAGGAGAGGCGCAGCCCTGCCCGGCGCGTCCGGGGCCCGGACGGCGTCGCCCTGTGGGAGCGCCGTCCCCTCCTGGTGCTGGCCAGGAGGCGGGGTCGGATGGATGGGCACAGTTCAAGGGTAGCGACGGCGGGAGGAGGCGGCGCGGTATCCACAGCTTCTTGCGCAAAGCTTGTGGAATGGCGGAGGCGCCCCTAGGGAGCCATCCGGCGCGTCGGGCCACTGCGCTGATTGCGGCACCGGTCGGGCAGCGTTCTTCCTCCGGGCGTTCCCTCCCGGACCGGGCATCGGCCCCGGTTCGCCGGTGACACGTACTCGCCAGTAGTCCGCAGACTGCTTATCATCGGGGTTTGGGTGTGGCTGGGGTCACATGGGGCAAGCCCTATTCCGTCACCGGGCCAGACGGGACTCGGCCTCGAGTCCCGGATTCGACAGCGAGCCCGAGCAGTCCTTCTGTCCGGGCCGATTGCAGGGGGCACCATGGCCGCGGCGTTCGAACTCTTCCATGATCGGGACGATGCCTTCAGGTTCAGGTTGAGGACACCGGACGGGACGGTCATCGCCGTGTCCAAGCCGTTCCCGGGGAAGGCGGCGGCCGTGGCGGGCATCCGGGCCGTCCGGGAGTGCGCCGGGACCGGCCTGATCACGGACCTCTGCCCGCCGACGCCTTCTGCCGAGGACGCCCCGCAACGCTCCGCCGGACCCGCTCCCGGCTAGTCCGTCCGAAGGAGGCGAAGCACGCCCGCTCCTAGGCCCTCCAGTCCTGGCGGTAGGCGGTATGACCTGCCCACGGCAGGGCCACGAGCCGGAGGACCGCGAGCCCGTCCGATTCGTCGAGGCCGGCACTCACGTAATCGATGAGCTTCCTCTTCGACCGGCACTCCGCAAGGACACGCTCGGGGTCGTACCACCCGCGGGCACCCCACACCTCCTCGGGAAGGTTGCCCACGCGGGCGGCCTTCTCGTCCTCGGTGATGCGTGCGTCCAGGAAGTCGGCGAGTTCGTTCATACCCCTGACCCTATCGAGCGACCACGGCATGGCCGTACTCCACGTGGGCGCGGTCTGCCTAGGAGCGCTCCTGGTCGGGGTCGCGACCCGCCGGCGGGAGCGGCAGGTTCACGGTGAACCGGGTCCGGCCGGGCTCGCTGGTCACGCTGATGGTTCCACTGTTGGCCTCCACGAGCGCCTGGACGATCGCCAGCCCGAGACCGGTGCTCCCTGCGCTCGCGCTCCGCGCGGCGTCGCCCCTGCTGAAGCGCGTGAAGATCGTGTCGAGGAACGCCGGGTCGATGCCGGGACCCGAGTCCGTGACGGTGATGCTCGCCCTGGCGTCGCCGACTGCGAGCGCCGTGGAGATCGCGGTACCCGGCGGGGTGTGCCTGTGTGCGTTGGCGAGCAGGTTGATGAGCACCTGGCGGATCTCGGCCCCGACGGCGCGTACCTCGACGGGCTCGTCCGGCAGGTCCAGGCTCCAGGCATATCCCGGGGCGGCCACCCGGGCGTCGCTCGTCGTCTCGATGACCAGTTCCGTCAGGTCGACGTCGGACGCCTCGCCGCGCTGTCCCTCGTCGAGTCGCGCGAGCAGCAGGAGGTCCTCGACGAGGGAGGACATGCGCTTGGACTCGCTGTCGACGCGTTCGAGCGCGGCACGCCCGGACGGACTGACGGTCTCACTCATCAGGATCAGCTCGGTGTAGCCGCGGATGGAGGTCAGGGGGGTGCGCAGTTCGTGGCTCGCGTCGGCGACGAACTGCCGCACCTTCGTCTCGCTCGCGTGGCGTTCCCTCAGCGCACTGGTGACGTGGTCGATCATCTCGTTCAGGGCCAGCCCCACCGTCCCGACCTCCGTGCCCGGCTGCGCTGCGGCAGGCGGGACCCGCACGGGGATGGCCACCTCCCCCGAGGACAGCGGGAGCTGCGAGACGGACGTCGCCACGGCGGAGAGTTCCTCGAGCGGGCGCAGGGACCGGCGGATGATCACCGTGCCGGCAAGGCCCGTGAGTGCCAGCCCGGCGAGGGAGAGCGCGGCGACGGTGATGTCCAGGGACACGAGGGTGCTGTCCCGCTCCACCGTGGACAGGCCGGTGACCAGGACGCCCCCGTCGGGGTCGAACGCGACGGGGAGGTCCGCCGCGTCCACCCGGTAGCGCCCGCTCGAGAGCACCAGTTCCTCGGGACCGTCGGCGGGTTCGATGCCGGCCAGCAGGCCGAGATCGGCTCCGGTGAGGGGCTCGGTCGTGCCGTCGTCCTGCACGAGCGCGGAGTTCCGCGCCTCACCGTCGTCGAACACCGCGTTGAGGGTTCCCGGTCGCTGGCCGGCTGCGTTCTCCGGGTCGACGTCACGGGACGGCCGCTGGTCGTTCCCCGGTGGTCGCCCGCCGGGGTAGCCCGCCCGGCCGGCGGCGGGCTCGAGGGCAGCATCGAGCTGGCGGGTCAGGTAGCTGCTCATGGCGAGGTGGCTGAGGACGGCGATCGCGATGCAGATCGCCGTGAGCAGGGCGAGGGTCGCCAGGATCAGTTTCGTGCGCAGGTGCAGCGGCCGGCGGCCCGGTCGATCGCCGGCGGGGTCCTGCGGGGTCATGAGGCGGCGGGTTTGAGGACGTAGCCGGCGCCCCGAACGGTGTGGATCATCGGTGTACGCCCGGCGTCGATCTTCTTGCGGAGGTAGGAGATGTACAGCTCGACGATGTTCGCCTGGCCGCCGAAGTCGTAGTTCCAGACGTTGTCGAGGATCTGCGCCTTGCTGACCACGCGGCGCGGGTTCTCCATGAGGTAGCGCAGCAGCTCCCACTGGGTCGAGGTCAGGGCGATGTCCTCTCCGTTGCGGGTGACCTCGCGCGTGTCCACGTTCATCACGAGGTCGCCGACCACCAGTTCCGCGGAGTCCGACGCCGCGACGCCGGAGCGCTGGACGAGGCGGTGGAGGCGCAGCATGAGTTCTTCCATGCTGAAGGGCTTGGTGACGTAGTCGTCGCCGCCGGCGGACAGCCCGGAGATGCGGTCCTGCACGGCGTCCCTGGCCGTGAGGAAGAGGGCCGGGACGTTCGGTGCGAAGGTGCGGATCTTCTTCAGCGCCTCGATGCCGTCCACACCGGGCATCATGACGTCGAGCACGAGGACGTCGGGGCGGAAATCCCGTGCCGCGGATATCGCCGTGGCTCCGTCGCCGGCGGTCGTCACGCTCCAGCCGGCCATCCTCAGGCCCATGCTCACGAGTTCCGCGAGGCTCGTCTCGTCGTCCACCACGAGCGCCCGGATAGGGCTGCCGTCCGGGTGCGCCAACCGCGGCAGGTTGTCGGTCATGGAGTGGTGCGTGGCGTCGGCCATCGTGTCTACCTTGGTGTCGTCTGGATGCGGCGGGGCCGGCGTGCGCTGCGGGCGGAGCGGGGCGGAGCGGTGGGGTCGGTCGAAGGTCCCGTCCAGTATCCCGCACGGGTCCGGAGGAGCGGGGTCTCAGGCGGAGAGGGGTCCCGCTGCAGCGCCCTGGTCGAGCGAGCCGCCGGGATCCTGCCTCCGGACGATGGCCTGCTCCGCCGGGAGGGTGGTCCCCACGACGACGGCGGTCCGGGCGCCGGCGACGGGCGCCGTGGGATCGGCGCCGACCGGAGCGAACGCCGTGGTGCCGAGCACCGCGACCAGGGCCATGGCACCGATGGCCGCCCTGATGCCCTTGCGTCCAGGGGTGAGTTCGGGGGTGAGTTCGGGGGTGGGTCGGTAGCTGATCACGGCGTCCTCCTGCGGGCTGGTGGTGTTCCTCCAGCCTGGTGCCGACACCTGGGGCAGGGCTTTCCCGTAGCTGTGCGGTCGCTGTGCAGGAAACGCACAGCTACGGGCTGTCAGCGACCGGTGCACGGACCCGGCGGTGGCCACCGGCGGACGCGCGCGGCTACCGTGGCGACGCGACCCTGCCCAGCCCGGACGGCCACCAGATCTTCGGTCCGATGTCGTAGGCGAGCGCGGGGATCAGCAGCGAGCGGACCAGCACGGTGTCCAGCAGCACGCCGAACGCCACGATGAACGCGATCTGCGCGAGGAACAGGATCGGGATCACGCCCAGCGCGGCGAAGGTCGCCGCCAGGACCACGCCGGCAGAGGTGATCACCCCGCCCGTGACGCCGAGCCCCCGGAGGATGCCCGGCCGCGTGCCGATGCGCAGCGACTCCTCGCGTACCCGGGTCATGAGGAAGATGTTGTAGTCCACGCCGAGCGCCACCAGGAACACGAAGGCGAAGAGCGGCACGGAGGCATCGGCGCCCTCGAACCCGAAGATGCCGTTGAACACCAGTGCGGAGACGCCCAGGGCCGTGGCGTTCGAGAGCGCCACGCTGGCCACGAGGAGCACGGGTGCGACGACGGAGCGCAGCAGGACGATCAGCACTCCGAGGATGACGAGCAGCACGATCGGGATGATCTTGACGAGGTCCGCGAGGGCCGTGTCGTTGGTGTCGATCGCCACCGCGGTGACGCCGCCCACCAGCGCGTCGGGACTGGCGTCGTCGAGCGCCGTCCGCAGCTCCCGCACCACGTCCTCCGCCTGCCCGGAGTCCGCCTGGAACTCGAGCGTCCCGCTGATCAGGACCTGCCCGTCCTCGACGGCGGGCACTCCCGCGGCGTCGACGGTCAGCGCGGCGCCCGAGATGCCGTCCTGCCCGGTGACCACATCGAGGGCGGCGTCGGAGTCGGCCTCCGGTGCGACCACGTAGACGGGGCTGCCGGAGCCGGCGTCGAAGTGGCGACCGAGGGCCTCCTGCCCGTCGACGGCGTTCGACGGCGCGAGGATCAGTGCCGACTGCGGCACGCCACTGGCCTGGAGCTGGGTGAGGCCGAGCGCACCGGCGACGAGGATGAGCAGTGACGCGATCCACAGGACGCGGGGCCGGCGGGCCACCAGCAGTGCGACCCGCTTCCAGATGCCCCTGAGCCGCTCCAGGCCGATCTCCGCGCCTGCGGCGGTGGGTGCGGCATGCCTGCCGTGCTGGGGGGTGACGGCGGTCGAGAGCCCGGCGTCGTAGCGCGGCCGCAGCGGCCAGAACGCCGCCCTGCCGAACAGCAGGAGGAGCGACGGGAGGAGGGTCAGCGCTGCGGCCAGCGAGAAGACGATGCCGATGGCCGCGATCGGCCCGAGGCTCCTGTTCGAGTTGAGATCGGAGAACAGCAGGCACAGCAGCCCGAGGATCACCGTCGCGCCGGAGGCCAGGATGGGTTCCACCGACCCGCGGTAGGCCACCCGCATGGCGTACCAGGTGGTCTCGTGCTCGGCGAGCGCCTCCCGGAACCGGGCCACGAGCAGCAGCGCATAGTCGGTGGCCGCACCGATCACGAGGATCGACAGGATGCCCTGGCTCTGCCCGCTGAGCTGGATCCAGTCGAGCTTCGCGAGACCGAACACCAGCAGGATCGACGTCGCCAGCGCGAACACCGAGGTCAGCAGCACCAGGAACGGCAGCACGATGGAGCGGTAGACGGCGAGGAGGATGAGGAACACCGCTCCGAGTGCCACGCCGAGCAGGATCCCGTCGATACCGCCGAAGGCCTCCACGAGATCGTTGGTGAAGCCCGCCGGTCCGGTCACGTAGCCGGTCACGCCGTCGGGTAGTTCGTCCGCAAGGACGGTGCGCAACTCCCCGACCACCTCTGCGAGTTCGGCGTCGGAGGAGACGAAGGCGATGTACTGGACGGCCAGCCCGTCCTCGGACGGGATGGGTCCGGCGACGGCGGGCGCTCCCTCGGCCGGGGGTTCCAGCCCCTCCACCGCGCCGAGCGCCACCCCGACCTCCTCGTACAGGCCGAGGTCCTGCGGCTCGATGGCGGTGTCCGACTCGGCGACGAGGACCGCGGGGACGGCGTCCGAGTCGCTGAACCGCTGCTGCAGCTCGCCCGCCTCGGTGGATTCGGCGCTCGCGGGCAGGAACGACGCCTGGTCGTTGCTCGAGACCTCCTCGAGGCGCCCGAACGTCGGACCGCCCACCGCTGCCCCGACCAGCCAGATCAGTACGACGACGACGGGCAGCAGGACCCTCAACCAGCTGTTCCTCATGATCTCTCCATCTCCCAGAAATTATCTCTATCGTAAAGTATATCTATCATGGAGATAATAGGAACCAGCCTAAACTGGAGGCGATAGAAGGCGAGGGATCATGGCTGCGAGGGACGAGCTCATGGCACTCATGCAGCAGTTCACGGTCGAGACGGACCGCTATGTCGACGTCGCCAGCGAACGGGACAGCCTCTACCGCACGGACCTCCACGCCCTGGGCATCATGATGGGCGCGGCACGCGCCGGCCTCACGGTCACGCCCGGGCTCCTGCGGGAGGAACTGAACCTGAGCTCACCGGCCACCACCGCACTCGTCGACCGCCTCGATTCCGCCGGCCATGTGACCCGCCGGCGCAGTGAGGTGGACCGGCGGCAGGTCCACCTCGAGATGACGGAGAAGGCGCGCATCACGGGTGCCATGCTGTTCGCGCCGCTCGCCCGCCACATCAACGCAGTTTTGGACGTGTACTCGGACGAGGACCTGGCGCTCCTGCGGGACATGATGCGGAAGGTGACCGAGGCCACGGTCGCGGCGAAGAATGAGGCGCTGCACGACGCCGACGCAGACTGACGGACCCGCCACCGGCTAGCCTCGAGGTATGAACGACGAGGTCTACTCCCACGGACACCACCCGAGCGTGACGGCAGCGCATGCGGCACGCACCGTCGCGTCGTCGGCCGCCTATCTCGAACCCTTCCTCGAAACCGGCCTCGACCTGCTGGACATCGGCTGCGGCCCGGGCAGCATCACGGCGGGGTTCGCCGACATCGTCGCACCCGGGTCGGTGCTCGGCATCGACAGCTCGGCGGACGTCGTGGCCCAGGCGTCCGAGGCCCACGCGGACGTGGCGAATGTCGAGTTCCGCGAGGGCAACGTGTACGACCTCGACGCCGCCGACGAGTCCTTCGACGTCGTCCACGCCCACCAGCTCCTGCAGCACCTGGCCGACCCCGTGGCAGCACTGCGCGAGATGCGCCGCGTGGTGCGGCCCGGCGGCATCGTGGCCGTCCGCGAAGCGGACTTCGGAGCGATGACCTGGTACCCCGCCATCGACGAGCTGGACGAATGGCGCGAGCTCTACGGCACGCTGGCGCGCGGCAACCGTGGCGAGCCCGACGCGGGACGGAGACTCCCCGGCTGGGCGGCCGAGGCCGGCTTCGCGGACGTCGAGGTGTCGTCGTCGAACTGGACCTACGCCACCGCCGAGGACCGCCGCTTCCATGCCGAATCCTGGGCGGAACGCGTGCTGCACTCGGCCTTCGCCGAACAGACGCTCGACCGCGGCCTCGCCGACCAGCCGACCCTCGACCGGCTGGCCGACGGGTGGCGCCGGTGGGCACGCAGGGACGACGGCGTGTTCCTCCTGCCGAGCGTGGAGATCCTCGCGCGCGACTAGCTCCGGACCGCGGCGCATGCGGCCCGGGGCAGGCCGCGGAGCGCGACCGCCGCTAGGCTGGCGGGATGTACCGCATCGTCACCGTCTGCACAGGCAATATCTGCCGCTCGCCCATGGCCGAACTCATGCTGACCCATGCGTTCGGCAAGGCGGGCCTGGGGGACGACGTGGTCGTCGACTCCGCGGGGACCACCGACTGGGAGGCCGGCAGGCCGATCGACGAGCGTGCCGCGGCCAAGCTGACCGAGCTCGGCATCGAGAGCCACCTGCACCGGGCCCGCATGTTCGAACCGGACTGGTACCGCGAGCGCGACCTGATCCTCGCCCTCGACCTCGACCACTACCGTGAGCTGCGCCGGGACGCGCCCGACGACGACGCGCGCGACAGGATCCACCTCCTGCGCGAGTTCGACCCCTCGACCACGGACACGGAGCTCGACCACCTCGGCATCTACGACCCCTGGTACGGCGATGCCAGCGACTTCGAGGCCACCTGGAAGATGGTCGACGGCGCGGTGGACGGCGTGGTGCGTTACGTCCGGAACGAGCTCGACGCCGACGGTTCGGAGGCCTGACGCCCGGCGCTTACCATGTACGGGTGAATCCCTCCCTCTGGCTGGCGCTGCTCGGCGCCGGAACGCTCATCAGCTTCGTCCCGGGTGCCGGTGCCGTGAACACGATGAGCAACGCCCTGACGGTCGGCTTCCGGCGTTCCATCTGGGGCATCCTCGGCCAGCAGGCGGCCCTGGTCGTCCACATCGGCATCGCCGCGGCCGGTGTCGGGATCCTCGTCACCAACTCCCCGCTCGCCTTCAACCTGATCCGCTATTCCGGCGCCGCCTACCTCGTGTACCTCGGGATCCGGAAGTTCCTGCAGAAGCCCGAGCACAGCGAGGTCCGGGCGCTGCTGCACAGCGAGGGCGCCTTCTCGATGTTCCGCCGCGGCGTCTGGGTGAACCTGCTCAACCCCAAGGCGATCGTGTTCTTCCTCGCCCTCATCCCCCAGTTCATCCGCCCGGATCAGCCCCTGCTCGGCCAGTACGGCGTGCTGGCAGCCACCGTCATCGCCATCGACGTCCTGGTCATGTGGTTCTTCTACGCCGGCACGGCACGCTCGTTCCGGCGCTTCACCCGCGACGACCGCGGTCAGGTGATCCTCAACCGCACCTTCGGGTCGCTGTTCGTCGGTGTCGGCGCGCTGCTCGCCCTGGCCTGACCCATGCCCACCTCCTCCTCGCTGCTCATCGCGATCGACGGCCGGTCCGGTGCGGGCAAGACGACCCTCGCCGTCGAGCTCGCCGCGCTCCTCCGTGAGCATCACAGCGTCAGCCTCTTCCACCTCGAGGACGTCTACCCCGGGTGGGACGGGCTCGCGGACGGCACGGCACGCTACGTCGAGCGCGTCCTGCGTCCCCTGGCGGCAGGGCGGACCGCCCGCTGGAATGCCTGGGACTGGGACCGGGGGCGGGACGGCGCCGAGCACACGACACCGGCGGCGGAGATCGTGCTCCTGGAAGGCGTGGGTGCCGCGGCCGCGGCGGCACGCGCGCACCTCGACGCCGTCATTTGGGTCGAGGCGGCCGATGCGGTCAGGATGCGCACGGCACTGGAACGCGACGGCGACACCTATGCGCCCTTCTGGCAGCGGTGGGCGGACCAGGAGGACGCCTGGCTGGCGGAGGACGATCCGGCTGCCGCCGCCGACGTCCTCGTGCAGGGCCACCGCGGTCCGCCGTCACCGCAGGCCGTGCGCCTGGCCCTCACCGGGCTGCCCTCGTGCGCCGTCCTGCTGGCTCCGGAGCGTGCCGGGCGGCGCGGGCTGACACTGGACTGCGAGCGCATCGACGCGGTGCCGGACCCGGCCGCCCTGTTCTCCACGCTGTACGGGGCCTCCCCGGCCGCGGTGTGGCTCGACAGCTCCGACGCCACGGGAACGACCGGCCGGGACCAGCGCAACCGGTTCAGCATCCTGGCCGATTCCGGCGGCGTCTTCGGGCAGCAGGCCCTGCATCGCGCCGGGGTCACCGAGATCACGGCGGGTGCGGTCACCACGCGCATCCGCGAGCCCTTCTTCCGATGGCTCGACGACGCCTGGGGTCGCCGGGCCGTGCGTACCCCGGAGGGCCTCGGGTGCGAGTTCGGGCTGGGCTGGCTGGGCTACCTGGGCTACGAGCTGAAGCGGGAGACGGGCGGCGAATCCACCCCGCCGGTGGAGGGGGCCCTCCCCGATGCCGCTCTGATCTTCGCCGGCCGCGCCGTCGTCCTCGACCACGCCGAGCGCGCCGTGTTCCTGCTGACCCTCTCCGACGGCCGTCCCGACGCCGAACTCGGCGTCTGGCGTGCCCGCGCGCGCGAGGCCCTCGCCACGCCGGCCCCCGCCCCGCCGCCCCTCCCCCTGCCCGTGCCCGTGCCGCGGTTCGCCGCCCGGGACTCCCGCGAGGAGTACCTCGCGAAGGTGCGCCGCGCCCAGGCGGAGATCACCGAGGGGAACACCTACGAGGTGTGCCTGACCACCTCGCTGTCCGCCCGCACGGACGCCATCGATCCGCTCAGCGCGTACCTCCGGCTCCGCACCGGCAGCCCTGCCCCGTTCGCCTCCTTCCTCCGCTTCCCGGGTTTCGCCGTCGCGAGCACGTCCCCCGAGCGGTTCCTGGAGCTGACCGCCGACGGCCGGATGCGGGCCGAGCCCATCAAGGGGACGCGCGGCCGGTCGGCGGACCCGGCGACCGACGCCCTCCTCCGCGAGGAGCTGCGCTCGTCGGAGAAGGACCGCGCGGAGAACATCATGATCGTGGACCTGCTGCGCAACGACCTCTCGCACCACGCGGTGCCGGGATCCGTCACGGTCAGCAGGCTGTGCGACATCGAGACCTACGCCACCGTGCACCAGATGGTCAGCACGATCGACGCGCGCCTCCGGCCCGGGAGTGCCCGGGCGGGCGTCGTGGCCTCGGCGTTCCCGGCCGGATCGATGACCGGAGCACCGAAGATCAGCACCGTGGCCATCCTCGACGGCCTGGAGGGGGCTCCCCGCGGCCCCTACTCCGGCGCAGCCGGATACTTCAGCCTGACCGGCGCCACGGACCTCGCCGTCGTCATCCGCACCCTCGTCCTGCGGGAGCACGACGGCGGCACGCACCTCACGCTCGGCGTCGGTGGGGCGATCACCGCCGATTCCGATCCTGCCGAGGAGTGGGACGAGGTCCGGACGAAGGCGCGCGGTGTCCTCTCGGCCCTGGGTGCCGGGTTTCCTGGCGACCGCGCGCCCGTCGGTGACCCCCTTCCCCTCCCCGATCCCGTCCCGACCCGTGCCGACCAGGAGACCCTCATGACCACGGACACCACCCCGCCGGCCGGACCCGGACCTGCGGACACCGCCTCTGCGGCGAAGCCCTCCGTCCTGTTCGTCTGCGTCCACAACGCCGGCCGCTCCCAGATGGCCGCGGCCTACCTGCACCACCTCTCCGAAGGACGCATCGAGGTGCTGTCCGCCGGTTCCCGGCCGGCGGGCCAGGTCAACCCCGCAGCGGTGGAGGCCATGGCGGAAGAGGGCATCGACATCGCCGCCGAGACCCCGAAGATCCTCACCACCGACGCGGTGGAGGCCTCGGACGTCGTCGTGACCATGGGCTGCGGGGACGAGTGCCCGTACTTCCCCGGCAAGCGGTACGAGGACTGGGTGCTCGACGACCCCGCCGGCAAGGGAGTCGAATCCGTCCGACCGATCCGGGACGAGATCAAGCGCCGCATCCAGCACCTCATCGAGGACCTCCTGCCCGGCTAGGACCTGCTCCGCAGCGCCGGACGACACCGTCCGCAGCCGCTCCGGCGGCCGGGATCGCCGCACGGCACGAGCAGCGCGGCACGAGCAGCGCGGCACGAGCAGCGCGGCAGCAGGATGTTCCCCGTGCCGGTGCCGGTGGGTAGAGTGGAGTGCGGTGAGCCGGGAAGTCTGGTCGGCAGATTGTGTCGTCGACCCCGATTCCAGGAGGAATCCTCCCATGGCCGAAGAAGCACCCGAGCCCACACCCGCACCCCGATCCGGCATCCTGGGCCGGGGCTCCTACTCGGAGGTCCTGCGGATCGGCGAGATCCTCCGCAAGGAGACCGTCGGCGGGATCCTGCTCGTCCTCGCCGCAGCCGTGGCCCTGATCTGGGCCAACTCCCCTGCCTCGGCAAGCTATTTCGCCCTGCGGGACTTCCGGATCGGGTACGAGCCCTGGCATCTGGAGCTGAGCCTCGGGGCATGGGCGGCGGACGGTCTGCTCGCGGTCTTCTTCTTCCTCGTCGGGCTGGAACTCAAGCGGGAGTTCGTCGCCGGGGATCTGCGCAGCTTCACCAGGGCGGTCGTGCCGGTCGCCGCAGCTTTCGGCGGGGTCGCGGTACCGGCCCTCGTCTACGCGGTGATCAATCTCTCCAACCCCGAGACCCTGCAGGGCTGGGCGACACCCACGGCCACCGACATCGCGTTCGCGGTCGCGGTCCTGGCCATCGTCGGCTCCCACCTCCCCAGCGCCCTGCGCATCTTCCTGCTCACCCTCGCGGTGGTCGACGACCTGCTGGCCATCACCATCATCGCGGTGTTCTACTCGGACGACCTGCACCTCGCGCCGCTGCTCCTGGCCCTGATCCCGCTGGCGCTGTTCACGGTCCTCGCCCAGAAGTACCGGCGCTTCTTCGGCCTGAAGCCCGCCGCGGCCTGGTTCATCCTGCTCCCGATCGGCTTCGCCGTCTGGGCGCTCGTGCATGCCGGGGGCATCCACGCGACGGTCGCAGGAGTCCTGCTCGGGTTCGCCGTACCGGTGATCCGCAGCCGGGCGAGCGGTGGACCCGGTGCAGGGCCCGGGCTGTCCGAGATCTTCGAGCACCGCTTCCGCCCCCTCTCGGCCGGCTTCGCGGTGCCCGTGTTCGCGTTCTTCTCCGCGGGCGTGGCCGTGGGCGGCTGGAGCGGTTTCCTGTCTGCCCTGACCGACCCCGTCACCCTGGGCATCATCGCCGGACTGGTGGCCGGCAAACCCATCGGCATCGTCGGCACCACCTGGCTGCTCACCAGACTCACCCGCGTCACCCTCGACGCATCCCTGAAGTGGGTGGACCTGGTCGGGGTCGCCCTGCTCGCCGGCATCGGATTCACCGTCTCCCTCCTCATCGCCGACCTGAGCTTCGGCGACGGCGGGACCACGAACGACCACGCCAAGGTCGGCATCCTCACCGCGTCGCTGACCGCGGCCCTCCTGTCCGCGATCATCCTGCGCAGCCGCAACAGGCACTACCGCACCGTCCAGGCCGAGGAGGAGATCGACGCGGACGACGACGGCACCCCCGACGTCTACCAGCACGGGCAGCCCCACCACCCCTGACCACGCCTGGTCCGGGCAGGGGCACCGCCTCGTCGGTGCATCGGCAGGCCGTCCTGCGATTCCATGCCGCCCGCAACTCGAGCCGCCCGCAGGGAACCACACCGCCGTGGCGCCTCCCGGCGCACCCGCACTAGGGTCGGTGCATGGCCTCCCTCGAACCGACCACCCTGCAGGGAGACCGCGTCGTCCTCCAACCCCTCGCCCACGAGCACCACGACGGCCTGGTGGCCGCGGCCGCCGACGGCGAGCTCTGGAACCTCTGGTACACCTCCGTGCCGACCCGGGAAGGGATGCGGCAGGAGATCGACCGGCGCCTCGCCCTGCAGGACACGGGCTCCATGCTGCCCTTCACCACACGCCTCGTCGAGCCGGGCAGCGGCGGGCCCGGCAGGATCATCGGCATGACCACCTACATGAACATCGACCGGGACACCCCGCGCGTCGAGATCGGCTCCACCTGGAACGCCGCCTCGGCCCAGCGGACCGGGACCAACACGGAATCGAAGTACCTCCTGCTCCGCCACGCCTTCGAGGAGTTCCGGTGCCCCGCCGTCGAGTTCCGCACGCACTGGCTCAACCACCAGTCGCGCGAGGCGATCTCGCGACTCGGCGCCAGGCAGGACGGCGTCCTCCGCAGCCACACCCGCGCCCGGAACGGGGAGCTGCGCGACACCGTCGTCTTCTCGATCCTCGCCCACGAGTGGCCCATGGTCCGCGACAGCCTGCTGTACCGGATGCGGCCCCGCGGCTAGGACCGCATCCGGAGACGGCGGACACGTCAGCACCGTTGTCAACCAGGGGTTCGCCGCACCGTCGGGCATGCGATCGGGTCACCATGGAGGGGTCAGACCGCGGCGGTCACGGGAGCCCGCGGACCAGTTCGACTGAAGGGTCACTACATGGCAGACATCGGTGGAATGGCCGACAAGGCCAAGGACTACGCGCAGGACAACCCCGAGAAGGTCGACCAGGCCAAGGACAAGGCCAAGGACACCTTCGACGGCAAGGACGGCGACCAGAAGTAACACCTCCCTTCGACGGAGGCCGGACCGCGGGATGCGGTCCGGCCTCTCCTGCGTCCCGGCAGGGTATGCGCCGAGGGATGACCAGCGGGCCGCCCTCAGTGCGGCAGGGCAGGTCCCGTGCTCCCCCTGATGACCAGGCGCAGCGGGCCCGCGTCCGCCGCGCTCCGGGCCCCGCGGTCCATCAGGGCGTCGATGCAGGACCGGCCCAGGTCGTGGAACTCCTGCCGGACGGTGGTCAGCGACGGCTCGTAGAACTCGGCTTCGGGAACGTCGTCGAAACCGACGACGCTCACGTCGCGGGGAACGCTGCAGCCCCGCTCACGCAGCGCCTTCAGCAGTCCCAGGGCCATCTGGTCGTTCCCGGCGAAGACCGCGGTGGTGCCGTCGGAGACGTCGAGCCGCATCCCGGCGTCGTAGCCGGACCGCGCACTCCAGTCCCCCTGGTACAGCGCTCCGTCCCCGAGCCGGTGTGCGCGCAGCACCCTGCGCCACCCGTCCACCCGGCGCTGCGCATCCACCCAGTCCAGCGGCCCGGCGAGGTGCGCGATCCGGCGGTGTCCGAGCTCCACGAGGTGCTCCACCGCCCGCGCCGCTCCACCCTCCTGATCGAGCGAGACGTCGCCGTCGATCCCGCCGCCGCCGCCCACCATGACCATCGGGATGCTGGTCTGGACCTTCGCGAGCACCTCGAGGGCCGAGACATGCGGGGTGACCGCGACGACGGCCTCGACCCCGTGGTTGAGCAGCCCGCTCAGCCCTTCGTCCACGGCGGCCTCGGAGTAGTCCTTGAGGGTCACGACGGTCAGGAAGTAGCCGGCACTCCGGGCCGCGTCCTGGATGCCCATGAGGACGCTCGACGGCCCGTACTGCGCCAGTTCGCCGGCGAGGATGCCGATGGAATGGGTCCGCCCCGTGGCGAGCCAGCGCGCGGCGGCGTTGGGACGGTAATCGAGTTCCGAGATCGCCGCCCGCACCTTCCGACGGGTCGCGTCGCTGACGTTGGGGTGCCGGTTGACCACACGGGACACCGTCTGGTGCGAGACCCCTGCGAGCGTCGCCACGTCCGTGAGGCTCGGTCCCCGCGGTGCTGTTACTTCGGCCATCGAGTTGTCGCCCATCTCCCCACGTGGTCCCAGTATGCACGAAACCCGGAGCGTGTATCGCCCCCGGCGACGTCGTTCCGAGGCGTTCCACACCGTGTCAAAAATGTGACCGGAATCACTTGACCGTCTAATTGTTAGCGTTCACAATTGCAGCCAGGGCACGACGCCCGCGCAGCAACGACGGTGCAGGTGCTCCTTGCTGCGGTTCCGAATTCCAGGAGGCAGCAGTGTTCAAGAAATCCTTCGTGACGGTCATCGCAGCGACCACCCTCGCGCTGACGGCGTGTGGTGGCGGCTCGGACGCAGGAGGCGGTTCCGATGACGGGATCACCATGGGCTTCGCACAGGTGGGCGCCGAGAGCGGCTGGCGCACGGCCAACACCAAGTCGATCCAGGACTCCGCCAAGGAGGCAGGCGTCGACCTCAAGTTCTCCGACGCGCAGCAGAAGCAGGAGAACCAGATCAAGGCGATCCGGTCCTACATCCAGCAGCAGGTGGACGTCATCGCCTTCTCGCCCGTCGTCGAGTCGGGCTGGGACACCGTCCTCAAGGAAGCCAAGGATGCCGACATCCCCGTGATCCTGACGGACCGCTCCGTCGACTCCGCCGACACCTCCCTGTACAAGACCTTCCTCGGGTCCGACTTCGTCGAGGAGGGCAAGAAGGCCGGCGACTGGCTCGTCGAGGACTCGGCGTCGACGGACGGCCCGATCAACATCGTCGAGCTGCAGGGCACCACGGGAGCGGCCCCCGCGATCGACCGGAAGGAAGGGTTCGAGGCGGCCATCGCGGCGGATCCCGACCTCACGATCGTCGAGTCCCAGACCGGCGACTTCACCCGCAGCGGCGGCAAGCAGGTCATGGAGGCGTTCCTCAAGAACACCCCGGACATCGACGTCGTCTACGCCCACAACGACGACATGGGACTCGGGGCGATCGAGGCGATCGAAGCCGCGGGCAAGGTGCCGGGCAAGGACATCAAGATCATCACCGTCGACGCCGTCAAGGACGGCATGACGGCGCTGTCCGAGGGCAAGATCAACTACATCGTGGAGTGCAACCCCCTCCTCGGGGAGCAGCTGATGGACCTGGCCGCGAAGGTGGTCGCCGGCGAGGAGGTGCCCGCCCGCGTCGTCACGGAGGAATCCGCCTTCACCCCGGAGCAGGCCAAGGAAGTCCTGGCCAGCCGCGAGTACTAGGAGCTCGACCGGATCCGGCACACCGGAAGCGGGTGTCCGGGTCGACGACGGGGGATGCGGTAGCCGGGCCACCGCATCCCCGACAGAAGGGCAGGACAATGAACGAGATCGTCCCCGTGGTCGCGATGGCCGGGATCTCCATCGAATTCCCCGGCGTGAAGGCGCTCGACGGAGTCGACCTCCGGCTGTTCCAGGGTGAGGTCCATGCCCTGATGGGGGAGAACGGCGCCGGGAAGTCGACACTGATCAAGGCCCTGACGGGCGTCTACGCGATCGACGGCGGGACGATCACCGTGATGGGCTCGGACCACCGCTTCACCTCCCCTGCGGAGGCACAGGCCGCAGGCGTCAGCACGGTCTACCAGGAGGTCAATCTCTGCCCCAACCTGTCGGTCGAGGAGAACATCCTCCTGGGGCGGGAGCCGCGCAGGCGCGGGGGCATCTCCTGGAAGGAGGTCCGCCGGAAGGCGAGGGAGGTCCTCGGGCAGCTCCAGCTGGGGCACATCGACCCCGGGTCCGTCCTGTCCTCCCACTCGATCGCCCTCCAGCAGCTCGTCGCGATAGCACGGGCGGTGCAGGTGGACGCCAGGGTGCTCATCCTGGACGAGCCCACCTCCAGCCTCGATGCCGACGAGGTCCAGCAACTGTTCGCGGTCATCCGGACGCTGCGCGACCGTGGCGTCGCCATCCTCTTCGTGTCCCACTTCCTCGAGCAGGTGTACGAGATCTCCGACCGCATGACCGTCCTGCGCAACGGGAAGCTGGTGGGCGAATACCTCACCCGGGACCTGCCGCGCATGGCACTCATCTCGAAGATGATCGGCAAGGAGATGGACGCCCTCGCCGAACTCGAGGACGCCGAGGGCCGCCGCCAGTCGGACCGCACGCAGGATGCCCCCTTCATGCAGGCGGAGGGCCTCGGCCGCAAGGGCTCCGTCCGTAACGTCACCGTCGCCATCCACGCCGGTGAGATCCTCGGCCTGGCAGGATTGCTGGGTTCCGGACGCACGGAGACCGCGAGGCTGCTCTTCGGGGCCGACCGGTCCGATCAGGGCAGCCTGCGGATCGGCGGAACGGTCCGGACGCTCCGGACTCCCCGCTCCGCGATCGACCGGGGGATCGCCTTCTCCTCGGAGAACCGGAAGGAGGAAGGACTGATCGGCGACCTGTCCGTCCGCGACAACCTGGTCCTGGCCATGCAGGCCAGCAAGGGATGGCTGAGGCGGATCCCCCGGGCGACGCAGGACCAGCTGGCCGAGAAGTTCATCAGGGCCCTGGACATCCGTCCGGCCAGCAAGGACGCCCTGATTCGAAATCTGAGCGGCGGCAACCAGCAGAAGGTGCTGCTCGCCCGCTGGCTCATCACGAACCCCAGGCTGCTGATCCTCGACGAACCCACCAGGGGCATCGACATCGGCGCGAAGACGCAGATCCAGAAGCTCATCAGCACCCTCGCCTCCGACGGCATGTCCATCATCTTCATCTCGGCCGAGCTCGAGGAAGTGCTCCGGCTGAGCGATCGGATCGCCGTGCTCAAGGACCGGGAGATGGTCGCCGACCTGGCCAACGACGGAGTCACCATGGAAGACGTCATGACGATCATCGCGGGGACGAACGCATGAACGCCCTCCTGAAGCACCGGCTGACCTGGCCCGTACTCGCACTGGTCCTCCTGCTCCTCCTCAACCAGCTCTTCCGCGCCGACTTCCTGGCCGTGCGCGTCCAGGACGGGCACCTGTTCGGGAGCCTCATCGACATCCTCCGGAACGGTGCACCGACGATCCTCATCGCCCTGGGCATGACGCTCGTCATCGCATCGCGCGGTATCGACCTGTCCGTGGGAGCCGTGGCCGCCATCTCCGGGGCGGTCTCCTGCACCTACATCTACAACTCCCCGGATCCCTCCTCCTTCCGCACGGCGGCGGTGGCGGTGGTCATCGCCGTGGCGGTGGGACTGGCCCTCGGTCTGTGGAACGGCTTCCTCGTCTCGGTGGTCGGCATCCAGCCCATCATCGCCACCCTCGTCCTCATGACGGCCGGGCGGGGACTGGCGCAACTCGTCACCGACGGCCAGATCATCTCCGTGTCCAACGACTCCTACCAGGCGATCGGCGCCGGATTCTTCCTCGGCCTCCCGATCTCCATCCTCATTGCGGCGGTCGCCTTCGGCGTGGCCGGGCTGCTGACGCGGCGTACCGCCCTCGGAACGCTCATCGAAGCGGTGGGCATCAATCCGGTCGCCAGCAGGCTGGCAGGGCTCAACGCACGCAACATCACCTGGACCGTCTACGTCTTCAGCGGTCTGTGCGCAGCCGTCGCCGGCCTGATGATCAGTTCCAATGTGACGGCCGCGGATGCCAACAACGCCGGTCTCTACATCGAGATGGACGCCATCCTCGCCGTCGTCATCGGAGGAACCTCCCTGGCGGGGGGCCGGTACAGCCTCGTGGGTACCCTCGTCGGCGCCCTGATCATCCAGACACTGACGACGACCGTCTACACGCTGGGGATCCCGCCCGAGGTCACCCTGGTGTTCAAGGCGCTGGTCGTCATCATCGTCTGCCTCCTCCAGTCCAGCAAGGCCCGGGCGCTGCTCGGCCGGCGCCGGCGTCCCGTGACAGAACAGTCCGAAGTGAAGGTGTCCATCTGATGTCGGTCCTCACCCGCACCCCGGCGCCGCTGAACCGCAGCCGGATCAGCCGCCTCCAGGGCAAGGCGCGCTACGCGCCGGCACTCGCCACGACCGGGTTGTTCCTCGCGATGTTCGCCGCCGGCGCCGTGATGTACCCCGGGTTCCTCTCCGGCCAGGTGTTCCTCAACCTCCTGATCGACAACACCTTCCTGATCGTCCTCGCCGTCGGGATGACGTTCGTGATCCTCACCGGCGGGATCGACCTCTCGGTCGGATCCGTCGTCGCGCTCTCCATGATGATCGCCGCAGCACTCCTGCAGGCCGGGTGGAACCCGATAGCCGTCATCGCCCTCGTGATCCTGACGGGTGCGACCTTCGGGCTTCTCATGGGGCTGGTCATCCAGGTCTTCGAGATCCAGCCCTTCATCGTCACCCTCGCCGGGCTGTTCCTGGCACGGGGCCTCTGCTACATGATCAGCGTCGACTCGATCACCGTGACCGACCCCTTCTTCACCGCGATGGCCCAGGCGAGGATCCCGCTGGCCGACAGGCTCTTCATCTCCCCCGGCGTCGTGATCGCACTGGTGGTCGTCGCCGTCGCCTTCTACGTCCTGCACCAGACCCGCTTCGGCCGGACGGTGTACGCGATCGGCGGCGGCGAATCCTCGGCGCTGCTCATGGGACTCGCCGTCCCCCGGACCAAGGTCCTCGTCTACGGGATCAGCGGGCTGTGCTCGGCGGTGGCCGGGATCCTCTTCTCGTTCTACAGCCTTTCCGGGTACAGCCTGGCGGGCACGGGCCTGGAACTGGACGCGATCGCCGCGGTGGTCGTGGGCGGCACGCTGCTCACCGGAGGATACGGCTACGTCCTCGGCTCCCTCGCCGGGGTGCTCATCCTCGGCATCGTCCAGACCTTCATCTCCTACGAGGGGACGCTGAGTTCCTGGTGGACGCGCATCGTGATCGGCGCGCTTCTCCTCGCCTTCATCCTGCTGCAGAAACTCTTCACGCGGAAGGCCAGACTCACCTGACGGCCCCGCCGCACCGGTCCGCCCCGCTCCCGCGACCCAGCCGATACGCTGGAGCGCATGACTGTTCTCGTGTTCCTCGACCCGGCCCACGACGACGGCAGGGTCGTCGACGCGTCCCAGCCGCAGCTCCTGGCCACCGATCTGGGCGCCACCCGCGGTGACGGCATCTTCGAATCGCTCCTCGCCGTCGGAGGATCCCCCCGCAAGGAGCAGGCGCACCTCGCGAGACTCGCGTCGTCGGCCGCGGCCCTCGACCTGTCGGTGCCCGACGCCGAGGCCTGGAGCCGTGCCATCCGCACCGGCCTGCGGGAGTTCTCGGCAGCGGAACCGGGTGAGGACCATGCCGTCGTGAAGCTCGTCGCCACCCGCGGCGTCGAGGGTGCCGGCCGGGCCACGGCCTGGGTCTCGGTGGCACCCGTTCCGGCGTCGACCCTGGCGCAGCGGGAGGCAGGCCTGAAGGTGCTGTTCCTCGAGCGCGGCTACGACAGCACGGTGGCGCAGCGTGCTCCCTGGCTGCTGATGGGGGCGAAGACGCTCTCCTACGCCGTCAACATGGCCGCCATCCGCCATGCGAAGGCGCACGGCGCCGACGACGTCATCTTCATCTCCTCGGACGGGAAGGTCCTCGAGGGCCCCACCTCCACCGTGCTCCTCGCGTACGACCGCGACGGTCGGAAGACGCTCCTCACGCCGCAGCTCGAGAGCGGCATCCTGGCGGGCACCTCCCAGAGCGCACTGTTCGCCGCAGCCCGGGAACAGGGGTGGGAGCTCGGCTACGGACCGCTGGAACCGCACCACCTCCTCGACGCCGACGCCGTGTGGCTGATCTCGAGCATCCGGCTCCTCGCGCCGGTCCTCTCGCTGGACGGCACGGAGCTCCGGACCTCCGCCGCCCTGACCGCAGAACTCACCGGACTGGTGGATCGTTTCGTGTAATCTCCACCACAAAAGGGCCCCTCCGGGGCCCTTTGCTACGTCAAACACCACTTTCCCGGCATCCGCGTTTTGACCCGACGCTTCGTGCTGCCCTACCGTTTTCCTGAAATCAAGAGTTCCAGCCATCGGC
The DNA here is from genome assembly GCF_054510835.1 of Arthrobacter sp. TmT3-37. NCBI lineage: Bacteria > Bacillati > Actinomycetota > Actinomycetes > Micrococcales > Micrococcaceae > Arthrobacter > Arthrobacter sp. TmT3-37. The sequence continues at coordinate 193,701 of NZ_JBTNDU010000004.1, read as the reverse complement.
CCTGGCCGGCTGGACAGCAACCCTCTCCCGTAGTGGGGTGCTCCAGGTGAAGATTCGGCCGCCGGGCCAAGTCCCCCGGTTGGCAAGTACGGCGTCGTGCGGCCTGTCCCGAGGTAGACGGAGGACACCACCGCCACAGCGCGCACAGCCCAGAACAGCGAGCGTGTCACCCAGCAGCCAGCAGCCTCCCCCTGCCGCCATCCGGCATCCCCGAACACCCAGCGCCCGCACCCGGGCCGGCATCGAAATGAAGGACACCATGAACATCTCCCGCAAGGTCCTCGCTGCACTCACCGTGCCGCTCCTCGCCCTGACCGTCTCCTGCGGCAGTGACAGCGGAAGCACGCCCACCGAATCCGCCGACGCCCTGGCCGGCAGCGACCAGCAGTCGCTCGACCAGTACACCACCGAGGACACCACGCCGATCGACGAGATCGACACGTCCGGGCTCGGCCTCATCACCGACGGCACCCTGCGCGTCGGCACGCTCTCGGACGCCCCGCCGAACATCTTCCTCGAGGACGGTGTCTTCACCGGCTACGACAACGAACTGCTGCGCGCCATCGGCGAGAAGCTCGACCTCGAGGTCGAGTTCGCCTCCACCGACTTCTCCGCCCTCCTCGCGCAGGTCCAGAACAAGCAGTTCGACGTCGGGTCCTCCTCGATCTCGACGACGGCGGCCCGCCGCGAGAACGTCGGCTTCACCAACGGCTACGACTTCGGCTACATGGCCGTCGTCACGAAGAACGGCTCCTCGGTGAGCGGCTTCGACTCCCTCTCGGAGAGCACCCGCATCGGCGTGGTCCAGGGCACCGTCCAGGACGACTACGTCTCCAATACCCTCGGCCTCGAGCCCGTGCGCTTCCCGGACTACAACACGGTGTACGCCAACGTGAAGAACGGGCAGGTGGACGCCTGGGTCGCCCCGTCGCAGCAGGCCACCGGCCAGGTGAAGGAGGGCGACGACACCACGATCGCCGAGACCATCATCAACACGGAGAACTTCACGGCGTACGCGGTCAACAGCGACAACCAGCCCCTCATCGACGCCCTCAACGCGGGCCTCGACGCGGTGATCGCCGACGGCACCTGGTCCGAGCTCACCAAGGAGTGGTACCCGGACCGCGAGATGCCCACCGACTGGAAGCCCGGCAGCAAAGCCGTGGACGTAAAGTAGCCGGCCCTGCATGGATGCCCTCGAACAGCTCGGCAAGACGTTCTTCGACTGGGAGGCGATGGCCGCGGTCCTGCCGGACCTCCTGACCGTCGGACTGCCCAACACCCTCCTGCTCGCCCTGGCCTCGGGGATCATCGGGACGATCGTCGGCATGCTCCTCGCGATCATGGGGATCTCCCGCAACCGGGTGCTCCGGTGGATCGCACGCATCTACACGGACATCTTCCGCGGCCTCCCCGCCGTCGTGATCATCCTGCTCATCGGACTGGGCCTCGGTCCCATCCTCCGGCAGGTCACGGGCAGCACCAGCCCCTACCCGCTGGGCATCCTCGCCCTGTCGCTGATCGCCTCGGCCTACATCGGGGAGATCTTCCGCTCCGGCATCCAGAGCGTGGAGAAGGGTCAGCTGGAGGCCTCGCGTGCGCTGGGCTTCAGCTACGGCGCATCCATGCAGCTCGTGGTGGTGCCCCAGGGCGTGCGGCGCGTGCTGCCCGCCCTGGTCAACCAGTTCATCTCGCTCATCAAGGAGTCGTCGCTCATCTACTTCATCGGCCTCGTCGCCAGTGAACGCGAGCTCTTCCGGGTGGGCAACGACGCCGCGAGCAACACCGGCAACCTCTCGCCCCTGATCGCGGCCGGCGTGCTCTACCTCTGCCTGACCATCCCGCTGACGCACCTGGTCAACTTCATCGACACCAGGCTCCGCGTGGGCAGGAAGCAGAAACCGGAACCGGACGAACTGGCCGCGGTGATTCCGACGAGCGGAGGAGCGAAGGCATGAAGACCATCGAATCGGGAACACTGACGGGCAAGGGCCTGCACCTGTCCTTCGGCTCCAACCACGTGCTGCGCGGGATCGACCTGCACGTGGAACGGGGGACGACGGCGTCGGTCATCGGGCCGTCCGGCTCCGGGAAGTCCACCCTGCTGCGTGTCCTCAACCGGCTGATCGAACCCGACCAGGGCGATATCCTGCTCGACGGCCGCTCCGTCCTCAAGGACAACCCGGACGAGCTGCGCCGCCGCATCGGCATGGTGTTCCAGCAGTTCAACCTCTTCCCGCACAAGACCGTGCTGGACAACGTGTCCCTGGCGCTGCGCAAGCTCCGGAAGATGTCCGCCGGCGAGGCACGGGAGAAGGCCCTCGCCCAGCTCGACCTGGTGGGCCTCAAGCACAAGGCCGACGTCCGGCCGGGCAACCTCTCCGGCGGGCAGCAGCAGCGCGTGGCGATCGCGCGGGCGCTGGCCATGGACCCCGAGGTGATGTTCTTCGACGAGGCCACGTCCGCGCTGGACCCGGAGCTCGTGAAGGGCGTCCTCGCCCTCATGGCGGACCTCGCCTCGGCGGGCATGACCATGGTCGTCGTCACGCACGAGATGGGCTTCTCACGCAACGTCTCGGACACCGTGACGTTCATGGACGGCGGCGTCGTCGTGGAGTCGGGACCACCGTCCGCGATCTTCGACGACGCGCAGACGCCCCGCCTGAGGTCGTTCCTCTCGGACGTCCTCTAGCGGTCCTGCCGGGGCCGGGATCCGCTCGCATGCCACAGGGGCTCCGCATCCGCGGAGCCCCTGTGGCATGTCCGGCGCCTCCCGGTCAGGAGAGGAGGAAGTTCCAGGTCCCGGCCAGGACCGCCGCCGCTACCGCGCCCGCCGCGACCACGAGCCCGACGGCGGCGACGCCGAGGTCGAGGGACGAGAACGTGCTGGTCCGCGCCCAGGTGCGCGTCGCACCGCCGAAACCGCGCGCCTCCATCGCCGTCGCGAGCCGCGTGGCACGCCGGATCGCCTGGACGATCAGCCCGAAGGACTGCCCCAGCAGATTCCGCGTGCGCGCGACGACGGAGCCGTCCGAACCGATGCCCCGCGCGTGGCGTGCCAGTCCGAGGGACTCCCACTCCTCCAGGAGCAGGCCCACGAGCCGCAGCGAGGCCAGCCCGCCGAGGACGAAGCGGTGCGGCAGGTGCAGCTTCTGGGCGAGGGCGTCGGCCAGGTCCGTGGGGTCCGTGGTGAGCAGGAGGAAGATGCCGGGCAGCGCGAGCGCGAGCCCCCTCAGCCCGACCGCGACCCCGGCCGCCACCGAGCCCTCGGTGAAGAGGAACGGCCCGACGTCGATCAGTACCGTTCCGCTCTTCTCCGCGAGCAGCGCGGTGCCGTAGGCGCCGATCGACGCCGCGACCAGCAGGGGCCAGATGCGCCGGGCGAGGCCCCACGCACTGATGCCCAGCAGCGGCATCAGCGCGAGCTCGCAGGCCAGGACCACGGCGGCACTGACCCAGTCGATGCTCGCCATGAGGGCGAGCGTGATGACCGCGGCGGCGAACAGCTTGGACACGGGGTTGGCGCGCAGGAGCGTCTTCCCGGTCAGCACCGGGGTCAGGTGATCGGTGCTCATCGGGCCACCAGCCGTCCCGCCCCGTCGGCGATGTGCAGGGTCCTGCCGCCGAGGGCGGCGATGAAATCGGCGTCGTGCGTGACGGAGACGACGGCCACGCCGTCGTCGATCAGCTCGCGCAGCAGGGTGACGAGTTCGGCCCAGGTCCCGGCGTCCTGGCCGAAGGTGGGCTCGTCGAGGATCAGGAGGCGCGGGGCCGTGGCGAGCATCGTCGCGACCGACAGCCGCCGCTTCTCGCCGCCGGAGAGCGTGAACGGATTGGCCTTCAGCAGATGGGTGAGGCGGAGGCGCTCGGCCAGCTCGGTGATCCGCCGCGGATCGGCGGTCCCGCTGACGCGTCGCGGCCCGAACTCCAGTTCCTCGCCCACGGACGCCGTGAGGAACTGGTGCTCGGGCTCCTGGAAGACCGTGCCGATCCGCTGCACGAGCTGGGCCGACCGCCAGCGGAACGGGTCGCTGCCCGCCGCTCCGGCGAGCGGAGGCGCGGCGTCCACCCGGCCGGCGCGCGGCCGGAGCAGGCCGCCGAGCGTGAGCGCCGCCGTCGACTTCCCGGCGCCGTTCGGCCCGGTGATGCCCAGTGCTTCCGCCTCGTGCACCCGGAGGTCGAGGTCCTCGACGGCCGCGGGGCCCCGCTTGGTCCTGGCCACCGTGAGGGAGCGCGCCGACAGCAGCGGGCCGCCACCGGCGCCGGGTACGGGCCCTCCCAGGGGCGGCCGCCGGCCCGGGACCCAGACGCCGGCGCGTGCCAGCCCGGCACGCGTGGCCTCGTGCCCCAGGATGTCCGCGGGGGAACCGTCGGCGAGGACGCCTCCCCCGGCGTCGAGCACGATCACGCGGTCCACCACATCGGCCCAGACCGCCACGCGGTGCTCGACGACGACGAGCGTGGCACCGGTGCGCTCCAGGACGCGGACGACGGCGTCCCGCACCTCGAGGACGCCGTCGGGGTCGAGGTTCGCGGTGGGTTCGTCGAGCAGGAGCAGCCCGGGCTCCATCGCGAGGACGGACGCGAGCGCGAGGCGCTGCTTCTGCCCCCCGGACAGCGCGGTGGTGGGGTGGTCGAGCGGGAGGTCGAGGCCGACGTCGTCGAGCGCCCTGCCGACGCGCTGCCAGATCTCCTCGCGGGGCACGGCGAGGTTCTCGGCGGCGAAGGCCACCTCGTCGCCGACGCGGGCGAGCACCACCTGCGTCTCGGGGTCCTGGAGCACCAGCCCAGCCCTCCCCCGCGCCGCGGCCGGGGGGACGCCGTCGAGCAGGAGTCCGCCCTCCTGTTCGCCCTCGTCCTGCGCGCCGAGCACCCCGGCGAGTCCGTGCAGCACGGTCGACTTGCCCGCCCCGGACGCCCCGAGGAGCAGCACGCGCTCTCCCGGCCCGATGTCGAGGTCGAGGTGGCGTGCCGCGAAGGCCTTCCGGCCCGCGTGGCGCCAGCCCCAGCCGCGGGCGCTGACCTGCACGGCCCCCGCGGCCGGTGGGTGTGCTGCCGTCACACGTCCGCCGAGCGGCCCGCGGCGAAGGAGGACAGCGCACCCGTCCTCGCGAGGCCCCGCATGGCCAGCCACGAGAGCAGGCCCGCGATGACGACGCCGGAGATGGCCGCGAACACGGTGTAGAGGAGCTTGAACTCGAAGGTCCAGAGCGCGTTGTAGAGGATGTTCTCGCTGATCGCGAGGGCGAGGCCCGCGCCGAGGCCGGCCAGCAACGCGACCGGCAGGTTCCACTTCCGGTACAGGAAGAGCAGGAAGACCAGTTCGGCGCCGGCTCCCTGGATCGCTCCGGAGACGAGGACGCCCACGCCCCACTGCGTGCCGATCAGGGCGGACACAGCCGCCGCGAGCATCTCGCAGTAGAGGGCGGCACCGGGCTTGCGGATGATCAGTCCCCCGAGGACGCCGGCGATCAGCCAGCCCCCGGAGTAGAGGCCCGCCAGGGGCGGGAAACCGGCCGTCAGCAGGCTGATGCCGGAGTATCCCGCGGACCAGGCGAAGAACAGGACGCCGACGGCGACGGCGATGACCGAGGCCACCACGATGTCGACGACGCGCCACTGGCGGGTGCGCCCGGAGGTGGTCTTGAGGGCGGTGGATGATGCCATGGTGAATCCTCCTGAGGTACAGGAGGGGATAGTGCCGGGGCCGCCGGAGCAGCGCCGTGCACTCTGAGAACTCGACTCCCTTCGCCGGTACTAGCCGGATCAGGTTCGAGGGTCTGCGGCGGTCCGCACTCTCAGCGCCCGTCCCCGCAGCATGCTGCGGATCGGCGCTCCCCTGTCGCTTGTTGGTTGAGCGCTACCGATCCTACACCGGTGGACCGCGACGCCGGGCTCGGCCCCGCACCTCCGGAACCGCTTGCGGGCCGGATCGTCCCTGCGGCGGGGTACGCACCGCCGCTAGGCTAGGCGCAGGAGTATCGGACAAGAAGGAGAGACCATGAACGTACTGTTCAAGCTGCTCGGCGCAGGAATGAGTGTCGGCGCCGGCTATGTGGGGACCAAGCTCGTCGACTTCCTCTGGGAGAGGATCACGGGCGAAGCGCCGCCGAAGAGCAAGGACGGCCTGGAGAACACGCTGCGCTCGGCCCTCGTCTTCGCGATCATCTCGGGTGCGGTCAGCACCACCATCCAGGTGCTGACGAACCGTTCCACGCAGAAGGCCATCGACCGGTTCGCGAAGAGCCGCGACCTGACCTGAGCAGCCCCGTGGGGATCGAGGGGCACCCTCCGGGGTGCCCCTCGTCGTTCCCGGGTTCAGTCGGCCCCGTCGGTCCGCTGCTCCTGTGCGACCGTCTGCAGAATGCGGTGCAGGTTCATGCCGATCGCGGCCGCAGCACCGAAGGGGACCTCCTTCGACGAGGTCTCGTACGCGCTGATCTCGAGGTCCTTCAGGCTCCGCTCGGCGACCTGCAGCGCCTCGGCGTCGAGGTCCTCCACCGTCCACAGGTCCAGGACGTCGCCGACGGCGGTGAACGCCTGCTGCAGGGGCGGCCGGACCGCGGCGGGCAGGGGGTGCTCACGGGAGGTCCCATGGAGCGCGTCCTGCAGCATGTTGGTGATGTTCAGCGTGTGGATCGCCACGGTCTCGAGGACCTCGACGTGCCGGTGGTCGCGGCGGGCGTCGTGCGGGTGGAAGCGCCGCCGGAGATTGCCCTTCCTGCTCTCGTCCGCGAACTGCAGGGCCTCGCGGGCATTCCGTGCCGTGGCGGTGAGGTCGTCCCGCCGTTCGGGCCAGCGCGGGTCGTCCGCCGGCCAGTCCTCCTGCAGGGCCTCGCCCATCTCCTGGAGCTGACGTGCAGCCGTCCTGCGGAGCCGGCTCATCTGCCCCACCGCGTCGTTCAGGTTGAGCGGCGGCAGGATCAGCGCGCTGACGGCGACGCCCACGCCCACGCCCACGACGGTCTGCACGAAGTAGCCCAGCGAGTACCCCAGGTTCTCGTTGCCGATGACCAGGACGAACAGCCCGGCGGACGCGATCCCCGAGCCGCCGCCCGCAGTCCTCTTCAGGGGGCCGGCGAGAAGCACGCCCGCTCCGACGACGAAGGCGATCGTCAGCCAGTTGGGGTCTCCCGCCCAGACCGCGATGTGAGCCAGGACGATCCCGATCGTGAGTCCGGCGACCGTCTGCAGACCTGACTTGAGCGTTCCCGCGACCGTCGGGTACATCGCCAGCAGGGCGCCCAGCGGAGCATAGTACGGATACCGGGAGGCCTCTCCCGGGATGGCGAGCGCGAAGGTCCAGGCAAGGGCGGCCGCGAGGGCGGCCTTGCCCGCGAGGAGGAGGTGGGGATCGACCACGGCGGCGCGCAGCCGCTCCTTCAGGTCGTCGTCGAGACGGGCTGCGAGGACGCCACGGCCGCGGAGGATCCTGTTCTTGGCCATCCCAGCAGTATGACATCCCCCCTTGTGCACACCCCGGGACGACGAAGGACCGCCCCCTGCGGGACGGTCCTCACGTATCGGATGGAGCGGGACTAGCGGGCTGCAGCGGCGGAGCGCTCGGACCGCAGTGTCGCCTTGTGCTCCTCGATGCGGGCCTGCTGCAGCGGTGTCCTGCGGTTCAGGTACCAGGCAGCACCCAGCAGGATGAACCACAGCGGTGTCACGACCAGGGCCAGCCGGGTGTCCTCGGCTTGTGCCAGCGCGAAGAGCATGAACAGGAAGAAGGCCAGGACCACGTACGGCATGAAGGCCGAACCCGGCATCTTGAACGTCGAGCGCTCGTGCAGTTCGGGCCGGCGGCGCCGGAACGCCAGGTAGCTGAGCAGGATCATGGACCACACGAACATGGTCAGCACCGAGGCCACCGAGGTGACGACGGTGAAGGCGCCGATCACGGAGTCGCCCGAGTACAGCAGGATCAGGCCGGCGAGCAGGAAGATGCAGGAGAACAGCAGCGCGTTCTGCGGCACCTTGCGTGGGCTGAGCTTCCCGAAGGACGTCGGGGCGTTGCCGTCCTGCGCGAGGCCGTAGACCATGCGCGAGGTCGAGTAGATGCCCGAGTTGGCGCTGGATGCCGCCGAGGTGAGCACCACGAGGTTGACGACGACGGCGGCGACCCCGAGGCCCGCCAGGGTGAACATGCCGATGAACGGGCTGTTCGCTGCATCGATGGTCCGCCAGGGGTTGACCGCCATGATCACCGTGAGGGCTCCCACGTAGAAGAGCAGTACACGGATGGGGATGGAGTTCACGGCACGGGGCAGCGTCTTCTCGGGGTCCTTGGTCTCCGCGGCGGCGGTGCCGACCAGCTCGATACCGGCGAAGGCGAAGATGGCGATCTGGAAGCCGAGGATGAAGCCGAAGAGTCCGTGCGGGAACATGCCGCCGTCGTTCCAGATGTTCGCGAGGTCCGCGACCGAGCCGCCCGGTGAGGTGAAGCGGGTGGCGATCATGACGATGCCGGTCCCGATCAGCGCGAGGATCGCCACGACCTTGATGATCGCGAACCAGAACTCGGCCTCACCGAAGGCCTTCACGGTGGGCAGGTTCAGGAGCAGGAGCACCACGGGCGTGGCCAGTGCCGGGATCCAGAGCGGGGTGCCGGGGGCGAGGATGTCGACGTAGCCGGCGATGGCGACGATGTCGGCGACACCCGTGACCACCCAGAAGAACCAGTAGGACCAGCCGGTGAAGAAACCGGCCCACGGGCCCAGGAGGTCACCGGCGAAATCGCTGAAGGACTTGTACTCGAGGTTCGAGAGCAGGATCTCGCCCATGGCGCGCATGACGAAGAACAGCATGAAGCCGATGATCATGTACACGAAGATGACCGAGGGCCCGGCGAGGGAGATGGTCTTGCCGGAGCCCATGAAGAGGCCCGTGCCGATGGCACCACCGATGGCCAGCAGCTGGATGTGGCGGTTGCTCAGCGCCCGGGTGAGGTGGGGCGGCCGGCTGGAGTCTCCAGCGGCGTGCTGGGTGGAGGGCGGCGCCGAGGATGCGGAGTTCTGCATGGGGTGGATGTTCCTTCCGCGGCCGCGGGCATGCAGGGATGCCGCGGCGATCGCGTGGGTGGAGGACTGGGACTGACATAAAACCCTGAACCGTGCGGAACCGGGAGTCAAATTCCGGCCTCCCGCGGAGGGTCCGTCCTGCGGCCGGCCGCACGCCCGAGGGGTGCTTCGAGGCCGCGAGCGCGACGGAGGCCTCAGGCGGGTACCTTCGTCTCCTCGACGACCGGGAGGTCGCGGAGGAGCCTGCGCGGTCGGGTCGCCTGCCACGCCAGCCACGTCGCGACCGCGCCCAGGGCGAAGCCGGCGATCACGTCGACGAGGTAGTGCCACCCGAAGTAGACGGTGGCGAGGGCGGTGAGCAGGAGGTACGTCCAGAGGATCGCCCGCAGGACGACCGGCAGGCGGATCAGGTGCGCCACCAGGGCCGCGGTGAAGACCACGGAGACGTGGAGTGAGGCGAAGGCCGCGATGCCGTGGACCGACTGCGTGGCGTGCGGATCGGCGAGGACGCGCACCCGGCTCCGGTACAGGGATTCCCCGAGATCCGTGACGGCCGTGCGGGGCAGGTCCGTGAAGTGGGTCCGCTCGACGAAGATCGGGCCGAGGGAGGGAATCGCGTAGTAGCTCGCCGCACCGAGGATCCAGTTGAACGACAGCGCGGCGACGTACCACGCGCCCTGCGACAGCTGCCGGGACCAGACGAGGGCCGCAGCGACGGACATCGGGACGAAGATCAGATAGGACACGTACACACTCGACAGGACATGTGCGCTGACCCCGGTCCCGAGGATCTGCTGCAGCACGTCGCCCGGGTGGTGCCCGCCCGTGAGCCACCGGTCGCTCGCCTGCAGGAGGGGATCCGCCACCCGATCGCGGACGAACGGCAGGAAGCTTTTCATGTTCCGGTACGAGACGTACGCGAGGTAGAACGTGAGCAGCCCCATGGCTGTCACCACGAGCCGTGACACGGGCCAGCGGCGATGGAACTCGATCGCCGCGACTCGATGGATGGTGCGGACGGAAGGCCGCCTCAGCAGCGTCCGTGGGGCGACGTCGGCGAGGACCATCAGCGCCAGGATCGCGGGGAGGCGGACATAGCTGGGACCCAGGAAGCCGTCCGGGTCGCGCAGGGGCAGTCCGAAGCCCACGGCCGTCCCGATGGTGAGGACGGTGAAGGAGGCCGCAACGGCGAACGGGACGCGAAAGAGCCCGGACGGGACCGACGCCGACGTCGAGGGTTTCAGCATCATCAGATAGTACTAGCTTCCCACAGCGCCGATCGTTGCGATTCTCGCTGATTGCATGATCCCGTCCGACGCGTGCGACCAGCGCGACGCCGGCTGCTCTCCAGCCCCCGGGCCTCGCCAATCCGCGGGCTCTGACGTTACGCTAAGCGTGCTTATGAATTGGGATGGGCAGTCATCCCTGTCTGTCATGTCACGGACCAACCGAAGGAGATGCCATGAGCACGAAGGTCGAAAAGCGGATTCTCGTCAACGTACCCCTCAGCGTGGCCTACAACCAGTGGACTCAGTTCGAGGAGTTCCCCCACTTCATGGGCGGCGTCAGATCCGTCACGCAGCTCGACGAGGAGCGCCTGAACTGGGTGGTGGAGATCGGCGGGATCCGCCGGCAGTGGGAAGCGAGGATCCTCGAGCAGGTGCCGGACGCCAGGGTGTCGTGGGCCGCGACCGAGGGCGCGACGAATGCCGGTTCGGTGTCGTTCGAGGACGTCGGGGGCGGGCAGACCCAGGTCCACCTGGTGCTCGAGTACGAGCCCGAGGGCCTGGTCGAGAAGATCGGCGACAAGCTCAACGTCGTGGAGAACCAGGCCGAGGGCGACCTGGAACGGTTCAAGGCGTTCATCGAGGACGAAGGCTATGCCACCGGAGCCTGGCGCGGATCGGTGGGCTCCGGCACGGTTGCCGGAGAGCCCGGTGTGGAGGCTGCCGCCGCGTCCCGTGGTGACAGCGGCAAGGCCGGGATCTCCGGCAAGGTCGCAGCCGGTATCGGCCTGGCAGCTGCCGCAGCGGCCGCCGGTGTCGCCGCCGGGAAGAAGAGCCAGGCACCGACCGGGGACACCACGCCCGATGCCACCATCACGCCCGCGGACGGCGGCGCCGCGGAGGTGTACACCGGCGCGGACGACGGCCTCTCGCCCCACGGCGCGGAGACGCTCGTTCCGGTCGACGAGGGCGTCTCCACCGAGGGGTCGGGAACAGGAGCCGGTGAGCCCGGCAGGACCGCCGACGTCCTGGACGATCCGCTCCTCGACAAGAACCGGACGACGGGCGGGGCACTCTAGGTACCCGATCGGCAGGTACCCGATCGACACCGGGCCCGGTGCCCGGTCGGACCGCTGCCGGATGCCTCCCGAAGGTGTCCGGCAGGGGTCCGGGACCTTCTCTTCCCCTCCCCGCGCGCCCGCGACATACTGGCGGCATGACCATCCTCAGCACGCAGGAGATCCTCGACGCCGGCCTCGATGACTGGCGGAAGCTGCCGCAGGCCCTGCACGCCCGGTTCCTGACCGGGGACTTCACCACCGGCCTGGCCTTCGTCTCGGGGGTCGGTGAACTGGCGGAGGCGGCCGGCCATCATCCGGACATCGCCCTGGCCTACCCCCATGTCGATCTGACACTCGTCAGCCACGACGCCTCCGGCGTGACGGGACGCGATGTCGACCTCGCCCGGCGGATCAGCGACCTGGCGGGACGGCGGGGCATCAGTGCCGATCCTGCAGCGCCCACCGTCGTCGAACTCGCCCTCGACACCGCCGACCCGGCGGCCATCGGCCCGTTCTGGGCCGCCCTGCTGACCGGCGATGCACACGCCGTGGCCGGGGACGACGTCGTCGACCCGACCGGGCGCGTGCCCCTGCTCTGGTTCCAGCACACCGGGGCGCACGAGACACCGCGGCAGCGCTTCCACCTCGACGTCTGGGTACCGCACGACGCGGCGGAAGCACGTATCGCCGCAGCGGTCGCCGCCGGGGGCACCGTGGTCGACGACGCCGCAGCGCCGTCGTTCACCGTCCTGGCCGATGCAGAGGGCAACCGGGCCTGCGTCTGCACGACGCTCGACCGCTGAACCGGCGGTCCGGGCGATGACCACGGCGGAGGACGGGACCGGCCGGGAGGCCGTGGACGTCCTCGTGGTCGGCGCGGGCCCCACCGGCCTGATGCTGGCGAACTGGCTGGTGACGCTGGGCCTCGACGTCGCGCTGCTCGACGGCAAGGACGGCCCCACGCGGGAGTCCAGGGCCCTGGGCGTCCATTCGCGGTCCATGGAGATCTACGACCAGCTCGGCGTCGTCGACCGCGTGCTCGCGGAGGCCGTCCGTGCCGCATCCCTGCGGCAGGGTTTCGAGCGCCGATCGTTCGCGCCCATCCCGCTGACAGGGCTGGGGCGCGGACTCACGCCCTACCCCGGGATGTACATCCTGGAGCAGAGCGCCAACGAGCGCATCCTCGCCGACAACCTCGGCGCGATCGGAGGGTCCGTCCGGTGGAGGCACCGGGTCTCGTCGCTGCAGCAGGTGGACGGCGGCGTCCTCGCCGTCGTCGACGGGCCCGGCGGCTCCTCGCCCCTCCGGGCGCGCTTCGCCGTCGGGTGCGACGGGGCGTCGTCGACCGTCCGCACCTCGACCGGTACGGCGTTCGAGGGCACCACCAGCAGGCAGACCTTCTACCTCGTGGATGCGCTCGGCGTCAGCGGACTCGCCCCCGCCTCCGTCAACATCCGCCAGGGTGCCGCCGAGTTCCTCCTCGCCTTCCCCATGCGGTCGCACGGCGGCAGGAACGGCCAGCGGCTCATCGGAGTCGCCGGCGACGATGCGGCCGCCATCACCGAGGCCTTCGCCCGGCGGCGGATGGCGGAGACGTTCGGGGTCACCTACGAGGACTCCCGCTGGTTCTCCACCTACCGCGTCCACCACAGGATCGCCGCGCGCTTCCGCATCGGCGCCGTGCTCCTCGCCGGCGATGCGGCCCACGTCCATTCCCCTGTCGGCGCGCAGGGCATGAACACGGGACTGCAGGACGCCCACAACCTCGCCTTCAAGCTCGACGACGTCATCTCCGGGCGCGCGCCCGCCACGCTCCTCGACCGCTACGAGACCGAGCGCCGGCCCGTGGCCGTGCGTCTCCTGAAGACCACGGACCTCGTGTTCCGCGGCGTCACGTCCCGCTCGGCAGCGGTGGGGCTCGTGCGGAGGTACGCACCGCGGATCGTCCTGCCCCTCGGCGTGGCACTCCTCCCCCGCCTGCCGGTCGGACGGCGCCTCGCGGGCTACCTCGGCCAGATCCGCATCCACTACCGGATGGACGGAGGGAACCGGCCCGGACGACGGGACGCCGTCGTGGGGCGGCGCCTGCACTGGACCGGGTCGAACTTCGATGCGCTGCGCACCGCTGCCTGGCAGCTGCATCTGTACGCGCCGGACGACACCGCGGTACGGCGGGCGCGCGCCGCCGCGGAGGACCTCGACCTGCCCCTCCACGTCTTCCCCACGGTCGGGGCGACCCCGCTCCGGCCCGGCATGCTCTACCTCGTGCGTCCGGACGGATTCGTGGCCGCGGCAGCGCGTCCGGACGACGCCGCCGGGGCCTTCGGCGCACCCGGCGGCTTTCCCCCGGCACGACCCCACGACAGGAGACGGCCATGACGGACGCCATCGACACCGGCGCACACCCCTCGGGTACCGGCTGCAAGGAATGCGGGGACTCGGGCGGCTGGTGGGTCCACCTCCGCCGCTGCGCCGCCTGCGGGCATGTGGGCTGCTGTGACAGCTCACCCGGCCGGCACGCCTCCGCGCATGCCGCCGACACCCTGCATCCGGTGGTCATGTCCTTCGAACCGGGTGAGGACTGGTTCTGGGACTACCGCGTCCAGGAGTTCGTCGAGGGCCGCCCGCTCGCCGCGCCGACCAGCCACCCCTCGGACCAGCCGGTGCCCGGACCGGCAGGGCGTGTGCCCGAGGACTGGCGGGCCCGCATGTCCTGACATCCTGCGGGAGCGGGACGCAGCCGTGGTCGACCGACGTCCCGGCGGGGGGGTCCTCCGCCGAAGCCCCGACGCGGGCCCGGGACGTCCGGTCAGGCGGCGCTCGCCCGGGGGAAGACACCGTCGAGGTACGCGCCGAGGAGCCGTGGGCTGAAGGGCTTGGCCATGAAGTGGTTCGACCCTGCGGCCAGGCACTGCTCCTCCGTGAGCTGTGGAGGCCGCGCGGAGATCGTGAGGATGTGGGCGTCCGACCCGACCCTGAGGTGGGCGCAGACATCGATGCCGTCCGAGTCCGGGAGGTTCAGATCGAGTGTGACGAGCTGCGGGTCGACGGTCTCCACGAGGCGCTCCCCCTCGGCGCCGGTCACGGCCTCGTGCACCGTGAAACCCCGTGAGGACAGGACGATCACGAGGAGCTGGCGGATGTCGGCGTCGTCCTCGATGACCACGGCGTTCCGCTGCTCGTCCATTCCACCACCCTGCACTGTCGTGTCGACCCGTCGATATGAAGCAACCTTACCTTCCGGTACCGAAGCATCGCCACCGGGCGGCGCTCCGGGCGCCGTAGGTATCGGTCCGGGGCCTCCGGGTGCCGGAGGTATCGGTCCGGCGGGACGACCGGACACCGGGCAGCCCGTCCCGGCTGCTCAGGAAGCGTCGTCGTCCCGTTCGACGGGTGCGTCCGGTGAGCGGCGGGACCCGGGGTGCGCCCGGTCCCCCGCAGCATGCGCCACGACGTCGTCGAGCTCGTCGAGCGTGAGGAGGTCGCGCCGGAGGTGCCGCGTGCGGTAGCCCGCCCGGCCGACCATGTGCGCGGACACCGGGCTCGTGAGCAGCTGGAACACCCAGCACAGCACGAGGAGCGGGACCAGGGCCCAGCTCCCGGAGTCGACCGCGAGCGCCAGCAGGAAGAGCAGGAGACCGAGGACCTGCGGCTTGGTGGCTGCGTGCATCCGCGAGAGCAGGTCCGGGAAGCGCACGAGGCCGATTCCCGCGGCCAGGGACATGAGGGCTCCGCCGATCAGGAGGACGGACACGACGACGTCGACCATGGCGCTACTTCCTGTCCGTGACGAACCGCGCCACCGTGACGGACCCGATGAACCCGATCAGCGAGACCGCGACGAGCAGGACCAGGTTGTCGAGATGCTGGTTCACCACCATGTTCAGCACCAACGCCGCGCCGATGATCGCGACGATGACGTCGAGGGCGAGGACCCGGTCGAGGATCGACGGACCGCGGACCGCCCGGTACACGGCCAGGACGGCCGCGACGGAGAGTATTCCGCCGACAACATATATGACCGCCGTCATCGCCGTGCCTCCTCGGACCGGAGCGCGGCGAGATCGGCCCGGCTCCCCATGATGCGGATGAGCCATGCCTCCGTCGCGAGGACCTCGGCACGCACCGCCTCCGCATGCTGTTCCGTCTCGACGTCGAGGCAGTGCAGGTAGAGCGTCGAGGTGGAGCGGTCCACCTCGAGGACGAGGGACCCGGGGATGAGCGAGATCGCGTGACCGGTCGCCGTGACGAGGAAGTCCGAGTGGCTCCGGAGCTCCACGGCCACGACCGCATTCCGGAGGGACGGCCCCTTGCGGATGGCGAGCCAGAACACCTGCACGCTCGCGAACACGAGCTGGAGGAGGAACCGGCCGATGAACGGCAGGAGCCAGAGCACGTTGAAGCGGCCCGTCAGCTCCACCGGGGGCAGGTAGAAGAAGTTGACGATCCCGTACGCGATGATCGCCCCGAAGACGAGGTTCCCGGGACCGAAGTCCTGCCAGAGCGCCCCCCAGACGAGGACGAGCCAGACGACGAGCGGGAGCTCGGTGATGAGGGGGATGCGCTGGCGGCTCATCCGTCCGCCCCCGGCCCGAGGACGGCCTCGATGTAGGGTGTGCGCTCGAGCATCTCGGAGGCCGCGTCGTCGCTGAGCGTGAACAGCGGCCCTGCCAGGAACGTGAGGGCGAGCCCGAGTGCCACGAGCCCGATCGTGGGACCGGTCATGGTGCCCGGGAGCAGCGTCACGGGGTCCTTGCCCGCGAACCGTCCCGTGTCCTCGCCCGTCACATGGCGGGAGGTACCCACGCTGGAGCCGTCGGCCTTGCTGGCGAGCAGGATCGGATCCGGGTCCTCCGCGTCGGCCGGGCTGCGCCAGAACGCCCTGTTCCAGACCCGCGCCATGACCAGGAGCGTCAGCAGGCTGGTGAGCACTCCGCCGGCCACCAGCACGTACGCCAGGGGGGTCCCGAGGGCCACTCCCGCCTGGATGAGTCCGAGCTTGCCGAGGAAACCGGAGAACGGCGGGATGCCGGCGAGGTTCATGGCCGGGAGGAAGAAGAGGATCCCGAGGAGCGGTGACAGCTTCGCCAGCCCGCCGAGCCGGTCCACGTTGGCCGTCCCGCCCCGGCGCTCGATCAGGCCCGTGACGAGGAAGAGGCTCGTCTGCACCGTGATGTGGTGCGCCACGTAGTAGACCGCCGCTCCGAGGCCCACCCGCGTCGAGATGGCGAGCCCGAAGACCATGTACCCGATATGGCTGACGAGCGTGAAGGACAGGAGCCTCTTGATCTCCGCCTGGGCCAGCGCTCCGAGGATCCCCACCACCATGGTCAGCAGCGCGACCACCATCAGGAGGGAGTTGATGCGGTCGCCCGGGAAGAGCAGGGTCTCGACGCGGACCATGGCATAGACGCCCACCTTGGTCAGCAGGCCGGCGAACACGGCGGTCACGGGTGCCGGCGCGGTGGGGTAGGAGTCCGGGAGCCAGAAGGAGAGCGGGAAGACCGCGGCCTTGATGCCGAACGCCACGAGCAGCATGAGGTGGAGCACCATCTGCGTCGCCGGGTCCACGGCCTCCAGTTTCACGGCGAGGTCCGCCATGGTGATCGTGCCGGTCGCCCCGTAGATCATCGCGATGGCGATCAGGAAGAGCATCGATGACACCACGCTGACGACGACGTACGTCACCCCGGCGCGGATGCGCGGCGCCGTGCCGCCCAGGGTCATCAGGACGTAACTCGCGGTGAGGAGGATCTCGAACCCCACGTACAGGTTGAAGAGGTCACCGGTGAGGAACGCGTTGGACACCCCGGCCACGAGGATCAGGTAGGTGGGGTGGAAGATCGACACCGGTCCGTCCTCGTCGCCCTCGGACATCCCCTGGCCCGTGGCGTAGATGAGCACCGAGAGACTGACGGCGGACGACACCACGAGCATCAGGGCGGAGAACTGGTCCACCACGAGCACGATGCCGAAGGGTGGCTCCCACCCGCCGAGCCTCACCGCATGCGTCCCCTCCGAGGGCGCGGCGAGGAGCATCACGACCTCGATGAACAGGGTGACGCTGAGCGTCGTGATGCTCACGGCCCGCTGACCGCGGGAGTGACGGATGAGGATGAAGGTGACCGCCGCTCCGAGGAACGGCAGGACGACGGCGAGGGGCGCGAGGTCGGCGGCGATCATCGGCGGACCCCGGCCGTCGGCCCGTCGGGCCCGGGCCCGCCGTCGGGCACGGTCGCGGAGCCCTCGTCGTCGGAGAATTCGGAAGTATCGGCAGCGATGTCGGCGTCGTCCTCGTAGTCGTAGCTGTCCTGGTCCGCGACGCGGCGATCCTCGGGATCGTCCTGGACGCTGTCCTCGCGACCCAGCACCCACGAGCGGTAGATGATGCCCAGCATGAAGGCCGTCACGGCGAAGGTGATGACGATCGCCGTCAGGATCAGCGCCTGCGGCAGGCTGTCCGTATACCCCTCGGCCGGTGTCCCCGCGACGTAGAGCGGGGACTTCCCGCCGCCTCCGCTCATCGCGAGGATCAGGATGTTGGCCCCGTTGCCCATCAGGATCAAGCCCAGGAGCACGCGGGTCAGGCTCCGTTCGAGCAGCAGGTAGATCCCGGCGGCGAAGAAGGCGGCCATCAGCACGATCAGGGTGATGTTGACGGTCATGGCTGTGCTCCTTCCACGGCGGGCGGGACGAGGGCATCGGAGCCGGGGTGTTCCTCGACCGGGCCCTCGGTCTCGCTGCGCTCGTCGATCTCCGACCCGAGGCTGCGCAGGACGTCGAGGACGAGACCGACGACGATGATGTAGACGCCGATGTCGAAGACGGTCGAGGTCACGAACTTCACGTCGCCGAAGACCGGCAGCCAGAACTCCAGGATGTAGCTCTCGAGGACCGCTCCGCCGAACAGGAGCGGGGCGGCGGCCGTCAGCGAGACGATCGCGAGCCCCACGCCGAGCAACGCGCCGGCGCTGACCGGGCTGGCCTCCGCGAGTTCGAACCGTCCACCGGCGAGGTAGCGGACCGCGAGCGCGATCCCTGCCATGAGCCCGCCGGCGAACCCGCCGCCCGGGAGGTTGTGGCCGGCGACCAGGAGGTAGATCGACAGGAGGATGATCGTGTGGAAGAGCAGGCGCGTGATGACCTCGAAGATGATCGACCGCCGCTCGGGCGCGAGGGTCCTGCCCGCGACGAGCCAGGGGTCCCGCGGAACATCGGCGAAGCGGGCCGCGAGCAGGCGGGCGGCGGACTCCCGGCCCCCGGCGTTCAGCGGCTCCTGGCCCCGGTCGACCGACCCGTCCTCGACGTCATCGGCGCGTCGCCTCCGGTCACCGCGTCCGCGGATGAAGATCAGGCTCGCGATGCCGGTGGCGGCGATCGCGAGCACGGTGATCTCGCCGAGCGTGTCCCAGGCGCGGATGTCGACGAGCAGGACGTTGACGGCGTTCGCCCCGCCGCCCTCGCCGTACGCCAGTTCCGGGTAGGCGAGGGAGATGGGCGCGGCATTCCGGGAGGCCATGGCCGACATCGCGATGACGGCCATGATGCCGCCGAACGCGATGCCGAGACCCGCCCGGAGCAGGCGATGGCGGCTTCCGCTGCTGTTCCACAGGCGGGCCGGCAGCGAACGCAGCGCGAGGACGAATGCGACCAGGACGATCGTCTCGACGAGCATCTGGGTGAGCGCGAGGTCGGGTGCGCCGTGCAGGGCGTAGATGACCGCCATGCCGTATCCGGTGATGCCGACCATCAGGACGGCCATGAACCGCTTGTCGGAACGCAGCGCCGCCAGGATCCCTCCGAGGATGACGACCGCCGCGACGACCTGGGCCGGCGATTCGGCGATCCGGAAGTCCGAGGGCAGCGGGGCATCGAACAGGATCAGTGCCGCGAGCGGTGTGGCGACGGCGGTGGCCAGGATCACGAAGAGGTAGAAGGACAGCGAGCCGCGCTGGGTGCGCCCCGTGATCCAGACGGCGACGTCGTCCAGGACGCCGATCAGGGAACGGTAGAGCACCTCCGCTTCCCGCACGGCCGGCAGGCGGCCCTGCAGCCGCTCGAAGGGCCGCCGCAGCAGGTAGAGCGCGACGCCGGCACCGATGGTCACCATCGAGAGCAGCAGCGGGAGGTTGAACCCGTGCCACAGGGCCAGGTGCGGGGTGGCGGCCCCGTCCGGGAACAGCCGGGCGTACGGCTGGATCGCGGCATCCAGGGGTGCCGGCCACAGCCCGAACAGCACCGAGGCGACGGCGAGCAGGGCCGGCGCGAGCAGGAAGGAGATCCGGACGCGCTTGAACGGCGTCTGCGGCTCGCCGTGCTTCAGCGCGAAGGCACCCCACACGAACCGCGCGCTGTACGCGAAGGTGAGGATCGAGCCGAGGACGATCCCGCCCAGCAGGAGCGTCCCGGCCGGACCGTCCTCGGCGCGGTGCGCGAAGGCCTCGAGGACGGACTCCTTGGCCACGAACCCGAGCAGGGGCGGAACGCCCGCCATCGATCCGGCCGCCACCAGCGCGACCGCGAAGAGCGCCGGTGACGTGGCGCCGACGCCGGACAGCACCCGGAGGTCGCGCGTCCCGGACTGGTGGTCGATGATCCCGACCACCAGGAAGAGCGTCGCCTTGAAGAAGCCGTGTGCCAGCAGCAGCCCGAGGCCGGCCACCGCGCCGTCGGGCCCGCCGAGCCCGACCACCATGGTCAGGAAACCGAGCTGGCTCACGGTTCCGTAGGCCAGGACGAGCTTGAGGTCGAACTGGCGCAGCGCGCGCCACCCGCCGAGCAGCATCGTGGTCATCCCGAGGACGAAGATCACGGGATACCAGAAGGTGGTCTCGCCGAACCCCGGGGCGAAGCGCGCGACGAGGAAGACCCCGGCCTTCACCATGGCCGCTGCATGGAGATACGCACTCACGGGCGTGGGCGCGGCCATCGCTCCCGGCAGCCAGAAATGGAACGGGACGAGCGCGGACTTGGTGATGGCGCCGACGAGGACCAGCGCGATCGCGATGTCGACCAGCGCCCCCCGCCCCGCGAGCGCCTGGGCCCCGGCGAGGATCTCGGAGATCCGGTAGGTGCCCGCCGCCTCCCCGAGCATCACCAGGCCCACCAGCATCGCCAGTCCGCCGAAGGTCGTGACGATGAGCGCCTGCAGCGCCGAACGCCTGGCCGACAGTCGCTGGCGCGCATAGCCGATGAGCAGGTAGGACAGGATGGTCGTCAGTTCCCAGAAGATGAACATGAGGATCAGGTCATCGGCGGTGACCAGCCCGAACATGGACGCGGCGAAGGCCAGCAACTGTGCGCCGAAGGCACCGACGTCCGGGTCGTCACTCTTGAAGTAGCGCGCGCAGTAGAAGAGGACCAGTGCTCCGACGCCGAGGATCAGGATGCACAGGACGGCGGCGAGCGCATCGAGCCGGAAGGCGAGCTCGAGCTGCAGGCTGGGGATCCACGGGATCACCACGGACGGCGGCGCACCGGGCCGGCCGTTCGGCGCACCCTGGTCCGCCGCGAGGACCTGCGGCAGCTGGACCAGAAGCCAGGCGAAGCCGGCAGCAGGGGCGGCGGCGAGGATGAAGAAGGCCGACCGGCCGAGCCGCGAGAAGAGGAAGGGCGCTCCGAGTGCCAGCGCGAACATCGCTAGCAGCACGGGGATCATGGGAGTCTCGATCTTCCACTGGGGGTCGGTCGGGCTTTCCCCAGTCTATCGAACGAATGGGCGCGGCCTTCCACGGATACCGGCCGGTCCGGCTCGCCGCGCGCCTTCGACGGGTGCGGGCGTGACCAGGATCATACGGCGCTAGCATTCACCGTATGAGTACCCATCAGCAGGTTCCGCCCCCCGCGGAGGCCCCTGCTCCCCTTCCGGCCGTGGGCTCAGGCCGCATCTTCAGCAAGCCCGTCCTCGCCTGGGCGTCGTGGGACTGGGGCTCGGCGGCCTTCAACGCCGTCATGACCACGTTCGTCTTCACGGTGTACCTCACGTCGGACGCCTTCGGCGGTGAGGAACGGGCCTCACAGGTGCTCGGCTGGGGCCTCGCGGTCGCCGGCCTGCTGATCGCCCTCCTGGCTCCGGTCACCGGGCAGCGCTCGGACAGCGGGGGGCGCCGCAAGCTGTGGCTCGGCGTGAACACCCTGATCGTGGCCGTGCTGACCGCGCTGTGCTTCTTCGTGTTCCCGAGCCCCGGGATGCTGGTCCTCGGCGTCGCGCTCATCGCCGCCGCCCACATCTTCTTCGAGTTCGCGGGCGTCAACTACAACGCGATGCTGACCCAGATCTCGACCCCGTCGACGATCGGCCGGGTCAGCGGTTTCGGGTGGGCCATGGGCTACGTGGGCGGCATTGTGGCACTCGTGGTGGTCCTCGTGGTGTTCATCCAGCCGGTCGTCGACTGGGCGGGTGCCTCGAGCGAGGACGGCCTGAACATCCGGCTGGTCGCCGTCTTCTCGGCCCTGTGGTTCGCCGCGTTCGCCCTGCCCGTGATGTTCGCCGTGCCGGAGGTCCCCCGCCGGGCCCGGGCCGCCCAGCTGGGGTTCCTCGCCTCCTACGGTCTGCTGGTGCGGCGCGTGAAGGCCATCTACCGGGAAAGCCCCCACACCATCTTCTTCCTGCTCGCCAGTGCCATCTTCCGGGACGGCCTCGCCGCGGTCTTCACCTTCGGCGGGATCCTGGCGGCCGGTGCGTTCGGGTTCTCCGCGAGCATGGTGATCGTCTTCGCCATCGCCGCCAACGTCATCGCCGCGGCGGGCGCCGTGATCGGCGGCTTCCTCGACGACCGCATCGGCCCGAAGCGTGTGATCATCGGCGCCCTGGTGGGCCTGCTGGTGGCCGGGACGGCGATCCTCCTGCTCGGGACCGAGACGCATTCCTTCTTCGGCATGGACTGGACCTCCGACACGACCTTCTGGGTCTTCGGGCTGCTGCTGACCCTGTTCGTCGGACCGGCGCAGGCGTCGTCGCGGGCCTACCTCGCGCGGCTGGCGCCGGTCGGCGACGAGGGCGAACTGTTCGGCCTCTACGCCACGACGGGCCGTGCGGTGAGCTTCCTCGCCCCGACGCTGTTCGCCCTGTGCATCGGGGTGTTCGGCTCGCAGCTGTACGGCGTGATCGGGATCCTCGTGGTCCTGCTCGCGGGACTCCTCGTCCTGCTGCCCGTCCGGCCGCCGGCCCGGGTGGTGCGTGCCGTCGTGCCCGAGGCGTGAGGGCTCAGATGCCCGTGCGGTGGAAGTTGAGGTGGCTGCGCGACGCCGTCGGGCCCCGCTGTCCCTGGTAGCGGTTGCCGTACTCCCCCGACCCGTAGGGGTGCTCGGCGGGCGAGGTCAGCTTGAAGAAGCACAGCTGGCCGATCTTCGAACCGGGCCACAGCTTGATGGGCAGGGTCGCCATGTTGGAGAGCTCCAGGGTCACGTGCCCGGAGAAGCCGGGATCGATGAAGCCCGCCGTCGAGTGCGTGAGGAGCCCGAGCCGGCCCAGCGACGACTTGCCCTCGAGCCGCGCCGCGATGTCGTCGGGAAGCGTGACGGTCTCATAGGTGGACCCGAGCACGAACTCCCCCGGGTGGAGGATGAACGGCTCGTCGGGTCCGACCTCGACCAGGCGCGTGAGGTCCGGCTGGTCCTCGGCTGGATCGATGTGGGCGTACTTGTGGTTGTCGAAGAGCCGGAAGTAGCGGTCGATGCGGACATCGACGCTGGAGGGCTGCACCATCGCGGGATCGAAGGGTTCGAGGACGATCCTCTGGGCGGACAGTTCTGCTCGGATGTCGCGGTCGGAGATCAGCACCGTCCAAAACTACCAGCACCGATCCGCGCCCTTCAGCGGCCGATCTCGGTGCGGACGGCGAAGAGCTCGGGAAAGAAAGTCAGCTCGAGCGCCCGCTGGAGGAACCCGACGCCGGACGACCCCCCGGTGCCGGGCTTGAATCCGATCGTCCGCGCGACGGTCTTCAGGTGGCGGAAGCGCCACAGCTGGAAGTTGTCCTCGAGATCCACGAGCTCCTCGCAGGCCTCGTAGATGTCCCAGTGGCCCGCGGCGTCCTCGTACACCTCCTTGTAGACGGCGACGAGCGCGGGATGGAACTCGTGCGCCACCCGGACGTCCCGCCCGAGCAGGTCTGCCGGGATCGCATACCCGCGCCGTGCCAGGAGCGCGATGAACTCGTCGTACACGCTGCTCCGGTCCAGGAGGTCCGAGAGGAGGGCCTCGGCCGCGGGGTCCGCCGCGAACACCTGGAGCATGGCCTCGTTCTTGTTGCCGAGCAGGAACTCGACGGCGCGGTACTGGTAGGACTGGAAGCCGCTCGAGGACCCCAGGTCGCCGCGGAACTCCGCGTACTCGGACGGCGTGAGGGTCGCCAGCACCGACCACTGCTCCGTCAGGGAGCGCTGGATGTGCTTGATGCGTGCGATCCCCTTCATCGCCGCCCTCAGGTCGTCCCTCTGCAGCTTCAGGCGCACGGCCGTGAGTTCGTGCAGCACGAGCTTGAGCCACAGCTCGGAGGTCTGGTGCTGGATGATGAACAGCATCTCGTCGTGGTGTTCGGGCGAGCTCACGGGATGCTGCGCGTCGAGCAGCCGGTCCAGCTCCAGGTACGACCCGTAGCTCATCTTGTCCGAGAAATCCCGCTCGATGCCCTGCTCCAGGCTGCGCGTGTTCCGCTCTGCACTCATGGCGCAAGCCTACGTGCCGAGGATTGTCGGCCTGCGGGTCTAGGTTGGGTCCAACCCGAAGGAGGCCCCATGCAGCGAATGCACTGCAGCATCGTCCCACCACACCTTCTCACGCGCCTCGCGGCCCTTCAGGATCCACGGCTCACCGTCGCCGCCCGGGCGGCGCGGCACGCCCTGCTGGAGCTCGACCCCGTCCTGCAGGTCCGCTCGGAAGCCCTCAGCGCCCCCGTGCGGAGGGCCGCCGTGGTGGGGACCCTGACCCGGCGCATCTCCGACGCGGGCGGCCGCGAAGAGCTCCCCGGGAACCTCGTGCGGGCCGAGGGCGCACCCGCCACGGGCGACGTCGCCGCGGACGAGGCCTACGACGGCCTCGGCTCCACCTACCGGCTGTTCAGCGAGGAGTACGGGCGGTCCTCGATCGACGGCGCCGGCAGGCCGCTCGAGGCCACGGTGCACTACGGCACCGGCTACGACAACGCGTTCTGGGACGGCGGGCGCATGGTGTTCGGCGACGGCGACGGCGAGATCTTCGGGCGTTTCACGGCCTCCCTGACCGTCATCAGCCACGAACTGACCCACGGCTTCACGCAGTACTCGACCAACCTGGAGTACCAGGGCCAGTCGGGCGCTCTCAACGAGTCGCTGTCGGACGTGTTCGGTGTCCTCGTGGAGCAGCGGGAACTGCGGCAGGACGCGGCCGACGCGTCCTGGCTCGTGGGAGCCGGCATCTTCACCGCCCAGGTGCAGGGGGAAGCGCTCCGCTCACTGCGGGCACCGGGCACCGCGTACGACGACGACGTCCTCGGCAAGGACCCGCAGCCCGCCACCATGGCGGACTACGTGGAGACGACGTCGGACAACGGCGGCGTGCACATCAACTCCGGGATCCCCAACCACGCCTTCTACCTCGCGGCGACCGCCCTCGGCGGACGGGCCTGGGAGGGCGCCGGACGCATCTGGTACGACGCCGTCCTCGGGGGCACCATCCCACCGGACTGCGACTTCCCGGCCTTCGCGCGTGCCACCGTCGGCGCCGCGGAGAAGCGTTTCGGCGCCGGCAGTCCCGAGGCCGGAGCGGTCACCGGCGCCTGGTCCCAGGTCGGCGTGCTGCCGTGAGGATCGAGATCACCCGCTCGGGCGGCTTCGCTGGGCTCACCCGCACCTGGAGCATCGAGGTGAGCCGCACCGAGGCCGAGGAACGCTGGCTGCCGCTCGCGGAGGCGGAAGCGGGTGCGGCCGGCCCGGAGGGCGGTACCCGCGCCGGGGGACCTCCTGCCGGGGATGCCGCGCAGGCGGCCGGGTCCGCGCCGGGCGCCCAGCGCGACCGCTTCACCTATCGGATCGCCATCGGCTACACGGAGGTGTACGTGCCGGAGAGCCGGCTCGAGGAGCCCTGGCGGGAACTGATCGAGCGGGCCCGGGCTGAGGCGCGCGCCGCTCCCGCGGCCGCAACTACGGACGGGGCACCGGTCACGGCCGGAGAGCGTGAGGGGTCCCGGGCCGGCCGGGCAGCGTCCGGGGCGGCTGACGGAGCCGACGCAGCGGGTCCGGACGGGGGTCCCGAGCACGCAGGCGACGCCGGTCCCGGGAAGCCGCAAGAACTGTTGTAAGGTGATGGAGCGGTTCCAACCGTGCGGGCGTAGCTCAATGGTAGAGCGCTAGCTTCCCAAGCTCGATACGCGGGTTCGATTCCCGTCGCCCGCTCTCGACCCCCGGCGGGGTCCGTCCCCGGGGCTCCGGGTGTGCCCAAGGACACCTTCCGCCGCTCCGCGGCATGCGCCCGACCGGCGTATTCTTGAGGCGATGAATCGCACAATGTTCAAGTCGAAGATCCACCGCGCCACGGTCACCCATGCCGACCTGCACTACGTCGGGTCCGTGACGGTGGACCTGGACCTGCTCGATGCCGCGGACATCCTGCCCGGCGAGCTGGTGTCGATCGTCGACATCACCAACGGCGCGCGGCTCGAGACCTACACCATCGCCGGCGAGCGGGGATCCGGCGTCCTCGGCATCAACGGCGCCGCGGCGCACCTCGTCCAGCGCGGCGACCTCGTCATCCTGATCACCTACGCGCAGATGACCACCGAGGAAGCGCGTGCCTTCGTCCCCACCGTCGTGCACGTGGACGCCGGCAACCGGATCGTCGAGCTCGGCTCCGATCCTGCCGAGGCGGTCACCGGTGACCTCGAGCGCCCGCCCTTCGCGCTGGACAACTCCGCCGTCTCCGCCTGAACCACCTCGCACCTCCGGCATCTCCCGTCGGTCCTGCACGCCCTTTTGCGCGATGGTCAGCAGACTGCCTAGCGGTTTGGGGCGGCAAGGCATAGGGTCGAAAAGCAAGCTTGCTTAGGCTGTCGATTCGCTCGAACCGTCAGCCGGGCTGTCTACGAGGATGTGGAGGCTCGGTACGAATGCCGACTAGTCGAAGAACACGCAAGAGCCGTCCGAAGGCCGCCGTCGTCGTGAGCATGATCATGGGGACACTCGCCATGAGCGGCTGCGGTCCGGCACAGGCGGACAACTCCCTGACCTGGTACATCAACCCCGACAACGGGGGCCAGGCCGCAATAGCGCAGAAGTGCAGCGACGAATCGGGCGGGCGCTACCGCATCGAGACCTCGCTCCTGCCGAGCGACGCCGCCTCCCAGCGGGAGCAGCTCGCACGGCGCCTCGCCGCGGGGGATTCGTCGCTCGACATCATGAGCCTCGATCCCCCCTTCATCCCGGAACTCGCCGAGCCGGGCTTCCTGGCGCCGGTGCCCGAGGAGGTCGCGGAGAGCACGACGGAGAACGTCGTCGAGGGTGCCCTCGCCGGGGCCACCTGGAAGGACGAACTCGTCACCGTCCCGTTCTGGGCCAACACGCAGATCCTCTGGTACCGCAAGTCGGTGGCGGAGGCCGCCGGCCTGGACATGAGCAAGCCCGTCACGTGGGAGCAGATCATGGAGGCCGCGAAGAGCCAGGACAAGTCCCTGGGCGTCCAGGGCGCGCAGGCGGAGTCGATGACGGTCTGGGTGAACGCCCTGATCGAGTCGGCGGGGGGCTCCATCATCGTCGACCCCGAGGCGACGGCGGACACCATCGAGCTCGGCCTCGACTCCGACGCCGGTGTCGCTGCAGCCGAGGTGATCTCCACGATCGGCAAGGACGGACTGGGCGGCCCGGGGCTTCCCACCCAGGACGAGAACGCCTCGCTCATCGCCTTCCAGGGCGACTCCGGCTCCTTCATGGTCAACTACCCGTTCGTCTGGCCGGCGACCACGGCCGCCGTCGAGGCGGGCACGCTGGACCAGGCGGTCGTCGACGACCTCGGCTGGGGCATCTTCCCGCGCATGACGGCGGACCAGGAGTCGGCGCCCCCGCTCGGCGGTATCAATCTCGGCGTCGGAGCCGAGAGCGACAACCCCGACCTCGCGTACGAAGCGGTCCAGTGCATCGTCTCCGTGGAGAACCAGGCGGAGTACTTCGTGACCAACGGCAATCCGCCGTCCAACACGGAGGCCTACGAGGACCCCCGGATCGAGGAGACCTTCCCCATGGCCGAGACCATCCGGGATTCCCTCCAGGTAGCAGCACCCCGTCCGCAGACCCCGTTCTACAACGAGGTCTCCACCGGCATCCAGCAGCGCTGGGCGCCCCCCGCCGACGTCGACCCGGACAGCACCCCGGAGACGTCGAGCGACTTCATCACATCGGTCCTTCGAGGGGAGCAACTCCTGTGACCTCCGCCATCCCAGCGAAGACGACGACGGCGTCGTCCACCGAGCCCGGCCCGCGCGTCGAACGCGACACCGGCACGGGCAACGGCAAGACCAAGAAACCCCAGAAGCAGTACAGCGACCGCGTGCGTGCCGAGCGTCGGCTCGGCTGGATCCTCGCCGGGCCGGCATTCGTCATCATGCTGCTCGTGACGCTGTACCCGATCCTGCAGGCCATCTACGAATCACTGTTCCGCTTCCGCCTCACGGCCCCCGGCGAGCGCGAGTTCATCGGTCTCGGGAACTACGCCGTGATCCTCTCCGACCCGGTCTGGTGGTCGGGCCTGTGGACCACGGTGTTCATCACCGTCGTCACCGTGATCGTGGAACTCGTCCTCGGCTTCGCCCTCGCCCTCGTGATGCACAAGGCCCTGAAATCCGTGCGCGGTCTGCTGCGCACGGCGATCCTCGTGCCGTACGGCATCATCACCGTCGTCTCCGCGTTCGCGTGGTTCTACGCGTTCGACATCAACTCGGGGTACGTCAACAACTGGTTCGGCTGGCTTCCCGGCATCGACGAGAACCTGAACTGGTTCGCGCAGGGGCCCACGGCCCTCTTCGTCATCATGGCGTCGGAGATCTGGAAGACAACCCCGTTCATCTCGCTGCTCCTCCTCGCCGGCCTCGCGCAGGTACCCGACGAACTCAGCGAGGCGGCGAAGGTCGACGGAGCCACCTGGTGGGAGCAGATGCGCAAGGTCATCATCCCCAACATGAAGGCCGCGATCATGGTCGCCGTGCTCTTCCGTGCGCTGGACGCCTTCCGGATCTTCGACAACGTGTTCATCATGACCAACGGGGCGTACGGCACGGAAGTGCTGTCGCTGCTCGCCTACCGACAATCGATCAGCCGGCTCGAGATCGGGCTCGGCTCTGCCGTCTCCGTCCTCCTGTTCCTGTGCGTCCTGCTGATCTGCTTCATCGCGATCAAGCTGTTCAAGGTCGATCTCGCCGGATCGCAGGGAGGAAAGTAATGACGAACACCAGTACCCGGGGCAAGATCCTCTGGGCGATCGTGACGGTCCTCGTCCTGATCTACGCGCTGTTCCCCGTGGTCTCGATCCTCGCCACGTCGTTCAAGGCCCCCAGCGACCTCACGAGCGGCAAGTTCCTCCCGACGTCCGGCAGGGCCACCACCTCCAACTACGAGCAGATCCTGGTGGGAGACGCCCAGGGGCTGTTCCTCTCGGCCCTGCGCAACTCGATCGGCATCACGCTGATCGCGACCTTCATCGCCGTCGTCCTGGCCACCCTGTGCGCCTATGCGATCGCGAGGCTGGACTTCCCGGGCAAGAAGCTGGTCCTCACCACGGCGCTCGCGGTCTCGATCTTCCCGGTCATCTCGATCGTGACGCCGCTGTTCAACCTGTGGCGCACCATCGGGCTCTACGACACGTGGCTCGGCCTGATCATCCCGTACCTGTCACTGACCCTCCCGATCTCCATCTGGACCCTCGCCGCCTTCTTCCGGCAGATCCCGTGGGAGCTCGAGCAGGCCGCACAGGTGGACGGCGCGACGACGTGGCAGGCGTTCCGCAAGGCGATCGTGCCCCTGGCAGCGCCGGGAGTCTTCACCACCGCGATCATCGCGTTCTTCATCGCCTGGAACGACTTCGTGTACGGCATCTCGCTCACCTCCACCGAGGCGGCGAGGCCGGTGCCCGCCGCCCTCGCCTTCTTCACGGGTGCATCGCAGTTCGAGGCACCGACGGGGGCGATCTCCGCGGCGGCGATCATCGTCACCATCCCGATCGTCCTCCTGGTCCTGCTCTTCCAACGCCAGATCGTCTCGGGCCTGACCTCCGGCGCCGTCAAGGGCTAACGCCCCCGGTTCAAGTAAAGGATTTCGCACCATGGCTTCCATCACCCTCAATCACCTGGTCAAGAAGTACGGCGACGGCTTCCCCGCCGTCAACGACGTCAGCATCGATATTGCCGACGGCGAGTTCATCATCCTGGTCGGCCCCTCGGGCTGCGGGAAGTCCACGCTGCTGCGCATGATCGTGGGCCTCGAGGACATCACCGACGGCGATCTCCTCATCGACGGCCAGCGCGTGAACGACAAGGCGCCCCGCGACCGCAACCTGGCGATGGTGTTCCAGAACTACGCGCTGTACCCGCACCTCACGGTGTACGAGAACATCGCGTTCCCCCTGCGCCTGGCGAAGGGCAAGCATTCCGACGAGCAGGTCGACAAGCTCGTCACCGAGGCGGCCGCGACCCTCGAACTCACCGACCACCTGCAGCGCAAGCCGGCGAACCTCTCCGGCGGCCAGCGGCAGCGCGTCGCCATGGGACGCGCGATCGTGCGGCAGGCGGACGCCTTCCTCTTCGACGAGCCGCTCTCCAACCTCGATGCGAAGCTCCGCGGCCAGATGCGCTCGGAGATCTCCCAGATGCAGCGGCGCCTGGGCGTCACGTCGGTCTACGTGACGCACGACCAGACGGAGGCCATGACGCTCGGCGACCGCGTGGCCGTGCTGAAGAAGGGTGAACTGCAGCAGATCGCCTCGCCGCGTGAACTGTACGAACAGCCGGTCAACCTGTTCGTCGCCGGCTTCATCGGCTCTCCGTCGATGAACTTCCTGCCGGCGACCCTCGAGGGCAACCTGCTCAGGACGGCCATCGGCGACCTCGAGATCCCGGAGGACAAGGCGCGGAAGGCGGCGGGCAAGAAGGTCGTGCTCGTGGGCGTCCGGCCGGAGTTCTTCGAGGACGCCAAGCTCGTGGAGGACCACAAGAAGTCGAACGGGTCCACGTTCACGGCCACGCTGACCCACACGGAGTGGCTCGGGAACGAGCAGTACGGGTACATCAACTTCGATCCGGCCCCGGAGATGAGGGAACTGCTCGACAGCCTGGCCCGGGACATGGACGCGGACGAACTGCGGCCGCAGGTCGTCGTCACCCTGGACGCGGCGAGCCGCATCCGCGGCGGGCGGGAGGCGGAGATCTGGCTCGACACGCGCAAGCTGCACCTGTTCGATGCCGAGTCGGGAGAGAACCTCACCCGCGACGCCGAGGCCGGCGCCGAGCTGACGCGGGAGGCGGCCGAGGAACGCGCCGAGGAGATCGCGACCGCGCAGCAGGCGGACGGACGCAGGGACGGCAACGGTTCCGCCGACGGCACTCCCGGCCGGCGCGAGGACACCACGGTGAAGGCCGGGGCGGGCTCGTCAGGGGGCGCGACGGCGGCCGGCGGGCGACACACCGCGGGCTGACCGGACCGTTCCCAGCCCGCGCAGGCGGGCGCGACCACAGCAGGGCCGGCACCGGATCGGGTGCCGGCCCTGCTGTGTAGTCTGACCCTATGGTCGAACACGACGGCGCCGACCAGGTCGCCGACATCACTGCCGGATACGTCTTCGGGGGACCGACCCTCCAGCTCGGGGCGGCCCTCGTGCACGGGACGCTGCACACCGGCGCCCAGGTCCGGCTCCCCCTCGCCATGATGAACCGCCACGGGCTGATCGCCGGTGCCACGGGTACCGGCAAGACCGTGACGCTGCAGGTCCTCGCGGAACAGCTCTCGGCGCACGGCGTCCCGGTCTTCCTGTCGGACATCAAGGGTGACCTGACGGGTCTCGCCACGCCGGGCACCGCCTCGGAGCGGCTGGCGAAGCGCACCACGAGCGTCGGTCAGGACTGGGTTCCCGCCGCCTTCCCGGTCGAATTCCTCTCGCTCGGCCCGGACGGGAACGGCATCCCGGTCCGTGCCACGATCTCCTCGTTCGGGCCGCTGCTCCTGAGCCGTGTGATGGACCTCAACGAGACGCAGGAATCCAGTCTGCAGCTGGTGTTCCACTACGCCGACCGGAACGGCCTCGAACTCTACGACCTCGCCGACCTGCGCGCCGTCATCGGCTTCCTCACCTCGGCCGAGGGCAAGGAGGCCCTCGAACTGCTCGGCGGCCTCTCGAAGGCGACGGCCGGGGTGATCCTGCGCGAGCTGGTCGCTCTCGAGGCGCAGGGCATGGACGCCTTCTTCGGCGAACCGGAGTTCGACACCGCCGATCTGCTGCGCACCGCCGCGGACGGCCGCGGCATCATCACGGCGCTCGAACTCGTCGCGGTGCAGCAGAAACCCCGGCTCTTCTCCACGTTCCTGATGTGGCTGCTGGCGGACCTGTTCGCCGAGCTGCCGGAGGTCGGCGACGTCGACAAGCCCCGCCTCGTGTTCTTCCTCGACGAGGCGCACCTGCTCTTCACCGGTTCCTCGAAGGCCTTCCGTGAGTCCATCCAGGCGACCGTGCGGCTCATCCGGTCCAAGGGCGTCGGCATCTTCTTCATCACCCAGACACCCAGGGACCTCCCGGGAGAGATCCTGGGCCAGCTGGCCAACCGCGTGCAGCACGCCCTGCGCGCCTACACGCCCGACGACGCCAAGGCCCTGCGTGCCACGGTGTCGACCTTCCCGACGAGCCCCTACGACCTCGAGGAGGTCCTCACCTCCGCGGGCATCGGCGAGGCCGTGGTGACCGTGCTGAACGAGCACGGCGCTCCCACCCCCGTCGCCTGGACGCGCCTGCGCTCCCCCGCATCGGTCATGGGCCGCGCACCCGAGGGCACCGTGCCGGCCGCCGTCGCGTCATCACCGCTCCTCGCCAGGTACGGCGAGTCCGTCGACCGGCACTCGGCCTTCGAGACACTGGCAGCACGGGATGCGCCCGGAGGCGCTGCCGACGGCGGATCAGGCACCCGCGCCGATCCCCCGGCCGGGACGGGCGTCGCCTCGCGACGGGAGGACCGCGACGCGGAGGCCCGCCGCATCGAGGACGAGATCCTCGGTACGTCCTCGCCTCCCGCGGGTCCCGGGACCGGGTACGGGAGCGGCGGCCGCGGGGAGGGCGACGGACGGCGCTCCGGGCAGGGTCGTGCGCAGAGGACGGACCGGTGGGCAGGGCGCGCGCCCGACCGGGACGAGATGGCCGACCTCGCGCTCCGGGCTGCAGGGGTGATCGGCAAGGAACTGGCCCGCGGACTCTTCGGGACCAGGCGCCGCAGGCGCCCGTGGTCCTGAGGACCATGGCACGCCCTGTGGCGCCGAAGGACGCACCGATGGTCGTGACCGAGATCGTGAGCTCCACCCTCACGGCCCTGGGTGTGGGGCTGCTCGTCGCGGCACTCGTGATCCGGCTGGTCTACGGCTCGTGGGCCAGGACCCAGGCCGTCACGTACGAGCACGAGGGCCACCCGTACCTGCGCTGGCACGACAGCCGGTACAGGATCGTCGAGGCCCTGTGGTCGAGCTGCATGCGGCGGCGCCGCTCCGTGCCGGCTCCTCCACCGCCCGCTCCGGGCGAGGACGTCACCATCTTCTACCACGCCCGCAATCCCACGCGCTGGTCGCTCGAGGAGCCCTACCGCGGCACCCGGGTCATCGCCGGGATCGGGCTCGTGCTCGCCGTCGGAGGTGCCGCACTGGGCTTCCTGCCCGGCTGAACGGCGCAGCCGGTACCGTTGAGAGGTGCATACCAGCCCCGTAGTGAAGGTCGTCGCAGCATGGCTGCTCGCCCTCATGCTCGTCGCGGCAGCCTTCATCGCGGCCGTCGTGATCCTCAACGGACGGCTCTACAGCCCGGAGCACCAGGTGGGCCTGTACCTCGAAGCACTCCGCGACGGTGACGGCGGCAAGGCACTGGGCCTGCTCAACGCGTCAGTACCCGAGGGCTCGAATCCGGCCCTGCTCGAGGGTGACGCGCTCCGCAGGGCCAGTGCTCCGTTCGCCGACGTCGAGGTGGGCGAGGCACGCGACACGGGCGGGGACCGCGTCGAGGTTCCGGTGACCTACACCCTGGACGGCACGGAGTCGACGACGGTCTTCCCGCTCCGGCGCACGGGCACGGAGTGGGGCTTCTTCAACGTGTGGCGGTTCGAGCCGACCGTCCTGCCGACGGTCGAGGTGTCCGCCCTGAACAGCGTCGAAGCCGCGGTGAACGGCATGGACGTGGGCCTTCCCGACGGCAGGGCCGCGCTCGCGTCCTTCTACCCCGCGGTCGTCGACGCCGTGTACGAGGGACGGTACTTCCGGGCGCCGGCGCATTCGGTGACGGTGACGGGCCGGGACGCCCCGCCTCCGCCGCTGGCGCTCGCGACGGAGGCGACGCCGGAACTGACCTCGGCCGTGGACGACCGGCTGCGGGCCTTCCTGGATGACTGCGCGGCCCAGACGGTCTTCCAGCCGACCAACTGCCCGTTCAACTATCCGACGAACGAGCGGTTGGCGGGCGAGATCGCGTGGTCCATCGAGGAGTACCCGACGGCGACGATCACACCGACCGACGGCGGATGGTCGCTGGCACCGCTGCGCGGGTCGGCGCGTATCGAGACGCAGCTGAGGGACTTCTTCTCCGGTGCGGTCCGGGACGTCTCGGAGTCCGTCCCGTTCGATTTCGAGGCCGACCTCCGGGTGATCGGGGACGAGGTCACCGTGACACCCGTCGTCCGCTACTAGGAGAACCGCGCGGACAGCCTCGGCGGCCCGCGCGGTTCTCCTCCGCGTCAGGGGATGAGGTTCTCGGCGCGGTACCGGTCGAAGAGCGCGGTGAAGGCGTCGAGCGTCCGCCGGTAGCCGGTGAAGCCGGCGTCACGGCTCTTGCCCATGTCCGTCACCACCTCGATGTCGCGCCCCAGGTCGCTGTCCGTGTGCCACCACGATGCCACGCGGTCCAGGCGCGGCTCCGCGAGCCCGTAGCGCCGCGCGAGCTCCGCCCACTGCTCCTCGCGCCCCGCCATCGCCCGCTCGAGCGGCCGTGGCGACCCGGCATACCCCTCCCAGTCGACGCCGAAGTAGGCCGCGAGCCGGGGCCACATCCAGCGCCAGCGGAACACGTCCCCGTTGACGATGTTGTAGGCCTCGTCGGCGGCTCCGGGCGTCGTCGCGGCCCAGAGCATGTGCTCGGCGAGGAGGCCGGCGTCCGTCATGTCCGTCAGCCCGTTCCACTGGGTCTCCGAGCCGGGGAAGACGAACGGCTCACCCGTCTCCCTGCACAGCGCCGCCTGGGCCGCGAGGGTCAGGCCCATGTTCATCGCGTTGCCGACGGCGTGGCCGATCACGGTGTGCGACCGGTGGACCGACCAGGTGAAGCCCTGCGCGGCGGCCGCCGCGAACAGCTCGTCCTCCTGCGCGTAGTAGAAGTTCGCGACGGGCAGCCGCGGCTCCTCCTCGTGGAACGGGGTGTCGGCCATCTCACCGGCGGCGTAGGCCTCGAAGGGACCGAGGTAGTGCTTGAGGCCGGTCATGAGGGCCACGTGGGCCACGTCCTTGCCGCGCAGGGCGGCCAGGAGGTCGCGCAGCATGCCCGCGTTCACGGCGATGTTCTCCTCCTCGGTGTCCCGCCGGGACCACGCCGTGAAGAACACGTGGCTGGGGTCCACGGGGGCGAGGGCGGTGGACAGGGACTCGGCCGATGTCAGGTCCGCCGACAGCCAGCGCACGCCGCTGCGTTCCGCGCCGGCTGTGCGGGACAGTGCGAGCACCGACCATCCCTCGGCGAGAAGCTGCTCGACGAGCGCGGACCCGGCGATGCCGGTCGCTCCCACGACGAGTGCCGTCCGCTCTCCCTGCGATGCTGCTGCCGTCCCTGCCGTCATCCTGCGCTCCTTCTCGTCGTGTCGCGTCCTGCCCGCGGATGCCTGCCTGCCGCGGACGTCCTGGCCGCCGGCGGAGGCATCGATCGTCGCGGGCTCCGAAGGCGACAAGCCGACCTGCCGGGAAGATATTCCGGCGGCAGCGAGGCGTGGGGGGATTTCCTGCTCCGGCCAGGGTCGGCATCGCCGTGCCGGACACCCGCACGCACCGCCCGCCCCGCGCCCCCTCGCGCTACGTTCCGGCGCCGAGCCGCGGGCGCCGGACACACGAAGGGCACCGGCCGCGGCCGGTGCCCTTCGATGCGACCCGGACCGGCAGGTCAGTCGAGTCCGCGCAGATCCAGCGTCAGGACCGTGTCGCCGTCGGCCGTCACCGAGACCGGGATGCCCCAGTCCTGCTGGTAGAGATGGCACGCCGCGTGGTCGGGGATCTCGCCGCCCGGCTCGCCGTCGCAGGACGCCGCGCGTGCCGTGATGTGCAGGACGCCGTCGCCCGCGTCCGGTGAGAGGACGAGCTCGCGCGTCAGTCCGGTGGACGTGCCGCCGCCCGAGACGAGGAGCGACTCCGGCGAGGCGCTGATCTTGAGCTGCGTGGGATCGCCCCAGCGGTCGTCGAGCTTCTGGCCCGTGGGCGCGGTGAAGCGCACCGTGAGGGCCACGGGGCCGGCCGCCATCGGCGTCTTCGGGCGCTGTGTCTGTGACGCTCCCTCGTCGACGGCCAGCGCCTCCTTGGGCAGCGGCACCCGGACGAGCTGGTGCCGGTTGGTCTCCACGACGATCAGCAGGGGGTCCCCGCCGTCGGCCACCGGCGTCATGTCGACCAGGACGTCGGACGGCTCGGCGAGGCCGCGCAGCAGCGTGGACACCTGGCGCGTGACCGGATCGTACCGGCGGACCGCGCCGTTGTAGGTGTCCGCGATGGCGATCGATCCGTCCGGCAGTGCCGTGACGCCCAGCGGATGCTGCAGGCGTGCCTGCTCGGCATCGCCGTCGCGGAAGCCGAAGTCGAACAGGCCGGTCCCCACGGCGGTCTGGACCTGGACCCCGCGGCGTCCGTTCACTTCGACGAAGGACAGGAGGCGTACCGAGGAGGTCTCCGAGTCGGCGATCCAGATGGTGCCGTTGGCGTCCTCGGCGAGGCCGGAGGACTGGGCGAACCAGGCGGCCGAGGCGTCGCCGTCGAGCAGTCCCTCGAGGCCGGTGCCGGCCAGGACCTCGACGGCGTGCGTGCGGGGGTCGTAGCTGAAGATCTGGTGGGTACCGGCCATGGCGATGACCACGCGGTCCAGGACCGACGAGTACAGCACGTCCCACGGCGAGGACAGCGAGAGATTCAGGGCATCGGTGCCGAGCTGCGTCTCGGTGAGCCGGGGCGTCTCGCTGGGGGCACCGATCTCGTGGGAGTTCTCCTGCGGCCCGGTCTTGGTGTGGTTGCCGGCGTCGAGCAGTCGCTGCGTCCCGTTGCCCGCGAGGGTGCGCACCTCCCCCGTGGCGAGGTCCACGCCGCGCAGGCGGTGGTTCACGGAGTCGGCGACGACGACGTCGTACCCGACCTCGGCGGCCAGTTCCGCCGGCAGCAGCGCGACGCCCTGGGGTTCGTTGAACTCGGCCTCGTCCGCACTGCCGTCACGGAAGCCCTTGGTGCCCGAGCCGATGGTGCGCCGCACGGTGACGAGGTCCGCTTCGAGTTCCACGAGCCGGTGGTGCCCGGTGTCACCGGCGAGGAAGGTGCCGGTGGCGGGCAGCGCGAGGAGCTTGCCGGGGAACTTCAGGTCGCCCGCGGTGCTCTCGGCCGGGACGTACGGGCCGTCCCCGCGGTGCAGGGTCCCCTTGGCCTCGTGCTCGGCGACGAGCTCCTCGACGAGCGAGGTGAGCCCTGCGGCGTGGCCCTCGCCGGAGAGGTGCGCCACGATGTACCCCTCGGGATCGATCACCACGAGCGTGGGCCAGGCCCGCGCCGTGTAGGCCTGCCAGGTAGTGAGCTCGGGGTCGTCGAGGACGGGGTGGTGGATGTCGTACCGCTCGACGGCGGCGGCGAGAGCCACCGGGTCGGCCTCGTGCTCGAACTTCGGCGAGTGCACGCCCACGGTGACGAGGACGTCCGAGTACTGCTCCTCGAGGGGTCGCAGTTCGTCGAGGACGTGCAGGCAGTTGATGCAGCAGAACGTCCAGAAGTCGAGGATCACGATCTTCCCGCGGAGATCCTCGAGCTGCAGCTGCCTACCGCCGGTGTTGAGCCAGTTACGGCCGGTCAGGGCTGAGCCGCGCACGCGGTAGTTCACTCGGGCGCGGACGGTGGTCTCGGTCATTCATCGTCTCCTGCTGTGGTGGTCACCCGCGTCGCGCCCTGGGAGCCCGGACGGGATCCGACGTCGCGCGCGGCGAGGTCGGCGAACATGTTGTTGTAAGCCGTGAGATCGGCGTCGTTATTCCTGTCCGCCGCGCGGTCCTTGCGCTTCGTCTCGCGCGCGTCCGAGCGGGACCACATGATGGCCACGCCGATCGCGAGCAGGAGCGTGGGCAGTTCCCCCACGCCCCAGGTCACGGCGCCGCCCACCTGCTGGTCCGCGATGGCGGACGCACCCCAGTCGCGGCCCATGTTGCCGAACCAGGAGGCCTCGAGCAGCGACGTCGAGCCCATGAGCGTGACGCCGAAGAAGGCGTGGAAGGCCATGGTCGCGAAGAGCAGCAGGATCCGCATCGGGTACGGGGCGCGCAGCGGAACGGGATCGGAACCGATCATCGAGAGCACGAAGACGTAGCCGGTGAGGAGGAAATGCGTGATCATCAGCTCGTGGCCCACGTGCTCGCGGAGGGCGAAGCCGAAGAGCGGCGAGTAGTAGAAGACGATGATCGAGGCCACGAAGTTGCCCGCGGCGACGAGGGGGTGCGTGATGATCCTCGACGGCCAGGAGTGCACGATCACCAGGATCCACTCCCGCAGCCCCCGCGTGCCGTCGCGGCGTGCCCCCAGTGCCTTGAGCGCGAGGGTCACGGGCGCGCCCAGCACCAGGAACAGCGGCACCACCATGGTGAGTGCCATGTGGTCGATCATGTGGGCGCTGAAGAGCACCATCCCGTAGATCGCCGGCGCGCCGGACGTGAAGTAGGTCAGCAGGGCCAGGCCCACGAGCCAGCTGAGGAGCCTGGGCACGGACCAGGAGTCCCCGCGGCGATGG
Source organism: Arthrobacter sp. TmT3-37 (assembly GCF_054510835.1). Classification (NCBI taxonomy): domain Bacteria; kingdom Bacillati; phylum Actinomycetota; class Actinomycetes; order Micrococcales; family Micrococcaceae; genus Arthrobacter; species Arthrobacter sp. TmT3-37. The sequence goes on along the minus strand of NZ_JBTNDU010000004.1, from coordinate 155,195 downwards.
AGTTTCACCATGCCGAGGACGTAGGCGACCCCGAAGGTCAGCGCGACGGTGATCCACAGCCAGTCGGGCCGCCACTCGGTGAGCCAGCGGGCGGCGGTGGGCTCGGGCGGGAGGTCGTAGCCGGTCAGGACGCGGGCCGGGCCGGCCTCGGTGGGCAGTTCCTCCGCACGGGGCGGGGCCGTGCGTCCGAGTGCCCCGGCCACACCGGATACCGCTCCCATGAGGACCAGCTCGACGGCGATCAGCTGCCACAGCACACGGCGCGCGGAGAGCTTCGACCCGGTGGTGGCCGCAGGATCCCCGAGCTGCGGGATGATCCATTGCCGGTGCATCCAGCCGATGCCGCCGAGGAGCAGCGTGGCGATCGTCTTGAACGTGACCAGCAGTCCCCACTGGGAACTGAGCTGGGCGAGGTCGGTGATGCGGAGGCCGGCGTTCACGACGCCCGAGCCCACCACGAGGACGAACGCGAAGCCGGCCAGGGCGGAGAAGCGCCTGAGGACCGGGAGCGCCTGGTCCCCCAGCTTCCCGCTGACGACGGCGAGGGAGATGATGCCACCCACCCACAGGCAGACACCGACGAGGTGCAGGGCGATCGAGTTCACCGCCGCGTTGTGGTCGTCGCCGCTGGCCGAGTGGCCGATCAGCGCCATGGGCAGCAGATTCAGGAGTGCGAACACCAGGGTGAGTGCCAGTCCGGTCTGCGAGCGGACCCCGAACAGGATCGTGGCCAGCACGGCCGAGACGATGGAGGTGACCAGCCAGGCGCGGCCGGTGGAGAAGTCGGTGAGGAACGCCGCGAGCCCCTGCGTGTACGCGGGGTCGGTGCTGAGCGGCAGGCCTGCGGCATCGGAGTAGGTGAAGACCATGACGCCCAGCGCGCCGAGCGTCCAGGCGACGGCGGAGACGGAGGCCAGGAGCAGAACGCGGGCGAAGGCAGGATGCTCGGCCGCGTCGGCCGTCGGTCTGCGGCCGTTGGCGCCGACCGTGCGCGGCAGCATGATGACCGCGAAGACGAGGGCGCCGATGGTGCCCGCGGCTGCGGTGTTGTTCAGCACCTTGGCGACGGGCAGTCCCCAGCGCGTCAGGGCGCCGGGGTCGCCGAGCTGCCGGGCAGCGGCCGCTCCCGAGTAGAACAGGGCGATGACGAGTGCCGCGAGGACGACGACACCCGCGAGGGTCAGCCAACCGGCTCCGAGCGCACGCTCCACGGGGGCGCTGGCGGACTTCTCGCGCGGTTGCCTACCGGTCGTCGTCATATACACCATTCTCTACCCGCAGTAGAAATAGGGCCAATCCTCCGTCCGGCGTCGTTAACGACGGAGGGCCGCTGCCGTCGTGGCAGCGGCCCTCCAGTACGTGGACTACTTGGCGGAAGCCTTGAGCTTCGAGCCTGCGGTCAGCTTGACGCTGTGGCCCGCGGCGATCTGGATGGTCTCACCGGTCTGGGGGTTGCGTCCGGTGCGTGCTGCACGGCTGGTGCGCTCGACGGCGAGCCATCCGGGGATGGTGATCTTCTCGTCCTTGGCGATGGACTCGGCGAAGACATCGAACAGCGCGTCAAGAACGCTGTTCACCGACGCCTGGCTGGTGTCAGCCTTCGCTGCTACCTCGGCAACAAGTTCACTACGGTTTTTAGCCATTTTGGGTCCTCCTGGACGTCACTCTTCTGAACGAGCTCTTCACGGTATTCGAAGAGCCTCTGTCCGAAAACCTATCAGCTCGGGCGCCCCGCCCCGCGTGTTTTCGCGGCTTTTCGGCTTAAACACAGCCTTTTCGGCCCTCTTTCGGGCCCGGCGGGACCGCTTCCGGGAGAAAGGAAAAGCCGGCGACCCGGAGGTCGCCGGCTTCCCGGGTCACCGCGCGGGGCGGTGGATGATGCTGTCGGGGCAGGACGCCCCGGGCGCTGCTACCAGCTCGACTTGGTCACGCCGGGCAGTTCGCCCTTGTGAGCCATGTCGCGGAAGCGGACACGTGAGATGCCGAACTTCTGGAGGGTGCCACGGGGGCGCCCGTCGATCTGGTCGCGGTTGCGCAGGCGCACCGGCGAGGCGTTGCGGGGGAGCTTCTGCAGGCCGAGGCGTGCCGCTTCGCGTGCTTCGTCGGTGGCGTTCTCGTCGACGAGGGTCTTCTTGAGCTCGAGGCGCTTGGCCGCGTAGCGCTCGACGATGACCTTGCGCTGCTCGTTGCGAGCAATCTTTGACTTCTTGGCCATGGTTTAGCGCTCCTCTCGGAATTCGACGTGCTTGCGGATCTTGGGGTCGTACTTCATCAGGACCATGCGGTCCGGATCGTTACGACGGTTCTTGCGCGTCACGTAGGTGTAGCCCGTCCCTGCGGTGGACTTCAGCTTGATGATCGGACGTACGTCCTTGTCCTTTGCCATTAGAGCTTCACTCCCCTCGCGAGGATCGACGCGACGACAGCATCGATGCCGCGGACGTCGATCGTCTTGATGCCGCGGGCGGACACCTGCAGCGTCACGTTGCGGCGCAGGGAAGGCACGTAGTAGCGCTTCTTCTGAATGTTGGGGTCGAACCGGCGCTTGTTGCGGCGGTGCGAGTGCGAAATGCTGTGTCCAAAGCCGGGCTCGGCTCCGGTCACTTGGCAGTGGGCTGCCATAACTCTCCTCCAGATTAGATGAACGTGACGGAATCACTTGTGAGGCGTCCCGCCACCAGTAATGACACCGTTATTACTGCAGCTTTCCGGAGGTTGGCCTGGCAGGGTGAGAACCTGCCGAAGCGCCTCGCCGCGGGGAAGACGGTGAAGATCGGGCGCCACGGCCTCTCGGCCGGCGCAGCCCTACATTCCAGGTAGTCGCGGGTAGCCGGACGGACTCCGCCCCGTCCGTGGACGGGTCGGCGTCAGCCACAGCCAAACGCCCTACCATACTACCGGCAGGATCAGGCCTGGCCAAAACGGGTCAGTCGCCGAGCTGCCCGGTCCGGTCGACGACGGCGGGATCCTCGGGAGCGGTCCCGGCGTAGTCGCCGGAGAGGTCCGCATCCGAATCGACGATCGCATACCGGACGTGGGTGCCGCTGCGCAGTCGGACCCGGTTCAGCAGGACGGAGTCCTCGACCACGGCGCCTGCTTCGACCGTCGCCCCCGAACCGATCACGCTCCGGCGGACCGTCCCGTGCACGGTGGCGCCGGGCGCCACGAGCGAGTTGCTGACGACGGCGCCCTCGCCGATGAACGCCGGGACCAGCTGCGGCGGTTCCGTGAGGAGGGGCCATTCCGGGTCCGCGAGCTCCAGCCCCTTGCCGTCCACCAGATCGAGGTGGGCGCGCAGGTAGTTGGCGGGCGTCCCGAGGTCGCGCCAGTATCCGTCGAGCCTGTGCTCGACGACGGACCCCTGCTCCACGAGGTGGGGCACCAGATGGTGGCCGTAGTCGCCGAGGCCGTCGTGGCTGTCCTGCAGGTGCTCCAGCGACTCCAGCAGGGTTCCGGCCGTGTACAGGAAGACCTCGGCCGTGACGATGTCAGACTGCGGCTCCTCGGGTTTGTAGGCGAAGCCGGTCACCCTGCCGCCGTCGCCCACCGTCACGACCCCGTGGTGGGAGGCGTCGCCGTCGAAGTCGACGGTGACCATCGTCAGTGCGGCTCCCGTCCGGAGGTGCGTGTCGACGACGTCGCGGTAGTCGAGCCGGTACAGGTGGTCGGAGCTGAGCACGAGGACCAGGTCCGGCGCGAAGTCCCGGATGAAGGACGCCTGGCGGAGCAGGCCGTCGGCGTTGCCCTCGGCGAACCCCTCACCCTCGTGGCCGCTGAACGGGGGCAGCACGAGCAGCCCGCCGCGCGTGCGGTCGAGATCCCACGGCCGTCCGTTGCGGAGGTGGTCGTTGATGGTCTTGGGCTGGTACTGCTCCATGATCCACACGTCGGAGATCCCGCTGTGGTGGAGGTTCGACAGGGAGACGTCGATCAGGCGGAAGCTGCCGCCGAGCGGCATGGCCGGTTTCGCGCGGTGGTCGGTGAGGGCACCGAGGCGCCCACCCGCCCCTCCTGCCAGCACGATCGCGAGGATGCGGGGCTGACGCCGGAACTGTGCCTGCTGGTCCATCTGCCGTCCTGTCCGCGCCGGGTCACTGCCCGGTGCTGTGTGCTTCGTGGTGCCCGGGCGCAGCTCCCGCGCCGGCGGTCGGGTCCCCGGCGAGCGCGGCCTCGACAGCCGGCTCACCGTCGGACAGGATCCAGTGCGCGCCGTCCATGCCCCGGAGGATCTTCCGGCCCACCCGCTCGAGGTCGGCGACGTCCCGGGCGTCCAGCGCGTCGAAGACCGTGGAGCGGACCTGTGCGACATGGGCCACCGCGAGACCGGCCAGCATCTCGAGCCCTGCGGGAGTCAGGGACGCGGTGGTGACGCGGCCGTCGGAGTCGGACGGCAGCCGGGCCACCCACCCGCGTCCCTCGAGCTTCTTGACCACGTGGCTGAGCCGCGAGAGCGACGCCGTCGAGCGGGCGGCGAGCTCACTCATCGGCAGGCTCCGCCCCTCCGACTCGGAGAGCATCGCGAGGACGTGGTAGTCGAACAGGGTGATCCGGGCCTCCCGGAACAGGTGGGCGTCGAGCGTCGCGGGGAGCAGCGACGTCAGCGCATAGAGGGCCAGCCATGCCCGCCGCTCGTCGGGTGTGAGCCAGTGCGCCGCCATCCGCTCATTCTGGCATACCGCTCCGGCGGGTACCGGGCGGGGGCGGGGAGCCACCCGACGGTTGCGGGGGACGGCGCCGAGTGCCATTCTCGACGATCCTCCCTGCACTGCGGCTCCGGTCCCTCCCCGGTCCGGGCACCTCGCGCTGCTCTGGTCCGGGACGGAGATGGACAGTAGGCTTACCGTACTGGTCGGCGGCCCACCGGCCACACCCTGGAGGAGAATCCGATGCCCCGAGACTCTCGTGCCGTATCCATCGCCCTCGGCGCTGCACTGGCCCTCGCCCTGCTCACCGGGTGCACCGACGGCACCACGCAGCCGCCGGCCAACGCGCCCACCGGAACGGCCAGTGCGGACGAGCCGGCTCCGGTGACACCCGAGGGTACGGGGAGCCCGTCCACTGCCGCCCCGACCGGGTCCGGCAGCCCCGCGAGCTCCGGCGCCCCGTCGGCATCGACGGCGACGGCGTCCGCGACGGACGCGCCGGTCAGCCTCAGCCGGGGTGACGAGCGCACGATCGGGACACCCGGTACCACCGTCAGCATCAGCTGCAGCGGCGGCGGCGACATCGACATCGAAACCGATGGCACCACGATCGACATCACCGGCGGATGCGAGGACATCGACATCGACGGCGACGACAACACCATCACCGGCGAATCCGCCGAGGCCCTCGACGTCGAGGGGGACGGCAACACGGCCACCCTGACGAGCGTGCCCGACGTCGACGTCGACGGTCGGACGAACGTCGTCACGGTCGACGACACCCGGGACATCGACGTCGACGGTGAGGACAACACCGTCACCTACAGCACCGGCGACCCCGCGGTCGACACCGAGGGCAGCAACTCCGTCGCCGCCCGCTAGACGCCGCGACGGCGGTACGGACCAGCCAGGCGGTGTGGATCATCCATCTGCCGCGCTCCGACGGCCGCGCACCTGCGACGGCCCGGCCGGAGCGCGGACCGTCAGGCGGGAACGGACGCCCAGTGCGGGTGGACCGGCACCGGATACTTCGGTGCGAGATCGTCGCCCGAGGAGACTCCGCGCAACCGCCTGCCCACCCAGGGCGTCAGGTATTCCCGCGCCCACTGCGCGTCGGCCTTCAACTGCTCCACGCGCCGGAGGACGGGACGTGCCTCCAGTTCCGGCAGGTCGATGGCGTGCGAGGCCTCCATGGCCTCCAGCACCCGGGCGGCCATGAGGGTGTGCCCTGCGGTGGACATGTGCATGCGGTCGACGTCCCAGTAGCTCCAGTCCTGGAACTCGCGCAGGCGCCAGTAGTCGACGACCGTCGCGCCCCGCGTGTCGGCGATCTCACGCACCCACTCGTTGTAGACGGCGGTGCGTCCCCGGGTCGTGCCGAAGACAGCGGACCCCGAGGCATCGAATCCGGTGAACAGCACGACGGCCGCACCGGCCTCGCGAAGCCGGCCGATCCCTTCGTCGTAGTGGCCCATGAGCCGGTCGATGTCGACCCGTGGCCGCAGGATGTCATTGGCGCCCGCATAGAGGGTGACGAGCGTCGGCTCGAGAGCCAGGGCGCCGTCGATCTGCTCGTCGAGGATCTGGCGCATCTTCTTGCCGCGGATGGCGAGGTTCGCGTACCCCCAGGACCTGTCGGCGAGGACGAGCTGCTCCGCGACGCGGTCCGCCCAGCCACGGACGCCGTTGGGCGACGCCGGATCCCAGTCACCCACCCCTTCGGTGAAGGAGTCGCCGAGTGCCACGTACCGCTGGGAGAAGTTCACCGTCAAAGATTACCCTCGGCACCCGGGTCCGTCGGGATAAGCTCGACGGACCCGCCCGTTGACTCCCGCACGAAGGACATCATGCCCACCGACGCAACAATCGAAGCGACCACCGACGTGGCTGCGGATGCCGGATCGGGTCGCCGTCGCGCCGCGCTCATCATCAATCCCATCAAGGCCACCACGTCCGACGTGCAGGGAGCGGTGGAGCGCATCTCCGCCGAGGACGGCTGGGACGCGCCCCTCGTGATCGAGACCACGGCGGACGACCCCGGGCACGGGCAGGCCCGCGAGGCCCTCGAGGCCGGGGTGGACCTCGTGATCGCGGCCGGTGGCGACGGTACCGTCCGGTGCGTCGCCGAGGAGCTCGCCGGCAGCGGGACCATGATGGCCCTCGTTCCGCTGGGCACGGGCAACCTCCTGGCCCGCAACCTCGACATCGCCGTCGACGATCCGGATGCCGCCGTCGAGGCCGCGTTCCGCGGGACCGAGCGGTCCATCGACGTCGTGCACGTGACCGTGGATCGTGCGCAGGACGCCCACGTGTTCCTGGTCATGGCGGGCATCGGCTACGACGCCGCGATCATGTCCGACACCAGGGACGACCTGAAGGACAAGGTGGGCTGGCTCGCCTACGTGGACGCCGGGATCAGGAACCTCCCGGGCCGGCCGGCGCGGACCACCATCTCCGTGGACGGTGGCAGGCCCTTCGAGCGCCGCCTGCGCAGCGTGATGGGCGGCAACTGCGGAAAGATCATGGGGGGGCTGGAGATCTTCCCCGGCGCCAAGATCGACGACGGGCTGATGGACCTCATGACCGTGGCGCCGAAGGGCAAGCTGGGCTGGCTGGCGGTCGCGGGCAAGCTCTTCGCGCGTGGGAAGGGCAGGAGCAAGGACCCCTCGCTCGAGTACTTCCAGTGCCGGACCGCCGAGGTCACGCTGCGCGAGCCCCTCGAGGTGCAGCTCGACGGCGACCCCCTCGGGAAGGCGACGCACATGGCCTTCGAGATGAAGCCCAATTCGCTCCGCCTCCGGATGCCCCTGGGCTACAAGGATCCCGCGATCGTCAGCGATCCACTGCCCTAGGGTTGCGGGCAGGCCCGGTCCATCGGCCTGTCTACCCGTCCGGCGGCCCGTCCGCCCGTCCGCCTACGGACGCTGGAGGTCGGCCGTCGGTCACAGCCAGGGTTGCGGGTCGACCTTCTCGTCATTGACCAGGACCTCGAAGTGGAGGTGGCACCCGGTGGAGTTCCCCGTGGTGCCGACGGCTCCGAGGAGGTCGCCGCGCGCCACCGTCGTGCCGGCGGGCACCTCGAGCACGCTCAGGTGGTTGTAGGTGGTCTTCAGGCCGTCACCGTGGTCGATCACGATGCGCAGGCCGCCGCCATAGGCATGCTCGCCGGAGTCGACGACGGTGCCGGCATCGGCGGCCATGACCGGGGTCCCGCACCCGCTCGCGTAGTCGAGGCCGGTGTGCAGTTCGGGTCCGTATCCGCCCAGGGGGTTGACGCGGTATCCGAAGGGGGAAGCGACGACGGGGCTGTCCACGGGGACGCCGAACGCCTTGCGCTCCTGGGCTGCGGGAGTCAGGGACGCGGAGAGGGCCCGTGCACTGGCGATACTCGGCGTGATGCCCTCCGCGGCCTGTCCGGCGCTCTCGAGCCGGAAGGTCACCGACGCCCCGGCGGGCGCCGTGACGGCCGGTGCGACACCCGAGGCGAGGGCTGTGCCGGGGGTTGCGGCGGTCGGGGCGGTGGCGGCCGACGGCGCCACTGCCCCCATGACCAGCCCTGCCGAGGCGAGCACGATCCCTGCCGTCGCGGCGTTGTCGCGCAGCCGGGAGAACGACGCCGGCCGAGGTGCGTGCGGGCGGAGCGAGCGCCGCGGACCCGAGCGCAGGCCCGGATGCAGGTCCTCCCTCAACTCCGGATGCCGATCCGCATGCGCAACGGGCACGGAACGGCGGGCACTGCGCCGTGTCGGCAGGACTGCTGCGGCGTCCCGGGCCGCTGCCTGCTGCTCGCGGAGCCCGCGTCGGGTCGTGGGCTCCGGGGCAGCGGGTGCGGTCGTCGGAAGGGCGGGTGCAGCGACGGACGGGACGGGCGGAAGGGCCTCACCGGCGACCGGGACCCGGAGCGAGCGGCGGCTGGGCGGGCCGGGATGAGCGGGGCGGTGGGAAACCGGGTGCTGCTGCGCTCGATCGTCGGACGCGCGGCGGCGCCCGGACGTAACCGTCTGGGTCAACTGCTTACCTCTCTCGGACGCCCGCGAGGTCGGCTGCCGGATTCGAGCAGGAGTCGGCTCGACCTCCACGCGGTCCGGATCGCGAAGGAGCCGCAGACGGGACCGTACAGAGGAGCAGTGCGGAAGGGCTTCACCTCCAGGCGGCTCGAGCCGCGTCGGACGTGGATCCTCCACCCCTGTCACACAGTGTTCAGGCGGTCCGCTGACAGGGTCGGGCGTGCGGACCTGGATTCCGTGGAACCAGCTTTGACTGCTCAAACCCTAGGCCACGGGGTCCGAAGTTACAATTCCGTTATCCTGCCTGTGGATCATCCGTGTCATACTGCGTTCCGTCACCGGGTTCCTGCGCGAAGACGCTGAAGAACCTGCGCCTTCCGGCTTGGCCGGCGCCTCAGGCGAGCTCTGCGCGGCCCTTGCGCCAGTACCCCATGAAAGCGACCTGCTTCCGGTCCACCCCGACGTCGCGCACGAGGTACCGCCGCAGGCCACGGACGACGGCGGCTTCCCCTGCGATCCACGCGTAGAAGGGCTGGGTGCCGGCAGGGCGCCCGGAACCGACGGTCGACTGCACGATGGCCGCCTCCATCCGCTGCGGCGTCTCCCACAGGATCGTCCGGTCGATGTCGACCTCCTCGGGCTCGCTTCCTCCCCGCGCACCGGCGGGACCGGCGAGCGACACCCAACCCGGCACCCGGACGGCGTCCCGGACTGCGGCCTCCAGCTGCTCGCCATGCGGCCGGTCCCCACGCGCCAGCCAGGTGATGGCCACGGAGGACTTCGTGGAGATGGCCTGGACGTCCTGCAGGTCCGGCACTTCGAGGAAGGCGGACCCGCTGATGTCCTCGGGCAGGGCCTCGAGGATCGCGCTGATGGCGGGCACCGCCGTCTCGTCACCGGCGAGGAGGACGTGCTGGGCGAGGCCCGGGCTCCACTCGATGCCGCCGTAGGCACCCGCCGTCGCGCACTGCGCCGCCGAGGAATTGGGCCCGATGATGCAGACCCGGTCACCGGGCCGGGCCGCCGAAGCCCACTCCGAGGCCGGGCCGCCCCGGCCGTCCTCGTCGAGGTGCATCACGAAGTCGACGTCGATCTCCGGGCGCGGACCGCCGCAGCGCACGTTCCGCACCGTGTAGGTGCGCATGGAACCACGCTCCTCCGCCTCCAGGCCCAGCCACAGCTGGTACCAGTTCGCCGAGTCCCCGCGCTTCATCATGCCTGCGATGTCCGGGCAGTCACGGCCCTTCGACGGGATGACGATCTTGATCCGGAGGTCGAGGGTGTCCCCTGCCACCCCGAACGCCTCGAGGCATGCCCCACCGAACGTGATGCGGCGGAAGGTGGCACCGAGATCCTGCACGGCGGTGACGACGACGTCGAACGCGAGCACCATGGGCTCGGTGTCGGCGACGGTCCGCAGTGCGTTCCGATGGGTCACTTGGGTCATGATGCTGCCTCCACGGGGGCGGGAACGGCGTCCTGCGGGTTGGGTCGGTACCCCGTGGCCTGCTGCCGGCCGGCGGGGGGAGTCTGGGGACGGGCGGGTGCCGGAGGGCTGTGGTGCCTGCCCACCGGGATCACCATCGGCGTGCCGGAGACCGGGTCCTCGATGATCCGGCACTCCAGGTCGAAGACGCCCGAGACGGTCTCCTGGGTGACGACGGCGGCGGGGGGCCCGGCTGCCACGATCCGTCCGTCCCGCATCGCGATGAGGTGGTCCGCATAGCGTGCGGCGAGGTTCAGGTCGTGCAGCACCATGACGACGGTGGTGCCGGACCGCCGGTTCAGGTCCGTGATGAGGTCCAGCACCTCCACCTGGTGCGTCACGTCGAGGAAGGTGGTGGGCTCGTCGAGCAGCAGGATGCCCGTCTGTTGCGCGAGGGCCATCGCGATCCACACACGCTGTCGCTGCCCACCGCTGAGCTCATCCACGTTGCGGTCGGCGAGGGCCAGCGTGTCGGTGGCCTCCAGCGCGTCCGCCACCGCCTCGTCGTCCTCAGGGGTCCACTGGCGGAACCAGCCCTGGTGCGGGTAGCGGCCGCGCCCCACGAGGTCGGCGACGCTGATACCGTCCGGTGCCACAGGGGTCTGGGGCAGTAGTCCGAGGACTCGGGCGACGGCCTTCGTGGACTGGGCGGAGATGTCAGACCCGTTGAGCACGACCGCGCCCTCGACCGGCTTGAGGAGACGGGCGAGTCCGCGCAGCAGGGTGGACTTGCCGCAGGCGTTGGCCCCGACGATCACCGTCACCCGCCCGGCCGGGAGCGTGAGGGAGAGCCCGTCGACCACGGTGCGCTGGTCGTAGGCGAGGGTCAGCCCTTCGGCGGACAGGGCATCCCCCGACGTGGGTTCCTGACGTGCAGCCATGCTCAGCCTCCCTGGCCTGATCGGTTCGCCGTGGCCAGCAGCCACAGCAGGAACGGGGCACCGAGCGCGCCGGTCACGACGCCGACGGGCAGTGACGCCCCGGGGATGAGGTTCGCGGCGATGAAATCGGCCCCGAGGACGATTCCTGCCCCCACCAGGGCCGCCATGACCAGCGAGGGCCGGTTCCCGAGCAGCCTGCGCGCGATCGGTCCGGACAGGAAGGCCACGGACGCGACGGGCCCTGCGGCCGCGGTGGCCACGGCCGCGAGGGCGACGGCGGTGGACATGAGTCCCAGCCGTGAGGCCTCGACCCGGAGCCCGAGGCCTGCTGCGGCGTCGTCGCCCAGGACGAGGCCCTGCAGGCTGCGCGAGAGGACCGCCGCGGCCGGCAGCAGGACCACGAGGGCGGCGACCAGGACGGCCGCACGGTCCCAGTTGCTCGAGTTGAGCGAGCCGTTGAGCCACAGCAGTGCTTCCGATGCCGTCCGGAGGTCGGTGCGGGTGATCAGGAAGTTGACCAGCGCGTGCAGGACGGCCGCGAAGCCGATGCCGACGAGGATGAGGCGGTAGCCCGCTACTCCCCCCCGGCGCGAGATCAGATAGATCGCCGCGGCGACGACCATCGCGCCGACCAGCGCGGAGAGGGACACGGCGGCGCCGGCGGCGCCGAAGAGGACGATCGCCGTGACCGCCGAGGCACTCGCTCCGTAACTGATCCCGATGATGTCGGGGCTCGCGAGGGGGTTCCTGAGCATGGTCTGGAACACGGCTCCGGCGAGTCCGAAGCACACACCGACCAGGACCCCGATCACCGAGCGGGGAAGCTTGTTCTCCATCACGATGAAGCTGGCACCCGGGATGTCGGCACCCCCGAGGATCCGGAAGACGTCGGGGATGGTCACCGTGTAGGAACCGAGCAGGACGTTCGCGGCGAACAGGACGACGACGACCGCCCCGACCGCGGCCAGGCGGAGCCCGCTGCTGCGTCGGCGACGGGCACGGACGAGGGCCAGCCCTGCGGCCGGGGGTGCCGGGGCAGGCGGCGGGGGGACCTGCGAGGAGTCGAGCGTCGTGCTCACAGGTGGGCCATCCTGCGTCGGCGCACGAGCCAGATGAAGAAGGGGGCGCCGACGACCGCGGTCATGATGCCCACCTGCACTTCTCCGGGCGGCAGGATGACCCGGCCGATGATGTCGGCGCCGAGCAGCAGGACCGGGCCGAGGAGAGCGGAGAACGGGAGGATCCAGCGGTAGTCGGCCCCGACGACGAGGCGTACGACGTGAGGGATCACGAGGCCCACGAAGGCGATGGGGCCGGCGGCGGCGGTGGCGGCCCCGCACAGGATCACGACGCCCAGCGCCGTGATGCCCCGCGCGAGGTTCACGTTCTGCCCGAGTCCGCGCGCCACGTCGTCGCCCAGCGCGAGGCCGTTGAGGACCTTGCCCGTGGCCAGCGTCATCACGAGGCCCACCAGCAGGAACGGGGCGACCGTGCCGATCACGTCCCAGCCCCGGCCGGACAGCGTGCCGACCTGCCAGAAGCGGAAGGCGTCGAGAGTCTCCTGGCTGGAGACGAGGACCGCATTCGTGAGGCTGGCGAGGCCGGCGGCCAGTGCCGCGCCGGCGAGCGCGAGCTTGACCGGCGTCGCGCCCTCCCGTCCGAGGCTGGCGACGGCGTAGACCGCGAGGGCTGCGGCGCCCGCACCGGCGAAGGCGCACCAGATGTACCCGGAGGCGGTGGTGAGGTCGAAGAGATGGATCCCGACGACGACGGCCAGTGACGCTCCGGCATTGATGCCGAGGATCCCCGGATCGGCCAGCGGATTCCGCGCGATCCCCTGCAGGGCTGCCCCGGCCGTTGCCAGGGCCGCTCCGACGAGCAGGCCGATGACGGTGCGCGGGACACGGGAGAGCACGACCGCGTGGTCGCCGTCGGCGGGATCGAAGGCCAGGACGGCGTCGATCATGGTGCCGGGACCGACCGAGCGGGCCCCGATGGTGAGGGAGGCGACGCAGAAGGCGAGGAGGACCAGCGCGGTGAGGACCAGCTGCGCGGCGGTGCGGGGAACCGAGGACCGCCGCCGGGCCGACAGGGGCCGGTCGCCGGTCGAGGGGCGCGAGGCGGCGGCCTGGACTGCCATGGTGCTCCCCTCAGACGGTCGATGAGTCTGAAGTAAGGCTAGCCTATGCTGCTGACGATTAAGAAACGAGTTTGTTCGCTAATTGGGACGGCCGCTGCGGCGGACGCAGGCGGCCCCGCCTGCGTCCACCCCCACTACTCGGGGGTCGGCGGGGTGCCGTCGCCGAAGGGCCGTCCACCCAGGGATGCGCGTCCGTGGTCCGTGGTCCATCCCGCGAGGTCGGGACCTTTGGGGACGATCCCGGTGGGGTTGATGTCCTCGTGCACGATGTAGTAGTGCTGCTTGATCTGCTCGAAGTCGATCGTGTCGCCGAAGCCCGGCGTCTGGAACAGATCGCGGGCGTAGCCCCACAGCGCGGGCATCTCCGTCAGCTTGTTCCGGTTGCACTTGAAGTGGCCGTGGTAGACCGGGTCGAACCGGACGAGCGTGGTGAACAGGCGGACGTCGGCCTCCGTGATGGTGTCCCCCACGAGGAACCGCTGGGTGGTGAGCCGTTCCTCGAGCCAGTCCAGAGCCGTGAACAGCCGGTCGTAGGCGGCGTCGTAGGCCTCCTGCGATCCCGCGAAGCCGCAGCGGTAGACGCCGTTGTTGACCTCGGTGAAGACCCGCTTGTTGACGGTGTCGATCTCCTCCCGGAGCGCCTCCGGATACAGGTTCGGAGCACCCTCGCGGTGGAATTCCGTCCATTCGCCGGAGAAGTCCAGGGTGATCTGGGGGAAGTTGTTGGTCACGACCGCGCCGGTGGTCGTGTCCACGATCGCCGGAACCGTGATGCCGCGCGCGTAGTCCGGATCGCGCTTGAAGAAGGCTTCCTGCAGCCGCTCGATACCGAGGACCGGGTCGCGGCCGTCGGGATCGAGGTCGAAGGTCCAGGACCGGCTGTCGTGGGTGGGGCCCGGGGTGCCGAGGGAGATCGCGTCCTCCAGCCCGAGGAGACGGCGCACGATGATGGTCCGGTTGGCCCAAGGACAGGCGCGGGCCGCGATCAGGCGGTAGCGCCCGGCCTCGACGGGATAGCCGTCCGCTCCGTCCCGCGTGATCCGCGTCTCGATGTACTGCGTGTCCCGCGTGAACTCCTGGCCGTCGGTCACGTAGGACCCCTTGGTGCTGTGCCCTGACGTGTCGGCCTGCTGGGTATCGGTCATGCAGCCAGTCTAGGACCGCGGACATGCAGGAGGCCCGGCCGTTGACACGTCCGGGCCTCCTGGTGCAGGGTGCGGTCGGCCTACCGGCGGGCCGACTCCCGCTCGTACTTCTCGCGGAGCTCGCGACCCTCGTTGACGAGCTTGCGGTACTTCTCGCGCTTCTTGTCGGCAGCCTTGGTGTCGCGGGGCGGCAGCTGGATGCCGTCCTCCGCCTCGATGCCGCCCTGCAGTTCCCTGCCGCGTTCCATCTCGGCGTCGAACTCGACACCGAACAGGAGCGAGAGGTTCGCCAGCCAGATCCAGAGGAGCAGGACGATCACGCCGGCGATGGCGCCGTAGGTCTTGTCGTAGCTGCCGAAGTTGGCCACGTAGAGGGAGAACGCCGCGGTGGTGATGGCGAGGACGATCAGGGCGATGAACCCGCCGAGACTCATCCACCGGAACTTGGGCTGCTTGACGTTCGGCGAGCCGTAGTAGAGGACGGCGATCATGAGGACCGCGAAGAACACGACGACGGGCCACTTGGCGATGTTCCAGATGGTCAGTGCGGTGCCACCGAGTCCGATCGTGTTCCCGACGGCCTCGGCGACGGGCCCGGAGAGCACGAGCATGAGGCCCATGACGACGATCAGGACGAGGACGACGACGGTGACGAGGAGCATCTGCGGGCGCAGCTTGAAGAAGCCCCGGCCCTCCTCGACCTCGTAGACGCGGTTCATCGCCCGGGAGAAGGCGTTCACATAGCCCGATGCCGACCAGATGGCGCCGAGGAGGCCGATCACGAAGGTCAGTCCGGCCGCCTGGTTGGAGGCGAGGTCCTCGATCGTGGGCCTGATGGTCTCCAGGGTGTCCGGCGGCGCGAACTGGCCGACGATCTCCAGGACCTGGTTGGTGGTGTTCTGGGCCTGTCCGAACAGCCCGAGGAGGGACAGCAGGGCGAGGATCCCGGGGAAGATCGCGAGGACCGCGTAGTAGGTCAGCGCCGCGGCCAGATCGGTGCACTGGTCCTTGCCGAACTCGTTGAGCGACCGCTTGAACACGTACTTCCAGGCGGGCTTCCCGACATCCTTCGGATCATCCGGCTTCCGGGGATCGTTCGGATCGGGCGCGGTCTGCGCCTTCTGCGAGGCGTCACTCTTCGGCTCACTGCCGACCTTGCTGTTACTGCTCACGGATACCTCCCGCTATGGCCCTGGAAAGGGCGTCGTGCGCCCTTGCGGCTGTACGTCTCCTTCAACTGCACCATAAGCTTGCTTAGTAGTCCAGTTCGGATCAGCGCCCTCCCCCGTCCCCACAACCAGCAGGCCAAGGAGTAGAACCATGCGCATAGCAGTCATCGGTGCCACCGGGAACGTGGGCACCGCGGTCCTCTCCCGCCTCCACCGGGCAGCGCGGGACCGCGAGGCCATCGAGCGGTCCGGCTACGACACCTCGGGGGACACGGGCGGCATCACCATCACCGGGATCGCCCGCACCATCCCGGACACGACGCAGGCCCCCTACGACGGCGTCGACTGGCATGCGATCGACATCGGGACCGACGAGGGCAGGGAGGCCCTGGTGCTCGCGCTCGCGGGAGTGGACGCCGTCGTGCACCTCGCTTGGGCCATCCAGCCGAACCACGACGAACCCGCCATGCGACGGACCAACGTCACCGGGACGGCCAACGCCCTCCACGCAGCCGCCACCGCCGGTGTGCGGCAGTTCGTCTGCGCGTCCTCCGTCGCGGCCTACTCGCGTGCCGGCAAGGACACCCGCAGGGGCGAGGCATGGCCGACCGACGGCGTCCGGTCCTCCCAGTACAGCCGCCAGAAGGCCGAGCAGGAACGCCTGCTGGACGCGTTCGAGCAGGCCTACCCGGAGATCGCGGTGGCCCGCCTCCGGCCGGCCCTGATCTTCCAGAGCGGAGCGGGCAGCGAGGTGGGCCGCTATTTCCTCGGCCCGCTCGTCCCGAAGGTCCTCCTGGGCGTCCCGCTTCCCGTGCTGCCCGTCCCGGCAGCCTTCATCTTCCAGGCCGTGCACGCGGAGGACGTCGCCGACGCGTACTGGCGGGTGCTGGCGCGACGCGCTTCCGGCGCGTTCAACATCGCCGCGGAGCCCGAACTCACCCCCGCGCGCCTCGCCGACCTGCTCGAGGCGCGTCGCGTGATCGGATTCCCGGTGCGCGTGCTGCGCTGGATCGTCGGCGCGAGCTGGTGGCTCCGCATCCAGCGCACCGATCCGGGGTGGATCGATCTGGCGGCGCAGAGCCCGGTCATGGACACGGCCCGGGCGAGGAGCGAACTGGGCTGGGAACCGCGCCACTCGTCCCGTGACGCGATGGCCGAGGTGCTGGCGGGGATGCGCCACGGCGACGGGCACGCAGGATCTCCCAAGCTGTACCCGAGGTCGAAGAACTGAGCCGGCAGCGCGAGGGCTACTGCGCCGGGATCCTCGGAGCATCGTCCGCGGCGACCAGTGGGATACCCCGGGGGAGCTGATCGGGCGCGCCGGGCAGACTGACGGTGAACTCGGCGCCGCCGTGCTCGACGTTGCGGACGCTGATGCTGCCTCCGTGGCTCTCGGCGATACGGCGGCAGATGGCGAGCCCGAGTCCGGTCCCGGTGGCCTGGCCCAGCCCGTTCTCGGAGCGGTGGAACTCCTCGAAGACGCGCTGGAGATCCCCTTCGGGGATGCCGATACCGTTGTCCCGGACGTGCACGAGGGTCCTCCCCGCGATGTCGACGGTCGTCTCCACCACCACCTCGCCGGTTCCATCGGTGCGCCCGTACTTCACGGCGTTACCCACGAGGTTCTCCATCAGCTGCAGGAAGAGCCGCTCGTCGGCGTAGACGGGATGCGGCGCACGCACCTCGAACCGCATGGCGGGGAGTTGCGTGCCCGGGAGGGCGGTGCGCAGGTCCACGATGCCCTCCATCACGCGGGGGACGTCGATGCGGGTCGCCGTGAGCCTCTCCTCCTTGGCCAGGCTGTAGGCGAGGAGATTCCGGATCAGGGTCCGCATCCGCAGGCTCGCGTGCTGGAGGCGCCCGATGCTGGCCTGCCGCTCGGCGGCGGGCAGGTCCGGATCCTCGAGCAGCTCGAGCCAGCCGTCGAAGACGGTCAGCGGGGTCAGGAGGTCGTGCGCCACGACCGAGGCGAAGCGCCCGAGGTCCCGCTGGTGGACACGCTCGTCGGTCACGTTGCGCGTCACCACCACGGCCCCCCGTTCGCCGGGAAGCGGCATGGCGTCGACCGAGAGGTGCATCACCTCGCCGGACCGGTGGGTGAGGTTCAGGTCCATCCGCTCGGTGACCGTGCCCTCCAGCGCCAGGGTCAGGGGATTGTCGGCCTCGGCCAACGGCTGCCCTTCCGGCGTCGTCACCTCGTAGTCGCGCTTCCACACCTCGCCGGGCCGTGCCGTGCCGTGCCCCAGCCAGCGCTCGCTCGTCGCGTTCTGGAAGATCAGTCGGCGGTCCGGTCCCGCGACGAGGACACCGTCGTTCATCCTGCCGATCACGAGGTCACGGAGGTCCGCCGCTGCCTTCGCCTCCTCGTTGGCCCGGTACAGGCGGGCGATGAGACGGCGCCGCTCGTCCATGCTGAGTGCCAGGACGGCGGACAGGGAGAACGCGATGAACATGAACGACTGGGCGACATAGGCGGCGACGCCGGGGCCCAGGTCCTGGAACGGGCCGCGGCCCGCGAGGGTGAAGAGGACGAGGAACGCGCCGCTGGCGAGGCCGTGCAGCATGGCCCATCCCGCGCGCAGCCGCAGGCCCGCCCACATGTGCGCCGGGATGGTGGTGTAGGCGATCGGCAGCGCGGGGCCGGCTCCGAACGTGAGCACGTAGAGCACCAAGGAGACGACCGTGAGGAGTGCGTACTCGGCGCGCCGCGCCGCTGTCAGCGGCGGAGTGACCTCCCCGCGCGCGCGGGCCGTGACGCTCGAGGCGACCACGATACCCAGTGCTCCGAGGGCCGTCAGGGACACCGCGTGCCGGACCAGCCAGGGGATGAACGCCGAGAACGGGTCCGCCCCGCCCTCCAGTGCGACGCCGGCGACGATGAACAGCGCGCCGAGGGAACAGGAGACGAGCGCGACACCCCCGAGCCGCAGGTAGTCACCGACGGTCCGTACGTCGAGGCCGGGAACCAGTCCGCGGAAGAGGCGGACGGCCAGGGCCGTCTGGGCGAGGCTCCCGAGCGCTACCGACAGGGCGAGGGTGGGGCTGAGTCCCGTGGCGAGGTTGACGACGGTCAGGATGGGAACACTGGCGACGAGCGCGACGGCGAGGTCCCGCCGGGTCCGTGAACCCCAGAGCGCCCACAGGAAGCTCGCCCCCGCCGCAGGCCAGACGAGGGCCAGGCCCGGCGCGTCGAGCATGGTGTGGCGGCCGGTCAGGGCCGCCGCCGCGAGCATCAGGGCGAACAGGACGTGGAGGGACGCCGGCGACAACGCTGCCAGCCTTCCTGAGACCCCCTGCATCCGCTCCTCGCCCATGCCACTACCTGTTCAGAAATGAGATCCGTGCTGCCGGATCGGACCAGAACCGGCGGGACGTGGCTGTGAGACGAGCCACTCCGGCACTCAGCTTACTTGCTGTCCACCACTTACCGTGCGCTTCGACCCGCCGCCCCGCAACCGTCACCGGTCCGTGCCGCGAACGACCGGCGCTGGTCGGGCAGCGTGAACACGTGCAGCGGCAGGGCGTCCGCCGGGGCTCCCGCATCGACCATGGTCCCGTCACCCCGTCGGGGAGTCACCGACGGAGGCCCCACCCGTCAACCAGGCGATCGCCTCCGCCTCGTTCGTGAAGTACCGGCTCGGGGTCACCGAGCGGTAGTTGAAGGCGGTGAGCACCCTGCCCACGTCATCCACGCCGACCACGCCGGTCCGGCACGAGCAGTCGTCCTCGATGAGCAGGTGCCGGGCTTCCGCGGTGATCGCATCGACGAGTCCGATGTTCACCAGGAGCGGCCGTCTCCCGGCGGGCGATGCGGCCGTCACGGCCGCCGTCGTCGAGCGGACGTCGTCTCCTCCGATCGTGACACCCGCGGCCCACCGCAGGCGCAGGAAGGCGCCGTCGTCCGTGAGCGTGTAACGGAGCTCCCCAGCATCCCCAGCCATGTCGATCCATTCGTGTCGTACCCGAGGTCCTGATCCTAGGCGCAGGAGCGTGCCCGGGACAGCACCGCACCGCCACCGCGCACGCGCATTGTGGGCCCGTACGTATCCGGTGGAGGATGGGAGGCGCCACCACCGACCGAAGGAGCCTTCCATGGACCACGAGTTCGATGTCCTCGTCATCGGCGGCGGACCTGCCGGCATGGCGGCCGCCACACGCGCGGCCGAACTCGGCGCGCGCACCGCCGTCGTCGAACGCTCCGCGCTCGGCGGCACGTGCGTGAACTCGGGCTGCGTCCCGACGCGCGTCCTGGCGAAGACCGCCCGGCTGTTCCGGGAGGTCCGCACCGCGTACGACTACGGGATCGTCGTGGACGAACCGTCCGTCGACTGGGCCAGGACGGTCGACCGCGTGCGCACCACGGTGGCCCGGGTCCTCGACGCCAAGGGCTACGGAGCCACCATGGAGCGCCTCGGCATCGAACTGATCGAGGGCGACGCCGAGCTCACCGGCGAGCACGGCGTGGTCGTGGGTGACCGCCGGATCACCGCGGCGTCGATCATCCTCTGCATCGGCGGCAGCGGGCGTCGGCTGCCCGTCGAGGGCGCCGAGTACGCCGTCCTGCCGCACGAGGTGCTGGGCCTCGAGAGCCTGCCCGGAAGCGTGGCCATCATCGGAGGCGGGCACACCGGGGCGCAGATGACCACCATCTTCGACGCGATGGGCTCCCGGGTCCTCCTGCTGGACCTCGCGCCACGCATCCTGATGACGGAGGACGAGGACGTCGCCGCGGCCGTCACCGGGAGCTTCACGGGCAAGGGCGTCCAGGTGGAGACGGGCATCGGGGGGATCGACAGCATCCGGAAGGAGGCCGACGGCCTCACGCTCACCTGGACGCGCGACGGCGAGCCGCTGGCCCGCACGGTGGACGCCGTCATCATGGCGGCCGGCTGGCCCGCCAACCTCGCCGGGCTGGGCCTCGAGGCGGCGGGCGTCCGGACCGCACGATCCTTCATCCCCGTGGACGAGTACCTGCGCTCCAGCGTTCCGCACATCTTCGTGGCGGGTGACGCCAACGGCACGAGCATGCTGGTGCAGGCGGCCGTCTTCGAGGGTGAGACCGCGGCCGAGAACGCGGTGCTCGGCGCCACGCGCACCACGCCGCACCACCTGCTGCCCGAGGGCGGCTTCACGGATCCGGACTACGCAGGCGTGGGGCTGACCGAGACGAAGGCGAGGGAGCGCGACGCCGAATGCCACGCGGTCTCCGTGCCGTACGCGGTCGTCGAGCGGCCCATCATCGACGACCGCGAGCAGGGATTCCTCAAACTCGTGATCGACCGGCGCCGCGAGCTGATCCTCGGTGCGCATGCCGTCGGTGAGAACGCGGTGGAGGTCATCACCGCGGTGGCGTCCGCGATGGCGGCGGGCACCGACCTCGCCACGCTGGCCCGGGTGAAGTTCGCCTACCCCACGTACAGTGCCGTGATCGGGCATGCCGCACGGGCCGCACTGCGCGGCTGACGGGTGGGGTCCGCGCCGACGGGACGCGGAACCCCGCTAGCTGCGGAGCAGCACCAGCTCGTCCAGCGGAAGGCGCGTCCGGGGTGCGGTCTCCCGCTCCGCCAGGGCGCCGGGAAGCTTGCCTGCCTCGTCCACCGTGCCGACGGCCGTGATCGTCAGGGGCTTCAGGTTGTCGGCCAGGTCGAAGGCCGCCACCACCCTGTCCCACTCCACCCCTGCCATCTGATGGGTCGCCAGCCCCTCGGCCTGCGCCTGCACGCTCAGGTGCGCGATGGCCTGGCCGAGGTCGTACTCGGCGTAGGGACGCAGATCGCCCTCCACGGACGATGTCTCGGCGATGCCCACGACCAGTACCGAAGCGTTGTGGGCCCAGGCGGCGTTGAATCCCACGAGGGCCGAGACGATCGTCTCGAACGCGTGGGTCCCGCGCCGGGCGACGATGAAGCGGCGGGGCTGGTTGTTGCTCGCGGACGGCGCCCAGCGCGCGGCCTCCAGCAGGGCGTCCAGCTGGGGCTCCGTGATCGTCGCCTCCGGATCGAAGGACCGTGGGCTCCAGCGCCCGGCCAGCTCGCTGGTGATCGGAACGCTGGTGTCGGCGATGCGGGTGGTGGTCATGGAAGTGCTGAGCGGCATGCGGGTGCTCCTGTGCGTCGATCGGAAGGGCGGCGCACCATCGGGCCTCGCTGGGGACAACACAGGTGACGGCCGCACCATTCCTGCCGCCAGCCCCTGCATCAGCGCCGGGGGTCGTCCCGCCGACGTGGGCCGCGCGCCAGCGCCAGGTACTGCGGATTCCGCTCCAGGAACTCCCGCGCCGGAGCGCAACCCGGGATCACGTCGATGCGCCGTCGATGGGCGTCGAGCATCGCTCCGCGCATCAGCACCCGTTCCAGTCCCCGTCCCTCGAAGCCCGCGTTCTCGACGACGGCACGCAGGGTGAGCCGGCCCGCGCGGATCGAGTACCTCAGGTACGCGGCGAGGTAGCCGTCGAAGTAGAGCTCGAAGCGGGAGCCTACGGGCGAGTCCCTGAAGACCCTCCGGACCGAGGCACCGCGCTGAGCGGCGATCCTGCCCATACGCCGCTCGATCTCGTCCACCACCGCACCGTAACGCTCCGATGCCCACCGTGGCGGGGCATCGGTGTCCAGCGAGCGGAACATCGCGTTCGCCAGGACGCGCAGTTCGGCGAGCGGGACGACCGCCAGGTCGCCGCCGTCCAGCACGGATGCCATCGACAGTGCTTCGCGCTCCCGCTTCGTGGGAGGCGCGTCGTCGAAGGGCTCAGGAAGGAGTGCGAGAAGGGGTGCCGGTTCCGGATCTGCCGAGCGGGGCTCACCGGCGGAAGCACCGGTGATACCGGACAGGATCGAGATGTCGGTCATGAGGATCCGATGATGGTCGGGTCGCGGCCCTCTGCTGGACCGTGGTGGTGCGACTGTAGCCCCTCCCACCCCCAGAATTTTTCCGGGTCGCGTCTTCCGCCCCTTCGGGACGGCGGACTCCCGGAAATCGAACACATGTCCTATTGTTGAGCCAATCAGCACGAGAACCGGAGGATCAGGGATGACGGCACAGACGGTCGGAACGGGCGACGGAACACCCCGCCCGCTCGATGAGCCCGCATCGGTGCGCTTCACGCCCACCGGCACGCCCCTTGCACTGAGGTGGCGCGGCAGCATCTGGCAGGTGGTCGGTGAGTCCACCCCGTGGCGCGCGTCGTCCACCGAGCGCTCCATGGCCGCCTTCCCGATATCCGGAGCCGACGGGCCGGCCCCGCGGTCCTGGCGGTTCCAGGCCCAGACGGGTCCCGCCTCCCCCGTCCTCGATTTCGTGATCGGCCTCGACGACCGGCACGGTGAGTGGCGGCTGCTGCGCGTCGGCGGCGTCGGCAGCTGACCCGCCCGAGGCCGTCCCTGCTCAGCGGTGCGCAGCGCCTACCGGCGAGTCCGCGCGCGCGTCACGGCGGCGCCAGTAGGCCGCCATGGCCGCCCCGGACACGTTGTGCCACACCGAGAAGATCGCACCGGGCAGTGCGGCCTCCGGGGTCAGGTAGGTCCGGGCGAGTCCGGCGGCGAGCCCCGAGTTCTGCATTCCCACCTCGATCGCCGTGGTGCGTCTGGCGGGGGTCGGCAGCCGGAAGGCGCGCGCCGCGCCGTAGCCCAGGGCGTACCCGAGGCCGTTGTGCAGGATGACTGCGGCGAACACCAGCAGCCCGGCGGAGAAGATGATCCCGGCGCTTCCGGAGACGACGGCGATCACGACGACGGTGATCGCCCCCACGGAGATCCATGGGAGGGCGGGGAGCAGCCGCTCGACGAGACGGGGCAGGAAGTAGCGGACGACGAGGCCCGCGACGACCGGGATCAGCACGATCTGGAGGATCGACAGGCCGATGGCCGCCGCGTCCACCGGCATGTACCGGCCCGCGAGCCACAGGGTCAGCAGCGGAGTCAGCACGGGCGCCAGGATGGTCGACACCGAGGTCATCGCGACGGACAGGGCCACGTCGCCGCGCGCGAGGTAGGACACCACGTTCGACGCCGTCCCGCCGGGACAGCAGCCCACGAGGATGACGCCGGCCGCGAGGGCGGGCGGGAGGCCGAGCGCCATCGAGACGCCCCAGCCGAGGAGCGGCATGATCACGTACTGGGCGGCCACACCGATCACCACCGGGATGGGCCGCTTCCCGACGAGCGCGAAGTCGACCGGCGTGAGGGTCAGGCCCATGCCGAACATGATGACGCCGAGCAGGGGATTGATCAGCGGACCGAGGCCGGTGAAGGTCGCGGGCGTCAGGACGGCCACGAGTCCGCCGGCGAGGATGAGGAGCGGGAACAGCGTGACCGCGATCCTCGCACTGCGTTCTTCGGCGGCCTGAGGTCGGGACGGATCTTTGCTCATTGTTAACCGAATACCATGCGCCGCCCCATATGACCCACTGCTAAAGTATCTGTCACCCGAAAGGCAAGGGTACTTGGTTCCTAACCAACGGGAGGTATGGCGATGGCGACGACCGACAGGAAATTCACCGCTACGGAGGAGTCGACGAGCAAGCATCCGCACGACTGGGGGCGGGCCATGGCGGTCGCCATCTGCCGACTCACGGACATGGCACGGGAGGCCGGCGACCCGGTCCACCACGAGGCGCTGATCGGTGAGGACCTCCACCTCTTCGTCGAGGACACGGAGGACGGTGTGGCCATCACGATGTCCTGGACTCCGCGTGAGCAGGGCGCCGTGGCGCCGGCCGCGATCGCCCTGCCGCCGACCGACGGCGATGCGGACGACGACACGGAGACCCCGCACAGCGCCTCGGGCCAGCGATTCGACCCGACCGGCGGCAGTACGGCAGGGGTCGGCCAGTAACTCCGCACCCGTGTCCAGCCCCTCCGGTTGCTAAGCCTGCTGATGATATGCGGGGTAGGGTGAGACGGAATCACCCAGCCAACCATGTGGAGGACAGCATGAGTGAACGCCCGGATCCCTCGAACGCAGGCAATCCCGACCCCCTCGAGAACCACATCACCGGCCTGGAGCCCGGCGGCGGTGTGCCACCGGGTGAGACGCCGCCGGCAGAATCCAGCACGGCCTGGCAGCAGCAGGGCCACGCGGACGAGGAGAAGCCCTCGAAGGGCCGCCAGGCGATCTGGGTCACCGTCATCGGGATCGTCGTGCTCCTGGCACTGCTGTACTTCGTCGGCTACATCGTGGGGATCATCGACCTCTTCTAGAGTCCTGCGTGAAGCACGAAGCCCCCGTCCGCCGGAGCGGACGGGGGCTTCCTGCTCGGCGGCCTAGGGTGCCTCGGCGCCGTCGCGCAGCCGGTAGTAGTCGATCAGCGCCGACTCCTCCGCGGGCGAGAGCTCCGCGGTGTTCGCCGACCCCGGCGCATCGGCGATCTCGCTCTTCGACCAGGCGAGGTGGAGGGCGTCACCCTCGAAGCGTGAGTTCGCGAGGGGCACGAAGTGCTTGCGTGCGTTCAGCAACCCGAAGGAGACCGTGACCCAGGCCGGGACGCCGGACTCCTTCTCGAGGTGTACGTCGTTGACGTCGCCGAGCTTCTTGCCCTTGCTGTCCCAGGCCGTTGCCGCCTGGAGCTTGTTGATTTCCGCCTGAGCCATCGAGGTTCCCTTCATCGGACGCGAGTACTCCCATTCCAGCCGAGATGCCGCGGAAGGGCAATCGGCGGTCCCCGTCAGGCCTTGTCGGCAGCCTCGCCGAGCATCGGCACGAAGCGGTCGAGCGCCCAGACCAGGCTGAGGGGGTTGGCCGCCGAGATGGAGAGCGTCAGGGTGTTGTCACTGTCGGCGACGAGCGCACCGCTCTCCACGGCAGGGATCTGGCTGAGCAGGGGATCGCTCGCGATGGCCTCCTCGGTGGCCTCGTCGGGGACCCAGGTGACGAAGACGTCGGAGTCGAGCTCGTTGGCACGCTCGGCGGACCATGGGATGAAGAACTCCTCCGAACCCTTCGTGTTCTCCGTGACGACGTCGGCCTGCACCATGCCGAGCTCGGTCAGGAAGCGCGGGCGGTTGTCGTTGGCGGTGTAGACGCTGACGCCCTCCGCGCTGCCCGGCTCGAGGTTGCCGTAGATGAACGTCTTGCCCTCGAGCTGGGGGTACTCGGCGGCCGCCTCGGCGATGGCCTGCTCCGTCTCCGTCACGAGCTGCTCGGCGTCGTCGGACAGGCCGAGCGCCTCGCCGATGATCCGCGTCGAGTCCTGCCAGGCGGTGCCGTACGCGACCTCGGGGTAGGCGACGACCGGCGCGATCTTGCTCAGGGTGTCGTAGTCCTCCTGCGACAGGCCGGAGTACGCGGCGAGGATGACATCCGGGGCCGTGGCGGCGATGTCGTCGAACGCGATGCCGTCCGTCTCCGTGTACTGTGCGGGCGCGCTCTCCGTTCCGATCGCGGCGCCGAGCTCCTCGAGCTTCGCGTCCTTCCACGGCGTGGACTGGTTCTCGTTGCCGCCGTAGGTGTCGGCGGGCATGCCGACGGGCACGACGCCGAGGGCGAGGGACACGTCCGCGTTCACCCACGACACGGTCGCGACGCGCTCGGGCTTCTCGGTGAGGGTGGTCTCGCCGAAGGCGTGCTCGATCGTGACGGGGAAGGCATCCGCGCCGGCGGAGGCACTGCTGCCACCGGTGGCCGCGGCCCCACTGTCGGCAGGGCCGGTGGAGCAGGCGGAGAGCGAGAGGGCGGCGACGGCGACGGCGGCGACGAGGCCGCGCAAGCGTGAGGGGGCCATGGGGGTCCTTGACTTCTGTGGCCTCGGAGGAGGCCGTGGAACGGGGTAGAAGTAAGGCTAACCTAAGCCGATCTGGATTACGAAATGCTTTCGTTGCGTAATAGCTACCGCTCGCGCGCCTTGCGCGTCGCCCGGTCGTTCGCCTTCTGCAGCGCCTCGACGAGATCCGCCTTGGACATCGTCGAACGCCCGGGCACGTCGAGCTTCTTCGCGAGGTCGTAGAGGTGCTGCTTGGAGGAGTTGGCGTCGACGCCTCCGGCCGTCGGCCGCGCTTCCGCCCGCCCTCCGGCCGCCTGGTCGTCCGACGGGCCCTTCTCCTCCTTCGGCTCCCAGTGGTCCCCCACCTTCTCGAAGCCGTGCTTCAGGGAGGCGAAGGCGGTACGGCGCGCGCGCTCGCCGTCGCCGTACTGCTCCTCGGCCGCGTCCAGCGTGGCCGCGAACGTGTCCTGGGCCTTCTCGTCGGAGCGCTGCAGCGTGCTCGGCAGCGTCTCCGGCTTGACCTTGCCGTCCTTCGTGAAACGTGACATTCCAGCAGCCCTCCGGGAGATCGACGGCGGCCCTGCGGGACGGCCGGGCCGGTACGAGCAACCTACCGCAGGGGAACAGGCGGATTCGAGCACGGACAGCACCCTGTGCATCGGCGCCCATCCGCTGTAGCGTGAAGCGCACCAGCCATTGGGGACTGCCAACCGCAGGGGGACGCGGTGTCCGGCCCCAGGGCCGGACCATCACCTACGCGCCAATGGAGGACATTTGTGATTCCGAGCAACACCACCGCGTCCGGTACGCCCGGCAGGGCGAAGAACCGGGCCCTCGCACTCGGCATGGCGGCGCTCATCGCCCTGCCGCTGCTCGCCGCGGGACCAGCCCGGGCGGACGGCAATTTCCCCTCCCCGGGGGGCACGACGAACACCGCCAGCATCCTCACGTACGCCGACACCGTGAAAGAGCTCGAGAAGATCGAGGCGACGTCGCGCTACGGCGTGGACGTCTTCACCCTGGCCGAGGCCGGGACCGCCGTCGACACCAGCGAACAGGGCCGGAACCTGTACGTGGCGACCGTGGGCACGGGTCCGAAGGACGTCTGGGTACAGGGCCGCATCCACGGCAACGAGCCCTACGGCGCCGAGGCGATCCTCAGTCTCCTCAAGGACCTGGGCACCAACGGGTCGCCGGAGTACAAGGCGATCAGGGACGCCTTCACCATCCACTTCATCCCCATGTACAACCCCGACGGCAGCGAGCTCAACATCCGGCAGACGGTCCTGTGGGACACCGCGGCGGACGCACCCCGCACGGACGCGAACGGGCGGGACCTCATCGTGGACCTGAACCGCGACTGGGTGGCCGGCAAGTTCCAGGCACGCGAATCGCTCGCCTTCTACGAGTACTGGACCCTGGTGGATCCGGACTACGGCATCGACATCCACCACCAGGGGCTGAAACAGCAGTACGGCACGGGCGACGACGTCACGCTGTCCCTCGGCATCTCGCTCGCCCCGGGCGGTCCCACCCTGCCGACGATCGAGGGCGGCGCCTACGACATCCTGACGCGGCAGATGCACGGCTACGTCTACGAGGAACTCGAGGACACCGGTTTCATCACGATGGACCGCTACCAGGTGGGCAACAGCCTGGAGATCGACATCAAGGGCGGCGTCGTCTCGGCGATGATGCTCGGGCTGAACTACCAGGGCCTCAATCCGGAGGGCCACTCCAACCCCGTGGTGTTCTTCGAGACGTCGGGCAACACCAGTGACGGCTCGCTGGGCCAGAAGGCGCGCGGCAAGAGCATCCAGCAGAACATCCTGGCCATGCGGACCCTGCTCACCGGCCTCGCCAGCGGCGAGGTCCAGCAGACCGACCCGGAGGTGTGGGAGGAGATCCCGCACGCTCCGGTCACGGGGTACAGCACCGACTACGCCGGGACCATCCCCGTCACGCCCTAGCTCGAACGAGCAGATGCACGACGACGGCGCCTCCGCAGCCTCGCGGGGGCGCCGTCGTCGTGCCGGTCCCGATCCGCGCCCGGGCCCGACCTGCGCGCCCGGATCCGCGGCATCAGCCCCGCGCGGCGAGGAAGGCCTGAAGTGCCGGCAGGTCGTCCGTGTTGATGTGATCCACTCCCGCCGCGGCGAGCTCTGCCCAGACGGCCTCCCGGGCGGGGCCGGGGAGGTCCGGCGTGGCCCAGAAGCGGACCCGCGCGCCCTGGGCGTGCGCCGTGGCGACATAGGCCCGGAGCTCGGCCCGCTCGGTCGCCGGCATCTCACCGACCCCCTGCCAATCGAAGAGCTGCGTCCAGTTGTTGCTGATCAGCGGCATGAGGCTCGACGGCAGGGCGGAACCGAGATCGGCGGCACGGCCGTCGTAGAAGCTCAGTCGCTGCCGGTCGGCCGCCATGGTGGCCAGCGGCCGGTTCCCACTGATGACCACGCTGACCGCACCCTGCTTGACCTTGCCGTTGCTGAAGCGCGTCAGCATGACGCGGTGTTCCTCGAGGTCCGACTCGATGGCGGCCCACGTCGCCTCGGCGTCGCCCTTGATGTCCACGAGGAGCTGGAACTCACCGTCCCATCCCGGGTAGACGCTGCCGGCCCTGCCGCGGACGAGCTCGTCGAGCGGATCGAGGTACAGGCTCTCGAGGGTCACGCCCGGCGTCACGTCCTCGGCGTCATGCGCCACGAGGAGTTCCCCGTCCACGAGGTGGACGTCGGCCTCGACGCTCGTGAAGCCGTGCTCGAGCGCGTCGTGGAGCGGGCGGTCGTGCTCGTAGTCGTTGTGCGCGTGGGCGGCGGCCTGCGGCGTCCCGAGCACGACGTCGTCGCGATTGGAGGCGGCCGACGCCGGCACGGCGGCGGTGAGGGCGAGGGGCGCGGCGAGCAGCACGGCGATGGTACGTCCGATGGTCATGGGTCGTCAGCTTCCTGCAGGGTTCGGGGACGGTTCCGAGGCTAGGAAGCGGACATGATCAGGAGACGGACTCCGGCCGACCCGGGGGTGAACACCTGCGGACCGGCCGGGCCCTCAGCCGAGGGTCGCGAGATACCGGACGAGTTCCCGGGGAGCCGACGTCGGCGCCACCGCCTCGACCGCCGCGTTGTAGTTGGTGTTCGTGTTGACGTCGTACGTCAGGACCCGCCCGTCCGCGGTCTCGATGAACTCGATGCCGCAGACCTCGAGGTGGTTGCGCCGCGCGAACTCCTCGAACTGCGCGATGACGGGGTGGTCGAAGTCCTCGCGGAGGCTGAAGAGCTGCTGGTCCGGCTCAGGGGCGATCGTCGCGCCGGGCGGCATGATGGGCTTGCCGGTCTCCGGGTCGATCGCGCAGGCGTCCGCAGGGCAGAGCTGGAACCCGCCGCGTGCGGTGTCGGCCTTGATCGCATAGACGAAGCGCCCGCCGACGATCTCGGCGCGCGTGATGAAGGGCTCCGCTGCCTGGATGAATTCCTGCACCAGGGTGATGCCGTCCGCCGGCTCCTCGAACTCCTCCGACGCCACGTAGGCGGCGAGCTCGTCATGGGACTCGAACTTGCGCACCCCGAGGCCCTTCCCGCCCTGGTTGTGCTTCACGATGAACGGTGCGTCGAAGCCCTGTGCCGCCTCGACGATGCGCTCGCGGCCGACGGCGGCCACGGTGCGCGGCGTATCGATCCCAGCGGCCCTCAGGGCGGTCAGCTGGTCCACCTTGCTCATCTCGAGCTCGAGGACCCGGCGCCCATTGACCGTCCGGCGGCCGTGCGCCTCCAGCCATGACAGCACGGAGCGCGCGTAGTCCTTGGACAGGCCGTGATCCCGGGTGTGCGCCGACGCGCTGATGCGGGACCAGAAGATCCCCTCAGGAGGGACCGAGTCGAGATCCAGCACCCCGTCGGTGAGCAGCCATTCGACCACCTCGACCCCCTCGGCCTCGAAGGCGCGGGCGAAGGGCGGGAACCATTCAGGGTTCTCGTGCAGGGCGTAGACCGTTGTCACGGAGGTCCTTCCGATCGGGAGTGGGACGGCTGGCGTTCATCGTCATAACCGGACCCGTCGGACACCTATTCCGTGCTCCGCGCACAGGCGTCCTCCCGCGGGACCGGCCAGCGGGCGTCAGTCCTCGATGAAGATGTCATTGCCCGGCCCGAGCGGCAGGTCGAGGTAGAAGAACACCGTCAGGATGGCCACCCACGCCAGCCAGAACGGCACCACGAAGGGCAGCATCCGGGCCATCAGGGTGCCCAGGCCCGCTTCCGGTTCGTACTTCCTCAGCATGGTCAGCAGCACGATCATGTAGGGGTTCAGCGGGGTGATGACCTGCGTGGCCGAGTCCCCCACCCGGAACGCCCCCTGGATGAAGGCCGGCTCGTACCCGAGCAGCGCGAACAGGGGGACGAAGACCGATGCCATGAGCGTCCACATCGAGGACCCCGAGATGATGAACAGGTTCAGCACGGACGCGAGCAGGATGAACGCGAGGACCGCCGGGTACCCGGTCAGCCCGATTCCCTCCAGCGCTCCGGCACCCGCGACAGCGATCCAGGAGCCGATACCGGACCAGTTGAACAGCGCGATGAACTGGCCGAGGATGAATGCGAGGACCAGGAAGCCGGCCATGTCCTTGATCGCCTCGCCCATGACACGGGGGACGTCGCGCCCCGTGGTGATGGTGCCGACGACCCGCCCGTACACGAGTCCCGGAATGGTGAAGAGCAGGAAGACGATGAAGACGATCGAGCTCAGCAGCGGCGAGCGCGGCAGGAACCCGCCCGTCTCGTTCCGCCAGGGCGAGTTCGGCAGGAGCACGGCCACCACGATCGCCAGCGCCACGACGACGCCCACGATCATCGACCACCGCAGGCCGCGCGCCTCCTGCGGCTCCAGTTCGGCCTTCAGGACCACGGGTGCCGCGGCGTGCTCGCCGTCCTCCACCACCTCGTCGACGGGGACCGCCTGCCGGGCGAGCCGGGGTTCGAGCACCTTGTCGATGATGAACCCGGCGATGACGATCAGCACGAGCGAGGACGCGATGTTGAAGTAATAGTTCGAGAGCGGCGTGACGGGAGCGCCGGCGTTGGGCAGGCTCTCCGTGACCGCCGTCGTGATGCCGGCGAACAGGGCGTCGAGGCTCGTGACGAGCAGGTTCGTGGAGTATCCCGCGCCCGCCGCCGCGAAGCCGCCGAGCAGCCCGGCCACCGGGTGCCGCCCCGCGGCCTTGAAGACGAGGGCCGCGAGCGGCGGGATGATGACGAAGGCGGAGTCGGACATGACGGAACCGACCACGCCGACGAAGCCCACCGCGTACGGCAGGGCCCAGCGGGGTGCCGAGCCGAACACCTTGCGGATCAGGGCACCCAGCAGGCCGGACTTCTCGGCCACGCCGACGGCGAGCAGGATCGGCAGCACCGTGGCCAGCGGCGGGAAGCCGAGGTAGTTGGCACCGAGGTTCTCCGTGAGCCAGGTCATGCCCTCGCCCGTGAAGAGACCCTTGATGACCGTCGCCTCCTCGGCGCCCGGCACCTGCACGGTGACGTTGCCGAGCGCCATGCCGGTGGTGACCACGGCCGTGATGCCGAAGAGGATCAGGAAGAGCATGAACGGGTCGGGCAGCTTGTTGCCCACCCTCTCCACGCCCGTGAGGAACCGGTCCGTCAGTCCCGGGCTGGGTGCTGCAGTGGTCGACATGCGTTCTCCTTGGCGGTCGGTGCTGCGGGTGCTGCGGGTGCTGCGGGTCGTCCGGGGGCCGGCGGGTCCGGCACCCGGCGGGCAGGGCGGGTCAGTCGAAGTAGGAGGGCACGTCGATCGCGCCGCCCTGGTCCTCGAACTCCTCGTGCACGGCGGTGCGCAGGGAGGCGTCGACGAGGTAGTCCAGCGCGGTGAGCGCCAGCCCGACGGCGCCGTCGAGCGCCCCCTGCTCCGCCTCGGCGCTCCTGGCCGCCTCCGCGAAACCCCGCGTGTGCAGCGCCGTGGCCGGCTCGGCGATGCGGATGAGGGGATGGATCCCCGGGATGCGGTAGCTCACGTTGCCGAAGTCGGTGGATGCAGCGAGCGCCTCGGAGACGACGCCGAGCGGAAGCGGGGAGCGTCCCCGGCGCTGCTGCGCGGCCACCCAGCGGCCCGTGAGCGCGTTGTTGGTGCGGATGGGCAGGGACGGCGGATGCTCGTCCCACTGCAGGTCCACGCCCGTCCCCGTCATCAGGGCAGCGCCGCGGGCGACGTCCTCGAGCCGCCTGCTCAGGTCCTTGAGGGTCGCCGGCTGCTGCGAGCGGGCATAGAGCTTCAGCACGGCACGGCCCGGGATGATGTTGGGGCTCTTCCCACCCTCGGTGATGTTCGTGTGCACGCGGTCCGACGGCGGCAGCTGCTGCCGGAGCAGGCCGATGCCCTGATAGGCGAGGCTGGCGGCGTCGAGCGCGTTCCGGCCCATGAACGGCTGGGCGGACGCGTGCGCCTCGACCCCCGTGAACGTGATCGTGAGCAGCCTCCGCCCGAGCCACACCTGGTCGGCGAGGTCGTAGCCGTAGGGGTGCACCATGATCGCGGCGTCGACGCCGTCGAACGCCCCGTTGCGGGCCAGCACCTCCTTGCCCGAGTGCCCCTCCTCGGCGGGGGTCCCGAGGAACACGACGCGGCCGGGCAGCCGGTCGGCCACCGAGGCCAGGGCCAGGAACGCGCCGAGGCCCGCGGCCGCGATGACGTTGTGGCCGCAGGCATGGCCGATCCCGGGCAGGGCGTCGTATTCGGCGAGGACCGCGATGGTCGGGCCCGCGTCCGCATCGCCCACCTCCGCGCGTACCGACGTCTCCACCCCGTGCACCCCGAGGCGGGCGTCGATACCGTGCCGCGTGAGTTCCTGGTGCAGCAGCATCGCACTGTGGTGCTCCTGGAACGCGGTCTCCGGATGGGCATGCAACTGCTGCACCACGTGCCGGAGGCGCTCCGCGACGGCCTCCGCGCCCCGCTCGACGTCGTCGGCCAGTGCGGACGGCGCGCCGTGGAACGCGGACGGGACCGGTACCGCATCGGCGAGGAGCCTCCGCGTCCGCTCGTCGATGGATTGCAGGTACGCCGCGTCCGGCGGTGTGGGATGAGCCATCCGAGTAGCCTAAGCAACAATCAGCGGGCTGCGCACTCCCGGAACCCGATGTCCGGTGTTCCAGCGGCCCTGCTCGCCGAAAGATAATCTTCCGGAAATATCCCTGCAACACCGCTCCCGAATCATGGAGGAAGTCGCCCGCCAGTCTCAGCGGGCCGCACCCTGAACCACCGAGGAGCACCCATGACCGCCATCGCCACCCCCAGCACCGCCCGCGTCCTCGACCTCGGCGCGCTCAGCACCGGAACGGTCGTCGAGGCCCGGCGGAAGAACGAGGTGCACTACCGCGGGTGCGTCGAGGACACCGCGCCGGGCCTGGGCGTCGTGTGGATCCGCGACGACATGGCCGGGCATCGTGCCATCCTCCACCTCGACGAATACAGCATCTGGCACGTGGCCGCCTGACCCGCGGCGCTCCGGCCCCTCCTAGACTGGAGGAATGACTGCAACCCTCGTGGCGAAGGACCTGTCCGGGGGCCACGCCCACCGCACCCTCTTCTCGAAGCTCGACCTCACCGTCGCCCCCGGGGACGTCGTCGGGGTGGTCGGGGCGAACGGTGCCGGCAAGACCACGCTCCTGCGCCTGCTCGCCGGCGCGGACGCGCCCCTCGCGGGCACCGTGCGCACCACCCCACCCGACGCGTTCGTCGGCTGGCTGCCGCAGGAGCACGAGCGTCTGGACGGTGAGACGGTCGCAGCGTACATCGGCCGCCGCACCGGCACGACGGCGGCGACCCTCGCCATGGAGGACGCCGCTGCCGCGCTCGGCAGTGGGCTGAAGGGCGCCGACGACGCCTACGCGGCCGCGCTGGACCACTGGATGGCCTCCGGCTCCGTGGACCTCGAGGACCGTATGCCGTCCGTCCTCGCCGACGTCGCCGGCGGCATCGACCCGGCCACGGCGACCACCGCCCTCTCCGGTGGGCAACTCGCCCGCGTCGCCCTGGCCGCGCTGCTGCTGAGCCGCTTCGACGTCGTGCTGCTCGACGAACCCACCAACGACCTCGACCTCGCCGGCCTCGAGCGCCTCGAATCCTTCATCCAGAACCTGCGCGGCGGCGTCGTCCTCGTGTCCCACGACCGCGAGTTCCTCGCCCGCTGCGTCACCACCGTCGTCGAGCTGGACCTCGCGCAGAACAGGGTGGCGGTGTACGACGGCGGCTACGACGCCTTCCTCGAGGAGCGGGCCGTCGCGCGGCGCCATGCGCGCGAAGCGTACGAGGAGTACGCGGAGAAGAAGCAGGACCTCGTGGGGCGGGCGCGGACGCAGCGGGAATGGAGCTCCCAGGGCGTCCGCAACGCGATGAAGAAGAGCCCGGACAACGACAAGATCCGCCGCAGGGCCAGCATGGAGTCGTCCGAGAAGCAGGCCCAGAAGGTCCGCCAGATGGAGTCGCGCATCGCTCGGCTGGACGAGGTCGAGGAGCCGCGCAAGGAGTGGCAGCTGCAGTTCACCATCGGCGCCGCGCCGCGGTCGAGCTCCGTGGTGGCGACGCTGAACAACGCATCCGCCACGCAGGGCGGATTCACGCTCGGTCCCGTCTCGCTGCAGGTCAACGCCGGCGAGCGCATCGGTATCACGGGTCCCAACGGCGCGGGGAAGTCCACGCTCCTGCGGCTCCTGCTGGGCCACCAGCAGCCCGACGGAGGGGTGGCCACCCTCGGATCGAGCGTGGCCGTCGGCGAGATCGACCAGGCGCGCGGACAGCTGGACGAGGCCCTTCCCCTCGGCGCCGCCTTCGAGGCACTGGTGCCGGAGCTGTCCCAGGCCGAGGTGCGGACCCTCCTCGCGAAATTCGGCCTCAAGGCCGATCAGGTGCGCGCCGTCGTCGGGTCCCTCTCCCCCGGCGAGCGCACCAGGGCCGGGCTGGCCCTGCTGCAGGCACGCGGCGTGAACCTGCTGGTCCTCGACGAGCCGACCAACCACCTCGACCTCCCCGCGATCGAGCAGCTCGAGGACGCCCTCGAGTCCTACACCGGCGCGCTCCTGCTCGTGACGCACGACCGCAGGTTGCTGGAGAACGTCCGGCTGGACGAGCGCTGGCAGGTGGCGGACGGCCGGGTGACGGCGGGCTAGGCGGACCGGCGAGCGAGGCGGGACGACGGGCCAGGCGGACCGGCGTCCGATCCTCCGGCGCGCGCCCCGTCCCCCGTCCCCCGTCCCCCCCCTCCCGGCCTTCCCGGGCCGCACCACTGATCCCGTTTCCGTGACAGCATGGAGACCGGGGCGGGAACCACCGCCTCCCGGACGATGGGTGCCGTACCCGGTGTGCGACAAGACGGCCCAGGGAGAGAATCATGGCCTGGATCGTCCTCGTCGTCTCCGGAGTCCTCGAAGCCGTATGGGCCACAGCCCTCGGCAAGTCGGAGGGCTTCAGCAGACTCGCGCCCACGCTCGTGTTCGGCATCGCCATCGTCGCGAGCATGGCCGGCCTGGCCTACGCCATGCGGACCCTGCCCGTCGGGACGGCCTACGCCGTCTGGGTGGGGATCGGCGCGGCCCTCACCGTCATCTATGCGATGGCCACCGGCACCGAACCCGCCTCGCTGCTGAAGATCGTGTTCCTGCTCATGATCGTCGGGGGCGTCATCGGGCTGAAGCTGAGCCACTAGCCCCGGCCCGGTCGGCGGCACCCGGACGGCCCCGCAGGAGCGGATGCTGCGGGACGCCGGTTTTCCTCTGCTTTTTCCGCAATGCCTTGAGGTGGGACCGTCCGCTTGCGCCAAAACTGAGCGCGACAGACCGGTTCAGTTGAGGTGCGTTCGGGAGGATTGAGGAAGGCTCAGCTGGGGGCCGTGACAAGGAGTTGAGCACTATGCAGAGCGACGAGACCCTGACGGCGATGGAGTTCGCCGGACTCTCCTCCTACGAGTCCTGGATGCACTACTGCAACATGGGAGGCTTCACGGACTACTTCGAGTTCGATGCCTACCTGCACGGCGTCTACGCCCTCGACGCGGGGGACGCCGACCTCGTCTCCCAGGCGGTCAACGAGCTCATCGACGACGTCACCCCCGGCGAGGACGCCCTGCTCTGCCGCGCCCCCTACTCCTGGACGCCCGCGCTGCGCCACCTGCCCGGGGATGCGGCTGAGTCCGAGGACGTCGACGGCCCGATCCAGGTACCGGTGGACGACCTCGTCGGCCCGCACTCGCCCACCACCTTCGGCTCGCGCTTCCTGACCGGACTCGACGTCAGCGCGCTGGCCGGCCGTCCCGGCATCCCGCTGCCTCCCGGCGCTCCGCTGGAACTGCTCGGCGAGATCCTCGACAGCGGCGTCATCGGCCGTATCTTCTCCGGCCGGCGGAACTAGCGCTACCGGCCCGGTTCCCGCTCGAGCGCCTCGTCGTGCTCGGCGTGCGCCCGGCGGATCATCTCCATGAACTCCGTCTCGTTGCGGATCAGGCGCTTGTACTTCTCGGGTAGCTTCCGGAGGTCCGCCTCCTCGGCGCACAGCCTCGCGAAGATCTTCTCCCGCTCGTCGATGTCCGTCTCGTAGGTGAGGTCCAGGTATTCGACGGCGTGGCGCTTGGCACCGGAGATGGCGTTCTTCGCCTTGCCCTTGGGGCTCAGCACGGAGGCCAGGACGGTCACGACCAGCACGCCGAGGATGACGCCCAGCGACAGGCCCGTGCTGATCTCGACGACGTCGACGTGCTCGCCGTTGTTGATGAAGGGCAGGTTGTTCTCGTGCAGCGCGTGGAGGATCAGCTTCACGCCGATGAAGCCGAGGATCACCGCGAGGCCGTAGGAGAGGTAGATGAGCCGGTCCAGCAGCCCGTCGATGAGGAAGAACAGCTGGCGCAGCCCCATGAGCGAGAACGCCGTGGCGGTGAAGACGATGAAGGTGTTCTGGGTGAGGCCGAAGATCGCCGGGATGGAATCCAGGGCGAACAGGATGTCGGTGGCGCCGATGGCCACCATGACGAGCAGCATCGGGGTCAGAACGCGCTTGCCGTCCTCGACCGTGAACAGCTTGTCGCCGTCGTAGTGCTCCGACGCCGGCAGGAAGCGCTTGGCGAGCCGGATGATCACACTCTCGTCGTCGTCGTGCCCACCGGGCTTGAGCAGGTTCCCCGCGGTCAGGAGCAGGATCAGGCCGAAGATGTAGAACACCCAGGCGAAGCTGTTGATGAGGGCCGCGCCGAGGAAGATGAAGCCGGTCCGGGCGATGAGCGAGAACACGATGCCGAACAGCAGCACCTTCTGCTGGTCCGCGCGCGGCACCCGGAAGCTCGACATGATGATGAGGAACACGAAGAGGTTGTCGACCGAGAGCGCCTTCTCGGTGACGTAGCCGGCGAAGTACTCGGTGCCCATGGTGGGCCCGCCGAGGACGAGGACGCCGACACCGAACAGCAGGGCGATCCCCACGTAGACGGAGGACCAGATCGCCGATTCTCGCAGGGTCGGGGTATGGGCCTTCCGCACGTGGAAGAAGAAGTCGAAGACGAGCAGGCCCACGATACCGATGACCGTGGCGGTCCAGACGAAGAGCGGTACTTCCATGCTGCAGGCCTCCTCGAAGCGTGGTGCCGGCGCGGTGCCGATGACCCGCGGATCCGGTGGTGCACGTAAGGGTAGCCGCCGCGCCTAGACTGGCGCAGTCCGTACCCCGATGACGAGGAATGCCATGAGCCCGATGATGCGCGCCGCGGTGCTTCGCTCCGCCGAACTGCCTGCTCCCTACGCCGGGAGCAACCCGCTCGCCCTGGAGACGGTTCCGGTGCCCGAGCCGCGGCCCGGCGAGGTCCTGGTGCGGATAACCCGGGCGAGCCTCTGCCACTCGGACCTGTCGGTGATCAACGGTTCGCGTGTCCGCCCGCTCCCCATGGCCCTCGGCCACGAGGCGACAGGCGTCGTCGAACGCGTGGGCGACGGCGTCACCGACGTCCGCGACGGCGACCACGTGGTCCTCGTGTTCGTCCCCGCGTGCGGAGCGTGCCGCGCGTGCTCGGCGGGGCGGCCGGCGCTCTGCTACCGGGGGGCGGAATCCAACGGGAGCGGGGACCTCCTGCACGGACCGGCCGTCCTGCGCACCACCGACGGCGAGCGCATCAACCACCACCTCGGTGTGTCCGCCTTCGCGGAGTACGCCGTCGTGGCCCGCGAATCCGTGGTGGTGATCGACCGCGACGTGCCCTTCGACGTCGCCGCCATGTTCGGCTGCGCCGCCCTGACCGGCATCGGCGCCGTCCTCAACACCGCCGCGCTGCAGGAAGGGCAGTCCGTGGTCGTCTTCGGCCTGGGCGCGGTGGGACTGATGTCGGTGATGGCGGCCGCCCAGGTCCCCGGGACCACGGTGATCGCCATCGATCCCCTCGCCGCCAAGCAGGACCTCGGCCTGCGCTGCGGCGCGTCCCTCGCGGGAACACCCGACGACGCCGCCGGCCTCGTGCGGGAGGCGACGGACGGTGGTGCCGACGTCGTCATCGAGGCGGTGGGCAGTGCCCGCGTGCTGGAGGCCGGACTGCAGCTGCTCGCACGCGGAGGTGCGGTGGTGTCCGTCGGCCTCCCGCATCCGGACCAGCAGATCACCGCACAGGCTCTCCAGTTCGCCGGCATGGGGCGGCGCCTGCTCGGCTCCTACATGGGTGACGCCGTACCCGAGCGGGACATCCCCGCCTACCTGGACCTGTGGCGGCGCGGCCTGCTGCCCGTCGAACTGCTCCACACGGATACGCACCCCCTCGAGGATCTCAACGAAAGCCTCGACGCGCTCTCCGAGGGCCGCGTGGTACGACGGATCTTCACGCTCGGCAAGTGATTTGTTGCCGTGGGGACCAAAACCCGGTCCGTGCGTACGATGACAGCTGCACGTCTATCCAGAGGAGAACGACAATGCAGCAACGCACACTCGGCGGTATCACCGTCAGCGCCCTCGGACTGGGCGGAATGCCCATGTCCATCGAGGGACGCCCCGACGAGGACCGTTCCATCCGCACCATCCATGCAGCGATCGACGCCGGGATCACCCTGATCGACACCGCAGACGCGTACCACCGCGACGCGGACGAGGTGGGCCACAACGAGGCGCTCATCGCGAAGGCACTGGCCACCTACGGTGCCGACAGCTCGTCCGTGCTGGTCGCGACCAAGGGTGGCCACCTGCGGCCCGGCGACGGCTCATGGACGCTGAACGGTCGCCCGGACTACCTCAAGGAGGCCGCGAAGGCGTCCCTCAAGCGCCTCGGCGGCGACGCCATCGACCTGTACCAGTACCACCGTCCGGATCCGGAGGTCGCCTACGAGGATTCCATCGGTGCCCTCAGGGACCTGCTGGACGAGGGCGTCATCCGCATGGCCGGCATCTCGAACGCCACCGTGGACCAGATCCGGCAGGCCAACGAGATCCTCGGCGGCCGGCTGGTATCCGTGCAGAACCAGTTCTCGCCGGCCTTCCGGTCCAGCGAGGACGAGCTGAGGTACTGCGGCGAGAACGGCATCGCCTTCCTGCCGTGGAGCCCCCTCGGCGGCATCAAGAAGGCAGGCGGACTCGGCGAGCACTTCACGCCGTTCCAGGAGATCGCCGACAGGCACGGCGTCAGCCCCCAGCAGGTATGCCTGGCCTGGGAACTGGCCCTGTCACCCACGGTTCTCCCGATCCCCGGCGCGTCGCGGCCCGAGAGCGTGCAGGACTCGGCACGCGCCTCGGACCTCGAACTCTCGGCCGACGAGATCGGGACATTGTCCGGCACGAAGTAGGCCCGTTCCCGCACACGGAGATGCCCGCACCCGCCAGGGGTGCGGGCATCCCCGTGACGTAGGGGTGCCGTTCTCCGTCGGGGCCGGACCGCCCCGGGAGGGCCCGCCGGCACCCGCCCCGACGACCGGAACGGGGGCTAGCGGCCGCCCGGCCCGTCCGGCTGCATGGCGACGGCGCGGACGGGAGCCCCGTCCGCCCCGGCGAGGGCGAGCGGCAGCACGGAGACGACGGGCTGGTCCCAGGTCACGGCAGCGAGACCTGCGAGGTTCTCGATGATCACGCCGCCGGCCCCGAGCAGTGCCGTGTGGAACGGCAGCCGTCCGCCGTTGCGCAGGGTCGAGTCGGGATTGAGGGTGTCCACGCCGACCACCGTGATACCCGCCGCGAGCAGCCGTTCGGCCACCTCGGGCGCCAGGACGGGGTGCTCCAGATAGTGTCCGCTGCCGAACCAGGCGGACCAGCCGGTATGGAACAGCACCATCGCCTGGCCCGTCAGGTCCTGCAGCTGGCCCTCCACGGAGGCCCAGGTGATGATCTCGTGCGGAGCCAGGCCGGTGCACCGCACGATGCGTGCCGGCCCCACCAGCCGGCCGAGGTCGATGTCGTCCACGGCCTGCCCGCCCGCGATCGAGTGGAGGGGCGCGTCGAGATGGGTGCCCGTATGGGACCCGGCGTGGAGCGAGGCCACCTGGTACCCGTCCTCGGCGACCGTCGCGACGGTGGTCAGGACGACCTCCGGATCACCCGGGTAGACCTGCATCCCGGTATGGACGGGCTGCGAGAGGTCAACGATCCGCACGGACGCCCTGCTCCTCCGGGAGATCCAGGAGATGGACACGCGGGTGCCCGTCGCGGCTGATACGTCGTGACGCCGCCGCCCAGGCGAAGTAGAGCAGGGCGGACAGCACGAAGGTCGGGATGGTCGCTCCGATCGGACTGGGGACGACATAGGTGAGGAGCAGCGATGCGCCGGCTCCGAGGAGCCAGACCAGGACCGCGGCCACGTTCACTCCCCCGGTGTACCAGTACTCACCGCCGCTGGCACGGAGGATGTCCCGGCCGTAGTGGCGGGAGCGCACCACGTAGTAGTCGACGATCATGATGGCGAAGACGGGGATGAACAGGGCGCCGATCACCGTCAGGAAGGCCGTGAACTGGTTCAGGAGCGCGAGCCAGGTGGAGCCGAGGATCGAGATGACGCCGAGCACGATCGCGGTCGGCAGGAACGTGACGCGCCGGGAGGGCACCATGTTCACGACGGAGGCCACCATGCCGTAGACCACCATGGTGTTGGTGGCCATGACGGACAGGAAGATCACGACGGCGAGCGGAGCACCGAAGGAGGCGACGATCACGGTGGGATCGAACGGCACGGCCTCCCCGCCGTCGAGCACCACGTAGCCGATGGCCGTCGCGCCGAGCGTCATGGCGAGCACGGTGGAGAGCATGTACCCGATCCCCGAACCGATCATCCCCGCCGACTGCGTGCGCGCGAGGCGGTTGAACTCCGCGGACAGCACCGTCCAGGAGATCGCCGTCGCGATCACGACGTCCAGGGCGGCGACACCCGTCCAGCCCGCTGCCGTGTCCTGCGGGATGGCGGCGATGTCCGCGGGGCTGTAGGCGAGGAACGCGGTGGTGAAGATGTACGCCATGAAGGCGAGGATCACGAGGGCGAGCCACGGCTCCACGCGGGCGATCCCGGTGTGGCCGAAGATCGCCAGGCACACCACCAGCAACTGGCACAGCACCGAGAAGAGGACGGGGCTCGAGAACCCGGTGGCCTGCTCGACGAGGAAGTTCACGGTCACGCCGGCGAGCATCGCCTGCACCCAGCTCCAGCCCATGAGCGTGATGACGTTCGCGGCCACCGGCAGGAAGGACCCCCGCAGCCCGAAGGACCCCTTTGTCAGGGACATCGTCGCCAGGCCGGTGCGCGTGCCCATGTTGCCCACCAGGACCAGCACCGAGCCGCCGATGAGCGTGCCCAGCACGATCATGGCGACGGCGAGCGGCCAGCTGATGCCGGGGACGAACAGGGTGCCGGTGAGGAGGGTGGTGACCACGAGGTTCGCGGCGAGCCAGATCATGCCCATCCGGGCCGTACCGAGCGTGCCGCGCAGTGGGCCGTAGCCGTCGGAGTTCCGGTCGAGGTGGTCCGACAGGCGTCGGTAGGCCGAGGTGGGAGGGGTTCCTGCCGTCATGGTGGTCTTACTTCCGGTCGTCGTGGGGGGTGGGGCTGAGGTGTTCGTGGACCGCCGTGATGGTGCCGTCCGAGCGGCGGAAGACGATCGTCTCGCGCTCCCGGGTGGTCTCCGACTCTCCGGCGGTCTCCGTGGTGGTGCGGACGTCATGCGTGAAGACCGCCACGTCCCCGAGCAGCTGCACGCGCCGGTCGCTGCTGGAGCAGTCCGTCACGCGCCACCCCGCATCGAGCCACGTCGACCACAGCTGCTCGTAGGCGGCCCTCGACCCGAGCCTGCGGTCCTCGGTGTGGAAGACGAAGGTCGCGTCCTCGGCGAAGCAGGCGAAGTATGCCTGCGTGTCGGTCGCACGGAAGGCCTCCACGAGGGCGTTGGCCGCGTGGAGCACGTCCTCCTCCGTGAGATGTGCATCGGTCATCGAGCGTCGTCCCTTCCACCGTCACCCTCGGGTTGCCCACAGGTGAACATTTGTTGTCCAGTGAGTGTGTGTGACGTGGGCGACGTTGTCAACGGAGCACGGCCTCGCCGTCGGCCGGGGAACGCCGGACGGCCTCCCCCGCATTGCTAGGGTGAGGGCATGTCACCGAACCCCGTCGCCCTCATCACCGGCGCCTCCCGCGGTATCGGCCGCGCCATCGCCGACGAGCTCGGCTCCACGCACCACCTGCTGCTCGGCGGCCGCGACCTCACCGCCCTGGCGGACCTGTCGTCGTCGTTCCCGTCCGCGGAACCCTTCGCGGCGGAACTGCGCGACGCCGGGCAGGTGGCCGCCGCCGTGGCAGGGATCCCGCGCCTGGACGTCCTCGTCCACTCGGCGGGCGTGCTCCGGATGGGGCCGGTCGCGGAACTGTCCGACGATGCCTGGCGCGAGAGCTTCGAGGTCAACGTGTTCGCGGTCGCGTCCCTCACGCGGGCGCTGCTGCCGGCACTGCGCGCCGCTTCGGGCCAGATCATCGCCATCAACAGCGGGTCCGGGTACACCTCCGGCGCCGGGTCGGCCGTCTACAGCGGGACCAAGTTCGCGCTGCGGGCCCTCACGGACGCGCTGCGGGAGGAGGAGCGGCCACACGGTGTGCGGGTCAGCTCCATCCACCCGGGCAGGGTCGCCACCGACATGCAGGAGGAACTGCATGCATGGGAGGGCAGGGACTACCGGCCTGAGGCATGGATCCGCCCGGACCAGGTGGCGAAGGCCGTCCGGCTCGCCGTCGATGCGACACAGGAGTCGGCGATCGAGACCCTCAGCATCCGGCCCTCCGGCATCACGCTCGGCTGACCCACACTCCAGCGGCGGCAGCCGACCGGCACAGGTCCTGCGTCCAGGGCCGCTAGCCGACCACTCGGGGCCTGCCGAACTGCGTCTGCACTCCCGGGGAGAACAGCACCGACTCCGGCGGACCCTCGACCCGGAGCCCCGCCGCACCGAGCAGTCCG
This sequence comes from Arthrobacter sp. TmT3-37, assembly GCF_054510835.1. Taxonomy (NCBI): domain Bacteria; kingdom Bacillati; phylum Actinomycetota; class Actinomycetes; order Micrococcales; family Micrococcaceae; genus Arthrobacter; species Arthrobacter sp. TmT3-37. The sequence continues at coordinate 111,593 of NZ_JBTNDU010000004.1, read as the reverse complement.
TCGTCGAACTCGGTCAGCGTGGCCGGGTGGAGCGGCCAGGGGGAATGGGTGTTGGGGATGTAGATCGTCCGGCCGGCCAGGGTGCTGTGCAGGCCGAAGCGGGCGGTGAGTTCGAGGGACAGGACGTCATCCGCGGTGCGCTCCAGCTCGGGGCGGGCGACGAAGCGGGACGTCGCCTGCCGGCGGTACCGGACGACGTCGTACCCGTACTCCCGCTGCGCACCCCCGCCCCGCTGGAGCGGTGCGCATCTCGACCACACGTAGGGGATGCCGCCCGCCCGCGCCGCGAGCACCACGGCGAGGCGGGACGCGTCGAGGGTCACGAAGACCACGCCGCGCGTACCGTCCGGGCCCCGCGAGTAGAGCCGCACATTGATCTCGGTGAAGGACCCGAGATGGGGCACGGGCAGGCCCCGCCCGAGCCCGGCTCCGACCATCCGGAAGCCGATCAGTCCGACCCAGGACGAACCGTCCACCACGTCCGGGGTGACGCCGGGAGGCATGAAGCGCTGCACGGCGTCAGCGGCGATCCGCCAGTGCAGGAACACGGCATCCGCCCAGAACTGGTCCATGATGACGGGCGACGGCAGGTCGGGGGCGAGCTGCCAGCCGGGGTCCCGGCCGTCCGTGGTCATGACAGGGGCTCCCCGCACTCGTCGCGTTCCGCCGCGAAGCGGTACCACTCGGGCAGCGCGGCCGTGAAGGCCGAGCGGATGTCCGGGTCCTCGGCCACGGTCCAGTCCACAGCCGCGCCCACCTCGGGTTCCACCTTGTTCCACTCGAACCAGTTCACCATCCGCAGCTGCGGGAAGTGCTCGTGCACGGCCGGGTCGAAGACCTGCTCCCACCAGGCACGCTTGATGTTCAGTGTGCGGAGCCCGCCGATGTCATCCGTCACGAGCGCCGCGGTCTCCGGGATGGCGACGGGCTTGCCGTGGCCCACGCCGTAGTCCGCGTAGAAGTCCGGCAGCATCGATTCATCGCCGTTGCTGCCGCGGTAGGTCCCGGTCAGCTGATCGATGAACTTGCCATCCTCCGGCATCTCGCTCTCCCCCCACGGATAGGTGCTCCCCCAGTGATACAGGGACATCCCCACCCAGTCCACGGCGTCGTCGCCCGGGTAGTACGGCGCGTAGGGGTCGTCGAAGGCCGTCAGGAACCCGTCCGCGGTGGTGTCGAGCTCCGCGAACCCCGTCGCGCCGGGGAGTGCTTCGTAGGTGCCGCCCGCGAAGGGGTAGCCGCCGGCGTAGTTCGGCGCCCACATCATGGCGGAGCCGGGCGCGTCACGGTGGACGGCGTCGGCGACCCGCCGGAAGGCGGCGATGTACTCGCCGGGCTGCTGTCCCCACGGGTACCACGAGCCGTTCATCTCGTGCGCGAAGCGCACGATCACCGGGACACCATTGGTGTTGAAGTCCGCAAGCATCGCTGCGAGATCATCGGCATGCTGGCCGGTCACCGCCTCCAGGCCCTCCATCGGTTCGAGAGTCAGCAGCAGCGTGCCGCCGTTCTGCCGCAACTGTTCCGCGGCCGACGCGATCAGACCCGGATCCTCCTCCCTGAACGGGAAATCCGCGAACGTCACGGCGACCGCGGGACGCTCGCCGAGCTTGTCCGAGTACTCGGCGAGCGTCTCCCTGCCCCAGTCGAGGTTCACGCCCATGAGCGTGCCCTCCGTCGGAGCGAGTTTCCGCCCGTCGACGACCTCGCAGGGGACCGCCGAGGGATTGATGTTGCATGCGCACAGGGCAAGGAGGAGGAGCACGGTAAGCATCCGCGCAAGGTGTGAGACCACGGAGCCAATCTACAACCGGATCGGCGGCCCGGCGTACCACCCCCGCCGCCGCTGCTAGAACGCGTAGCGGATCCGGCAGTAGGGCAGCTCGGCCGAGGCCAGGCGGAGGAGCTCGTCGAGATAGCCCCGCTTCTCGTAGGCGATGTACCGCACGTTGGTGAAACCGTTCTGGGATCGCTTGGTCTCCTGCAGGTCCGGGCGCCAGAGGATCTCCTCGGCCTGCGGGTGCCAGCCGAGGTTGACCTCGTGCAGCTGCTGGTTGTGGGTGAGGAAGATGACCTCCGCGGCGAGCTGCTGCTTCGCCGCGGGCGAGAGCGACGCGTCGAGTTGGCGGAAGAGCTCCCGCCAGTCCTCCTGCCAGCCCGGCGTGATGATGACCGGCGAGAAGTTCACGTGCACCTCGTAGCCGGCGTCCACGAAGTCGTTGATGGCGGCGATCCGCTCCGCCACCGGCGTCGTGCGGACGTCCACCGTGCGCGCGAGTTTCTCGGGCATGAGCGAGAAGCGGATCCGGGTGCGCCCCTGCGGGTCCCAGGTCAGCAGGTCCCGGTTCACGTACTTGGTGGCGAAGGAGAGCTTGGCCGTGGGCAGCTCGCGGTAGAGGTGCACGAGGTCGCGCACGTTGTCGCTGACGAGCGCATCGACGGAGCAGTCGCTGTTCTCGCCGATGTCGTAGACCCAGGCGTGGTCGTCGCACTGGTTCGGCTCCAGCTTGAGGCCCTGCCGCGCGACGTGTCGTTCGAGGTAGCCGCCGATCTGGTCGATGTTGGCGAAGACGGTGATCGGGTTGCTGTACCCCTTGTGGCGCGGCACATAGCAGTACGCGCAGGCCATGGCGCAGCCGTTCGCGGTGGAGGGGGCGATGAAGTCGGCGGATCTGCCGTTGGGCTTGGCGGTGAGGGTCTTCTTGACGCCGATGATGAGCGCCTCGGTCTTGATGCGGACCCAGCGACGCACGTTCGCCTCGTCCCCGCTGAGTTCGGGGATGCGCCAGTGGCTCGCCACCTCGACGACGTCCGCCTCCGGCCAGCGCGCGAGGATCTCCTGGCCCCGGGGCAGCGCGGCAGCGGCCGGCTCGACATAGATCCTGCTGATCTGGAGCAGCTTGTTGGCCTGCAGCATGCAACCCTTCGTGTCGGTGGTGTGCGGCCAGAGTATCGGCCGCCACCGACACTTCCGGGCGGGAGCCGCGCGCCCCTAGAGTGGCAGGATCGGCGCCGCGGGCGCACCCGAGGGAAGGGAATGGTCATGGCGCAGCTCCTCACGCAACCGACGGAGGAGGATCCCCGGGCCTTCGTCGACGCGATCGCGCACCCGGTCCGGCGGGCCGACGCCGTCGTGCTCCTCGACCTGATGGGCCGTGCGACCCGGGAACCCGCCGTGATGTGGGGACCGACCATGATCGGTTTCGGGAGCTACCACTACAGGTACGCCTCCGGCCACGAGGGGGATGCCCTGGCCGTGGGATTCTCCCCGCGGGCGTCGGCGCAATCCCTGTACGGGCTGCTCGCCGCTCCCGGAGCGGAGGCGCTGCTGCCGCGCCTCGGCAGACACCGGCGTGGTGCGGGCTGCCTGTACGTGACGTCCCTCGCCGGGATCGACCTGGGCGTTCTCGAGGAGCTCGTGCTGCGTGGGCACGCATTCCTGGTGACCGGGGACTCCGCCTCGTCGGACCCGTCCCCGGCGGCATCGATGGGCTCAACCGCCGGCACGGTCGGCCCCGCGACGACGCCCAGGATCCGCACACCCCTGATCACGGGACCGCGGGGATCCCGGCGCCACGCGGTTCCCGCCGTCGAGGAACAGTAGTACACTAATTATCAGTACGCACCTATTCGTCACCGTCCGATCCGGAGGATCCTTGACCACCGACGACGACCTCCTGCTCGAGCGCCAGCTGTGCTTCGCGCTGTCCGTCGCGTCCCGGAGCGTGGTGGGCGCCTATCGGCCGGTCCTCGAGAAGCTCAACCTCACGCATCCGCAGTACCTCGTGATGCTCGCGCTGTGGGAGGAGAGCCCCCGCACCGTCCGCAGCATCGGACAGGCCCTCGCCATGGAGTCCGCCACGCTCTCGCCGATGCTCAAGCGGCTGGAGGCCCTCGGCCTGCTCACCCGGACACGCGTCCCGGGCAACGAGCGGGCGCTGGCGGTGGAGCTCACCACTGCGGGCCGGGACCTCCGCGCCGATGCCCTCGACGTGCCGGCGACCATGATGGAGCGGCTCGGCCTGACGCGCGAGCAGGTGGACAGCCTCAACGACGCCATGCACGGGATCATCCGGGCCACCGGCACCCACCTGCCGGCCTCGGCCGGCGGGCGGAGCACTCCGTGACCTCCCCCGCCCCCGTGGACCGACACCCTCGAAAGGATCTCCGATGACCGAGAAGCAACCGTTGTCCGCCCGCTTCATGACCGCCACGGGCAAGCTGCGGATGTTCTTCGGTCCCGCCCAGCGCGGCACCACCGAGGGACCGATCGTCTACCGCGACGACGAGGCGCAGCGGCTGCGTCAGGAGGAACTGCAGCAGTGGACCGTGGTGCGCAATCCGGACGGCTCCACCTACCTCACCACGCGCCGGGAGGAGTAGGCAGGGCCTCTCCTGCGCGGTGGCGGCAGCAGCGGCGCAGCTCCCGTCGCCGCCGCCGTGCGGGCCTTGATGCTACCGACCGGTAATTTTGTGGAATTCCTGAGCCCGAATCCATAGGGAACCGGTTCGGCGGGTGGCAGACTGTCGTAGTCAATCTTTTTCTGCCCGGGGGATTCAAGGGCGCCGTCTTGACTTAGAAGAGGTCTCGATCCATGAGCGCACAGCGCCCGTCTGCCAGCACGCCTTCCCACGCCTCCGGGCTGCCCAGAACCGCCCTCCGCATGGTGTCCGGCGGCCGCGGGCCCGCCACCGCCGCGGCCGACCACCTCGCCGCACAGACGCACGCAGCGCTGGAGACCCTCGAGGGGACCGTGGCCCGCCTCGCCCTGGCGCACCGCTCGTCGACGCCCGGCAAGGAGGGGCAGGTCATGGACGAGGAAGCTTTCGCATGGGTCCTGCAGTCCCTCGAGGACATCTCGGCGACCCTCCGCGGCCTGACCCTCGGACACACGGAGGACGACGCTCCCGTCGAGGCCGGGCTGCACGCGATGTGCGGATCGGCCTGAGCCACATAAAAAGGCGGGGCCCGATGGGCCCCGCCTTTCTGCGTCGACTCGGAAGATCCTAGATGGACTGGCGGGAACGCAGCCCGGCCCGGCCCATCGCGTCGGCGTAGGCCGACTGGATGTCCTTCAGCCACAGCTCCTGGTTCGCGGGGGTGCCCTTGAACGCCCGCTCGCCCGGCGAGCGTACCTCGTAGATCTTGAAGCCGCGCTTCATGATGGCGCGGTTCTCGAGCTTCATCAGGCGCCGTGCAGCTTTGTGCGCGTCCGCCCCGTGGGCGACGAGCGCCGAGGCCCGCGGAACCTGCTGGAGGAATGTCAGGAGCGGCTTGACCCCGTCGGAGATCTGGTCCATGGTGAGCGCACGCTCCTTGCCCTCGGGCAGGTACCAGGGGTAGGCGTTCCAGGGCATGACCGCCTCGGGCGGCAGCCCGACCGCCTCGTAGATCCCGGCCATGCGGATGGAACTCGGGTCGTCGTTCTCGAAGGAGACGAATCCCGACGGCAACGAGGAGCCCGGGCTCGAGAAGAGACTGACGATCTTGCATCCGTCGACATCGTGGACGGGGTCGATGTAGGGCACGGCCGACCCCGGTTTCGACTCGGCCAGCGTGTCGCACAGGCGGTTCACGTCCTCGATCTGGGGATCGTAGCGTTGTTCCCATTGCTGGGCCCGATACGTGGGATCTGCCATGCGCTGTACCAATTCCGCCTCCTCGCGAACGGCGCCAGAGGTGGCGCTAACGTGTCCGCAGGATTCCAGCCTACGCCAGTGCTCCGCCGACACCCCGGCCCCCGGGATCAGGACAGGGTGGAGGCGTACGGATCCCAGTCCTCGGGCAGCGGCTCGGCCGCGGTCGCCGTGCTCGAGAGCGGGACGAACTCGCCGGTCGCGATGCTCTCCGAGATCGAGACCATGGCGTCGAGCACGTGGTACGCCGTCTCGCCCTGGGCGCGGTGCGGACGGCCCTCGCGGAGGGCACGAGCCATCTCCAGCACGCCGCTGCCGCGGGTCGAGGTCGCACCGACCGCCGGGATGGTCTCCGGCTCCTCGGCTCCGGGTCGGGTCAGCATCAGGTCGCCGGTGAAGAAGTTCGGGTCGGGGAACGCGAGCGTGCCCTCGGTCCCCGTGACCTCCACGAAGCCCGCGCGCTTGAGGGGTGAGTCGAAGCTGAAGATGCTCTGCGAGGACTCCCCGTTCGCGAACTGCGCGATCGCGCTGACGTGCGACGGGACCGTGACGTCGAAGACCTCGCCGGCCTTCGGCCCCGATCCGATGGTCCGGGTGTCCCGGGATCTCGAGCCGAGGCCCGCCACCCTGGTGATGGCACCGAACGTCTGGACGAGTGTGGTCAGGTAGTAGGGCCCCATGTCGAACAGGGGCCCGGCGCCCTCCTGGAAGAGGAATGCCGGGTTCGGGTGCCAGGACTCGGGACCGGGCGACTGCATGAGGGTCAGCGCCGTCAGGGGGACGCCGATGTCGCCGCGCGCCACCATGCGCAGCGCGGTCTGGAGTCCTGCACCGAGGAATGTGTCGGGAGCACAGCCGAGACGGAGGCCGGCGGCGTCCGCCGTCTTCAGCAGGCCGAGACCGCTCTCGCGGTCCAGTGAGAAGGGTTTCTCGCTCCACACGTGCTTGCCGGCCTGCACTGCCGCCGTGGCCACCTCGACATGGGCCGCGGGGATCGTCAGGTTGACGACGATCTCGACGTCGGGATGGCTCAGCGCGTCCTGCACGCCACCGGATGACGGGACCCCGAACTCCGCGGCCCGGGCGGCCGCGACCTCCTCGACCATGTCGGCGACGATGTGCACCGTCACGTCGGGGAAGCCCGTGAGGTTGGTCAGGTACTCCTTGCTGATGACGCCTGCGCCGATGACGGCGACGCCGACCGGGCCGGTACTCATTTCTTCCCCTCGCTCAGGTATGCCAGGCTGTCGGCGACGGCGGTGAAGATGTCGCCGTCGAAGTCGTCGAGTTCCACGACGGCCGCCTCGAGGCCGGGGACGGCGTCGAGTACGTCCCAGACGCGCATGCTGCCCGAGCCGACGGCGACCTGCTCCTTGTCGTCCTTGGTCAGCGGGCCGTCCTTGATGTGGACGAAGCGCACGCGGCTGCCGAGGCGCCGGAGCAGCTCGACGGGATCCTCGCCCCCGACCGCGGCCCAGTAGGTGTCCACCTCGAGGACCACCTCGGGATCGAGGTGGCCGGCGAGGACCTCGAGCCCGGAGACGCCGTCGATACGCTCCTCGAGCTCGAACTCGTGGTTGTGGTAGCCCACGGTGATGCCGTACTCCGCGCCCTTCTTCGCCGCGGCGTTCAGCGCCCGGGCGGTGGCCTCGATGTCGGCGGCCGTGGTCCAGTGGGAACGCTCGACGTGCGGGTCGATCACCGTTCCGATGCCGAGCGTGCGTGCGGCGTCGAAGATCTCGTCCTGGTCGGCACGGAGCAGGGGCGCATGGCCGGACGGCGCGGTGAGTCCGTTGGCCGACAGCGCTTCGGCCAGCTCGTCCGCCGTGGCGACGAAGTTGTACGGCTCGACGGCGGTGTAGCCCAGCTCGGCGACGCGCCGGATGGTGCCCGGCAGGTCCTCCCCCATCGCCGCCCGCAGGGTGTAGAGCTGGAGTGAATACGTCACGGAGATTCTCCTCGCTGAGAACAGGGTGTACTGAACCGGTTCAGATCCTAGGTCGAACCTAGGTGATCACCCGGAGCGGGTCAAGGGGCGGGTGGCGCTATCGTGTAGGCCATGGCCAAGGAAACCATCGCCGGCCTGGCGAAGAGGCTGGGCATTTCGAAGGCATCCGTCTCCTACGCCCTCAACGGCCAGCCGGGTGTCAGCGAGCTGACCCGGCGCCGCGTCCTGGACCTCGCGGAGGAGCTCGAGTGGTACCCGAGTTCCTCCGCCCGCGCCCTGTCACGCTCGCGGGCCGGCGCGGTCGGGATGGTGCTCTCGGCGGATCCCCTGCTCATCGGGACCGAGCCCTACTACATGGGCCTGCTCACCGGGATCGAAGCGGCACTCGCGCAGGCGGACATGGCCCTGATGCTGCGGATGGTGGGCAAGGACCCGGCGCAGGAACAGCTCATCTACGAGCGGTGGGCCGGTGAGCGGAAGGTCGATGGCGTCGTGGTCTTCGACCACCTGCACGACGACCCGCGCCCCGCCCTGCTGACCCGGCTCGGGCTGCCCTTCGTGCTGCACGGCGCGCCCGGGACCGGCGCACCGCACAGGTTCGCAGGCACGACGACGGACCACTCCGTCGACGCCGCGACCATCGTCGACCACCTCCACGAGGGCGGCCATCGCAGGATCGCCCATGTCACCGGGCCGCACACCTTCCTGCACGAGGAGGAGCGGATCCGGGGGGTGCGGGAACGTGCGGCCGGGTACGGGATGCAGGTGGTGCTGCACGAGGCCACCTACGCGCTCGACGCCGGGCGCGACGCCCTCGTAGCGCTGCTCAGCGCCCCCGCGGAGCCGGTGACCGCGGTCGTGTTCGGCAACGACCTCATGTCGATGGGCGGCCTGCTGGCCCTCGGCGAGCTCGGGCTGCGCTGCCCGGAGGACGTCGCGATCGTGAGCTGGGACGACTCCCTGCACTGCCGGCTGGCCTCGCCCGCGGTCACGGCCCTGGCGCGCAACCCGGGGCAGCAGGGCCGGATCGCCGCCGAACTGCTGCTCGCGTTGCTCGACTCCGGGGAGGCCCGGACCCGCTCGATGCCGGGGAGCGACCTCGTGGTGCGGGCCAGCACGACTGTGCTCCCAGCCGGCCGGGCCTGACGGGCGGCACCTACGATGGGGCGATGGACACCGCCGATGCCCGCCCCCTTCCCGCCGAGCTCGATGCAGCAGCCCGAGGACTCGGGGTATCCCTGGTGCCCCGGGACGAGGACGGCACCTTCGACGACGCGGCGGCGGTCCAGGGCCTCACGAGGGAGGACGGAGTGAAGACCCTGGTGGTCAAGGTCAGCGGCGGGACGACCGTCTTCGTCCTGATCCCGGGGACGAGACGCCTCGACTGGTCCAGGCTCCGCGCGCTGCTGGCCGTGAACAAGGCCTCGCTCGTGCCGCCCGCGAGCGCCCTCGAACTCACCGGCTACGAGTCCGGGACCATCACGCCACTGGGCAGCAGGAGCGCCCTTCCCGTCTATGCCGACGAGCGGATCCGGGGACGGCGGATCGGCATGGGCTCGGGATCCCGGGACTTCCTGCTGTTCACGGACGCGGATGCACTCCTGGCATCCCTCTCGGCAACCCTCGGTGACATCACCACGGAGATCCCGGGAACCTGACGGCGGGCCTTCTCAGTCGAGGAGCCTGGCGTAGCAGACCGAGTGTGCCTCGCCCGCGTACAGGCCGAAGGCGGGAATACGGTGGTACCCCTCACGCTCGTAGAACCGCATGGCGTCGGGCTGCTCCGTGCCCGTCTCGAGCAGCAGCGTCCTGCTGCCCATGGCGAGCGCCTGCTCCTCGATCCGTCGGAGGATCGCCGTCGCGACGCCCTGGCCCCTGCGCTCGGGAAGCACATACATCCGCTTCACCTCGAGACCTCCGTCGCCGAGCGGGCGCAGGCCCCCGCAGCCGACGGCCGTTCCATCCGCTGCCCGGGCGACGACGAAGAAGGGCACGTTGTCCGCGGTAGGGGACTCTCCGGGCTCGTGGTCCTCGCTGCCGTAGCGCACGTGCAGTTCGGCCTGCTGGGCGTTGCGCAGCGCCTCGGCGTCGGGGGCGTCGAAGGGCACGCGTTCGATCGTCAGCTCCATGCAGGGCCTGTCCTCTCGGTGTTGTGGGCGCGGCGGCACCGTCGACCGGGACGGGTGTGTTCCGGCACGGCACGCCGTGATCCTACCGGCGCCTGCCTCGGGGGGTGCGGGTTACAGGGCGATCAGGGCTTCGATGATGTCGTACGTCTCCGTGCGCGTCGTGTAGTCCACCCGGACGTCGATGAGGCGGATGGTGCCCGTGGCGTCGGCGACGACCACCGTGGGGAACGGGATGGCTGCGGTGCGGTCCATGTTGGTGCCTGCGACGTCGATGCCCAGGGCTGCGCGTGCCGCCTCGGATTCCGCGCTGGGCACCGTCACGATCCCGAGGCGCGAGGCGAGGGCGTTGCCCTCGTCCGAGTACAGCTCGAAGCGCAGTCCCGCGGCGCGTGCGGCCGCGACGGCGGTCTCGGGGGCCTGGGGGCTGATCGCGATGAGCCGAGTCCCGAACGCCTCGACGACGGGGCGGAGCTCGCGCTGGTACGTCTTCAGCGCGATGCTGCAGTACGGGCACCACGAACCGCGGTAGAACACCAAAATAGCCGCCGCGGCCCCGAGCACCTCGCCCAGACGCACCTGGCGGCCGTGCTCGTCGTGCAGGACGGCATCGGGGAGCAGGTCGCCCGCGTGCGCCGTCCCCGGGGGGATCCCGGCGCGGCGGAGATCCTCCTGCTCACGGGCGAAGACCGCTGCGAGGGCAGGGCCGACCTGCGCCTCGAACGTCGGCCTGTACTCGTCGATCTGGAATGCGATGGTGTTCGTGAACGCCGGTCTCTGCTTCATCTGTCCCCCTCAACAACACCGCGGGTGCCTCGATCCCGCAGCAGGACCCATTGTGGTGCACGTCACCGCGAATTCCCAGAGCGCCGGTCCGTCCGCGTCATAGTCCGCACCGCCCGCCACCGCGGCGCACCGAGGACTGAGACCGGTTCCGCCCGTCCCACGAGGCCGGTTCCAGCGGTGCCGGCGGGCGATCCGGGCATGCTGCGGAAGACCTGCAGGAATCCTCTGGCATCCTTCAGGCGCCCCGCCACCGTCCGACGACGACCTCCGGGACAATGGTGGAGGAGCCCCGCCGCGGCAGGGACCTCCGGCGCCCGGGCGACCGCCCGGCGACAACGGCAAACCCGGCGCGAGCCGGGGACGCAAAGCCACGGGACCCCTGCGGTCAGCCGGGCTACCGAACCAGCTAGGTGCCGACCATGACTCCACCCGCGACTCCACCCGAGACTCCCCCCGCCGCTCCCCCTCCCGCTGCCGCTTCGGCACGGACCACCGCCCACCGGCTCCCCCTCTTCTTCGCCGTGATCTCGGTCCTGCTCCTCGGGCTGACCCCTCCCCCCGCGCAGGCCGCTGCGACGATCACGCTGGGTAGCGTCTCCGGTGCACCCGGTGCGTCCGTGTCCGTCTCGGGTGCGGGGTTCCCGAAACGGACCAAGGGTACCGTCGTCGCCGGAACCGCCAGGGTGGCCGTGACCACGACCGCCGGCGGCGCCTTCCAGGCGTCGATCGTCATGCCCGCCGCTGCGGGCACCGTGACCGTCACCGCGACGGCCGGGAACGCGGTCGCGACCGCCCGCTTCACCGTCGTCGAGCCCACCCCCGTGCCGAGCGGCACAGCCAAGGCGATCCGGTTCGGCGTGGGCACAAATGGCGGGCCGGCTGCCGGCGCGGAACTGGACGAGGTGACGGCCCTCGCCGGCGAGGCGCCCTCGATCGTCCTGTCCTATAAGGACTTCAACCAGCCCGCGCCCATCGCCGAACTCGACGCCGTCCGAGCGAGGGGCGCCGAGACCCTCCTGACCTGGGAGCCCTGGACCTGGGGCGGCGGCACCGCGCAGCCCGCCTACTCGCTGGACCGCATCGCAGCCGGCGACTTCGACGCCTACCTGCGCGAATGGGGTACGGCCCTGGGCCGGTGGGGCCAGCCGGTGTACCTCCGCTTCGCCCACGAGATGAACGGGAACTGGTACCCCTGGGCGGAAGGCGTCAACGGCAACGGGACGGGAGACTACGTCGCGGCCTACCAGCACGTGCACGACGTCGTCGCGTCGACCGGTGCGACCAACATCAGCTGGGTCTGGAACCCGAACGTGCCCTACTGGGGCTCCGTCCCCCTCGACGGTCTCTATCCGGGCAGCGGGTACGTCGACGCCGTGGCACTCGACGGCTACAACTGGGGCACCTCCCCGTCGGGGGGCAGCTGGCAGGAACCGGAGGCGGTCTTCGGCGAGGGGATCGCGCAGCTCCGCCGGCTCGCTCCGGGAAAACCCGTCCTGATCGCCGAGACCGCGTCCTCGGAGGTCGGCGGATCGAAGCCCCAGTGGATCACGAACCTGTTCGGCTACCTCTCCGCCCAGCCGGACGTCGTCGCCCTCGTCTGGTTCCACATCGCGAAGGAGTCCGACTGGCGCATCAACAGCACGGCAGCGTCAGCCGACGCCTTCGCGGCGGCGCTCGCCACCCGGCGCTGACTGCCGCAACGGCTGGCAGCGCGGGCACCACCAGGTCCGGCGGCGGCCCGGATCACCGGGGACCTCGGCACGGACGCACACGGTGGTGCCGCAGCGCAGGCACGGCTTCCCGGCCCGGCCGGCCACCCAGTGCTGCTCGCCCTTGCGCGTCGTGCCCGTGGTGACCTGATGGGCACCGGGCTGGACGGCGGAGAACCGCAGGCATCGTGCGCCGAGCGCCACGAGCGCGGGGATGTCGGTGTCGGCCACGGGGGTGTCCGGGTGGATGCCGCGCAAGAAGCACAGCTCGTTGGCCCAGAGGTTGCCGAAGCCGGCGACGTTGCGCTGGTCGAGCAGGGCCGCGGCGACCCGTTCGGCGGGATCTCGGCACAGCCTGGCGGCCGCCTCCTCCGCGGACCAGTCGTCGCGCAGCGGATCGGGTCCGAGGTGCCCGACGACATCGGCCTCCGCCCGCGTGGGCAGCAGGTCGACGACGGGAAGGTTCAGTCCGTAGGCGGTGGGGCCGTCCTCGACCTCGAGGATCACCCGTGCGTCGGGCAGCAGTGCGCGCGGCAGCTTCCTGCCCGCGGCGGTGACCGTCCACGAGCCCTGCATGAGCAGATGCGTGTGGAGGGTGAGTCCGCCGTCCAGCCGCGTCAGCAGGTGCTTGCCATGCGTCACGTGCTCCACCACCCGCAGTCCGTCCAGTGCACTCGTGGCATGGGCGGGGACACGCAGATCGCCACGGCGGAGGAGTCGCCCGTCGAGGGACCGCCTCAGCCGTGCCGCCAGGCGGAACACGCTGTCACCCTCGGGCATCGCACCTCCTGCTCGCTCCGGCATCCATCAGGGCAGGCTAGCCCCCGCCACCGACACCCGGCCCGGGAAGACCGGGCGCACGACCCGCCCGTGTCGACCGCCTGCGCCCACCGGTCGCTCCGTGGCTCTGCCCTCCCGGACTCCTCGCCCGGGAGGCAGGGCCCGCGCTTTCCGGCTCCTGATGGGCGGCGTGCTCGTGGCCGATCGCGACCTCACGGACCGGCAGGCGAAGAACACGTCGACGTAGCGCCGGGCGGCTTCCGTTCCGGGCGGTCGAACCGGTACTCTTTTGCCTTGCCCTGCCGGGTTCGCCCGGCATGCGTGGTCTAGAAGCGGGCCCGATCGCAGTGTCCCGTCCCACCACCGAACAGGCACCCCCTTGAGAACCAGACTCACGCCCTCCGACGACTTCCCGGAAGACCTCACAGCACTCGAGCTGCCCGAGGTCGAGGTCCTCAACAGCAAGATCCACCGCGAGCTCGACCACGAATACGCCACCGACGGCGAAGCGGCCATGGAGACCGAGATCCGGCACGAGGAACTCACCGAGGAGCTCGATCGCAGGGACCAGCAGCCCGGCTCCTCCCCGGTCCGGCCCGACGTCGTCGAACCCGTCCTCCGCTCCTCCTGACCGCCGGCGCCTACACCCGCCCACGAATCGTGGCAACCGGCCGCCGGGTGCCATGTGGCGTTGTAGCCCCGGAGGGGAACTCCTAGCGTTGGGATTGCTTGCCGACCAGCACCCTACCCGCGGCCCCGCCGCATCAGGAGCGTCCCATGAAAGCACTCGTCTGGCACGGTGAAGGTGACATCCGCCTCGACACCGTCGATGATCCCTCGATCCTCGATCCCAATGACGCCATCATGCGGATCACCCGGAGCGCCATCTGCGGTACCGACCTGCACTTCATCCGCGGCACCATGTCGGGCATGAAGGAAGGGACGATCCTCGGCCATGAAGCCGTGGGAGAGGTCACCGCCGTCGGCGCAGCGGTCCGCCGGTTCGCCCCCGGCGACCGGGTGGTCGTCTCCTCGACGATGTCCTGCGGCGTGTGCTGGCAGTGCCGGGCCGGCCACACCGCCCAGTGCGACACCGCCAATCCGAACGGCCCGCAGGCCGGCACCTGCTTCTTCGGCGGGCCGCAGACCACGGGGCCCGTGAACGGGCTGCAGGCCGAGTACGCCCGCATCCCGTGGGCCTCGAACACGCTCACCGCGCTGCCGGACACCGTCAGCGACGAGCAGGCCATCCTGCTCTCGGACATCTTCCCCACCGCGTGGTTCGGTACCGAGCTGGCAGGAGTGCGACGCGGCGACACCGTCGCCGTGTACGGTGCGGGCGTCGTCGGGCAGTTCGCCATCGCCTCCGCCTTCCGCCAGGGCGCCTCACGCGTGTTCGCGATCGACGGCGTCGAGACCCGCCTCGTCCAGGCGCTCGGCCAGAACGCCGAGGTCGTCGACTTCAACCGCGAGGATCCGGTGCAGGCCCTGATGGATGCCACGCTGGGCATCGGCGTCGATGCCGTCATCGACGCCGTGGGCGTGGACGCCCAGCGCCCGTCCTCCGGCCCGGCGGCGGCGGACGGCGAGCAGCAGGCGGAGCAGTTCGCGCGGGAGGTCGCGGAGGTCGCCCCCACCACGAATGCGCAGGGCGGGAACTGGGTGCCGGGGAACGCACCCTCCCAGGTGTCCCGGTGGAGCGTGGAGACCGTCCGGAAGTACGGCCGCATCGGGATCATCGGGGTCTACAGCCCGCAGATGATGACCTATCCCATCGGCCAGGCGATGAACAAGAACCTCACGATACGCATGGGCAACTGCGATCACCGCTCGGTCACGCCGCCGCTGCTCGACCTCGTCGCGTCGGGGGTCTTCGATCCGACGAGGTTCATCACCCAGCACGAGCCGCTCACCGACGTCGTCGACGCCTACCTGACCTTCGACCGGCGCGAGGAGGGCTGGCTCAAGACGGTACTGACGACGGCATAGGCGTCCGCCGCACACCGAGCAGGAGGAGGAGGGCGGCGACGACCGCGCACGCCAGCATGACCACGGCGGTGGGCACGGGCGAGGACAGCCCGAACGCTCCGGTGAGGGGGGCGATCACGGCGGCACCTGCCATGTTGGACGCTCCCAGCAGGGACGCGGCGGTGCCGGCGCGGAGGCCGTGGTGCTCGAGCGCCGTGGCCTGCAGGGCCGGATTGACCAGGCCGAACGACGCCGTGAAGCCCATGACCGGCGCCATCAGTCCCCACAGGCCGAGGTGCGGGGCGAACCCGACGCTCAGGAGCAGGACGGCGGCGGCCACCACCAGGGCCACCGCACCGATGCGTACGGCGAGGCCCGGCGAGGCCCGTCGCGCCACCAGGCCTCCCACCTGCGCCCCGACGACCATGAGGGCGCCCTGGGCGCCGAACAGCAGGGCGTAGGTGGACGGGTTGAGCCCGAAGACCTCCTGCAGCAGGAAGGCGCTGCCGGCCATGAAGGACATCATCGCGGCGAAGAGCAGCCCGCCGGCCACGGCGACGGAACGGAACCGGGCGTCCGAGGCGAGGGTGCGGTAGTCGTCCCGGAGGCGGACGCCCTTCCGGAGCAGCCGGCGGTCCCGCGTGTGCGTCTCGTTCCGAAGCAGGATCCTGCCCGCGACACAGAGCAGGACGACGCCGTAGCCGAGGAGTGTCCAGAACAGTCCCCGCCAGCCGACCACCTGGAGGAGCTGGGCGCCGAGGGCGGGGGACGCCACCACGAACACGCCGGAGACGATGGACAGGCGGGCGAGGAAGACCAGCAGGCGCCTGCCCGTGTACAGGTCACGGACGATGGCCAGGGCGATGACCGCACAGGCCGCCGACCCCATGCCCTGGAGGGCCCTGCTCGCGATGAGCCAGGCCATCGTGGGAGCAAGGGCGCACGCAGCCGTCGCGATGCAGTAGACCACGATCATCACCGCCAGGGGGCGCGCCCGTCCGACGGCGTCCGACACCGGTCCGGAGGCCAGCTGACCGATGCCCATGCCGATGAAGGCCGCCGTCAGGGTCAGCTGGACGGCGGACTCGTCGGCGCCGAACTCCCGGCGGATCGCGGGGAACGCGGGCAGGTATAGGTCCATGGTGAGCGGCCAGATCACCTGCAGCATCGCGAGAGCCGCGACGAGGAGGAGGACCCTCGGGTGCGGAGCGTCCCGGCGGACGTCCTTCCCCGAGCGTGCGAGGAGGTGCGGGGTGGGGCCCATGAGAATTGCCTGTTCCTTGGATAGCGCTTTCCCTGCTATCCTCGTCCATCCCGGGCCGCGAGGCCAGGACCTGCCATGCAATCGCCGTAGGGCCGGCCAGGGCGTCCGACGGAAAACTTCCCTCGCTCCCCCTCGCGTGGTGGTCTAGATTCGGAAGCACGCAGTCCACCGAAGGGAGAACGGCATGAAGAACAAGATTGTTTTCGGAGCAGGCATGGCGGCCGGTTACGTCCTCGGCACCCGCGCCGGCCGTGGGAGCTACGAGCAGATCAAGACGAAGGCCCAGCAGCTGTGGAACAACCCGAAGGTGCAGGACACCGTCGCGTCGACCACCGGAACCATCAAGAGCAAGGCGCCCGCGGTGCAGGACTCCCTGAAGGGTGCGCTGAAGAAGGGCGGCTCGGGATCCGACGACGGCGCCAAGAAGCCGTCCGAGCCGGGCGTGGCCGTCGGCGCGAGCGGGGATCTCCCCCTCGATGTCCCACCGGTCGTCACCGCCATGGACACGGGCAGCACCGGCCCCACCGGTCCGAGCGGCGGCGATCCTGCGCACGTCGAGGACACGCCGTTCCTGTCACAGGACGACGCCACCCGCCCCGACCTCGGCAAGTAGGGGCGACAGCACGCCCGAAGGCCCCGGCACTGCCGGGGCCTTCGGGCGTACGGGGGCGGGGGGACCCTGCCCCGGGCTTCAGACGCCCTCGCTCACCGCTTCCGCCTCCAGGCAGACCTCGCAGTCCTCCTCCACCAGGATCGCGTTGACTGCGACGGCGATCCGATAGGCATCCCCTGCCGCCGGCACCAGCTGGGCGGCGGGATCGGTCGCGTTGCCGACGGCCCAGACCCGTTCCACCGAGGTCCGTCCGATGTCGTCGGTGCCGACGCAGCCGTCGTCGCGCATCTCGCAGCCCAGGCCCGCGAGGAGCGGGGTACCCGCGTCCGCGCCCGGTTCGCAGAACACCGCCACGCAGGGCACCACGGCGCCGTCCTGGAGCCGGACGCCCAGGAGCGGGCGTGGCGCGCCGTCGTCGGCCCGGCCCGGCAGGAATGCCTCCACCCGGCCCTCCGCGATCCGCACTCCGCGTCTCCGCAGGCGGTGTCGGTCGTCCTCGGACAGGGCGCCGAGGGTGTGGGGGAAGAAGGTCACGTCGTCGGACCACTGCCGCAGGAGGATCGCCTGGTGGATGGAGGTCGGGGCGGAACCGAGCACTCCGAGGGCCTGGTCGCGGACCTCCCAGCCGTGGCAGTAGGGGCACTGGAGCAGTCCCCGCCCCCATGCCTCCCGGGCGCCGGGGATGTCCGGCAGAATGTCGCGGAGCCCGGAGGCGATGACGAGCTGGCGCCCTTCGACGGTCCGGCCGCCGGCAGTGCCGATCGACCACCCCCGCGCCGTGTCCACGGCATGCTCGGCGCGATCGTCGAGGAAGTCCACGCCGTAGGGTTCCAGGTCCTCCCGCGCCAGCGCCACGAGATGTTCCGGCGGCGTCCCGTCCCGCGTGGGGAAGCCGTAGGCGGCGTCGGCCGGAGCATTGCGCGGCGTACCGGCGTCGATCACCACGACGCTCCGCCGGGCCCGCCCGAGGACGAGCGCGGTCCCCAGCCCCGCGATGCCCCCGCCGACGATGACGACGTCGTACGTCCGGGTGTCGTTCCTGTTCATCCCTCCATCCGACCACGCGCCGGGGCCGTGCCGCCTCCCGACATTGTGCTTGCGGTCAGCCGATCGGCCCCGTGCCGCCCGCATCGTCCGCCGGAAGGCCCAGCGAGGCGACCAGCGACGCGAAGCGCTCATTGCCGGCGAGATCCTCGATGAGGACGGCGTTCCCCGCGGCGTCCGCGAGGGGGATCCGCCAGTTCGGGTATTCGTCGTTGGTGCCGGGCTGGTTCTGGGTACGCCGCTCGCCGACCGCGTCGGCGAGCGCGACCCCGAGCAGCACCGACGGCGTCTGCGCGATGAAGCCGTGCAGCGCCTCGACGGTCTGCTGGACGCCCGGGGACTCCTGAGGGAGCAGGTTCCGCTGCCGCAGGAGCGCGAGGAACTTCTCCTGGCTGGCGCGATCCTCCGCCTGCTCCTCCTCCACGGGGCGGCTGAGCAGGCCGAGCTTCTCACGGAGCACCACGTGCTCGCCTGCCAGGTAGCCCGCACTGGGCGGCAGGTCGTGCACGGTGACCGTGGTCAGGCAGCCCCGGCGGTAGGCCTCGGGAGGCAGCGGCCCGTCCTCGTCCTGCTCGAACCAGAGGATCGAGGTGCCGAGGATCCCGCGCTCGCCGAGGTACTCCTGCACGCCGGGCTCGAAGACGCCGAGGTCCTCGCCGACCACGATCGCGCCTGCCCGTTCCGCCTCGAGCGCGAGGATGCCGATCAGCGCCCGGTGGTCGTAGTAGACGTAGGCACCGGCACCCGGTGCCTCACCCTGGGGTATCCACCAGAGCCGGAACAACCCGAGGATGTGGTCCACGCGGATGCCGCCGGCGTGGCGCAGGATGTTGCGGAGCATGTCCCGGAATGCGGCGTAGCCGGATTCCGCGAGCCGCTCGGGGTGCCATGGCGGCTGGCTCCAGTCCTGGCCGTGCTGGTTGAACATGTCCGGCGGTGCCCCGACACTGATGCCCGTCGCCAGCACGTCCTGGAGGGCCCAGGCGTCGGCACCGCTGGGATGGACGCCGACCGCGAGATCGTGCACCACGCCGATCGACATCCCGGCGCCCGTCGCGTCGAGTTGCGCCTCCTGCAACTGCTCGTCCACGAGCCACTGCAGCCACTCGTGGAACTCGATGCGCGCTGCATGCCGTTCGGCGAACTCCCGGGCACCGGGCGATCCGGGGCGTCCGACGTCGTCCCACTCCTGCGCGCCCGGCGGGACCGTCTCGGCGAGGGCCGACCACAGCGCGAAATCGGCGAGCCCCTGGCCCTGGTGGGAGCGGTAGGCGTCGAAGTCGTGCTGGCGCTGTTCCGGGAGCGGCACCGCGAACACGAGTTCGAGTGCCTCGAGTTTCGCGGCGTAGGACGAATCCCGGTCGAGCAGGTCGGTGGAGGTGTTGGCGTCCGCGAGGCCGGCGGCCAGCTCTCCGATCCGTGCCCGTGCCCCGGCGTCCAGCCGGGCGTACTCGGGGATGTCCTCGATCCGCAGGTAGAGGGGGTGGAAATAGCGCCGCGTGGTCGGCAGGTAGGGCGAGGGCTCCACGGGCGGGACGGGTTCGGCGGCGTGCAGGGGGTTCACCAGCACGAAGTCGCCACCGTGCGCGGCGGCGGCCTGGGCCAATCGGCCGAGGTCCGCGAGGTCGCCGATGCCCCACGATTCCGAGGACCGCACCGAGTAGAGCTGCGCCATGAGCCCCCAGCTGCGGTGGTCCATGAGTGCCGCCGTCGTACTCAGGCGGTCGGGCGTCACCACGAAGGTGCAGGTCGTCTCCTGCCCGTCGACCGTCGCATGGAGGGTGTGCCAGCCGAGCGGCAGCGCGTGCGGCAGCACGCCCTCCCGCCGCTCGATGTCCTTCCCGTCGATCGTGCGGACCTCGGTCGCGTCCGTCACCGTGCCGGTGTAGTGGACCCCGTCCTCGTCGACGGCCCAGAACTCCACGTCGGCCCCGGCGGGCACGTGCAGCAGCACCGGGTCGACGTCGCTCCGGCGCACCACGACGACGGCGGGCAGCACCCTCTGCCAGGGCCCGGCGACGACGTCGTCCAGCGCGCGGGCGATCGCGGTCTCGGAGGAGGCGTCGACTCCGAGCGCCGCGAGGACCGTGACGAGGGTCTCCGGGGCCACGCGGGCGGGTTCACCATCCCATCCCTTGAAGGTGGTCCCCACACGGTGCGCTTCGGCGAGCTGTTCGAGCGGTGTGGGAGCCGCCGGGGCTGTTGCTTCGTTCTCGGTTGTGTCGGCCATGCCTCCAATCTAGGCATGGAGTACCGACCGCCGCACCCGGTCCGGCCTCCCGCCGTCGATTTGACGCTCCCTCGAGGGCCTCGTCCCGGCGGACGGGTACCAGTCCGCGATGGGATGGACAAGCTCCTACGGCGGCACGGCGACCGCTGGCGATGCGCCCCGGAGCGGTGGTTGGCTGGAGCATGGCCTATTTCCTCGAGTACGTGGTCCCGGCGGAGAGCGGAGGAGCGGAGGTTCCCCTCGACGACACCAATGACGGGTTCACCGTCCCCCTCGGCGAAACCGCGGAACGAGTGGTCCACCTGGACGCCCTTCCCGCCCGCAGCCGCATCGTGGCCGACGGGCTCGAGGACGCGCACGCCGAGGCGGAGCAACTCCTCCGGCACAGCAAGGCCGACGCCGGCGAACTCTACGAGGACGCCGACGACTCCCTCGAGGCCGGCTCCGGCCGGCGGGTGGGAGCGTTCCGCGAGGGCTCGGGATGGAGCGAGGGCTGATCCGCTACCAGGTGTCCTTCGTGTAGGTGCTGTTGAGCCGGGCGATCAGGACCCCGAGTTTCTCCACGTCCTCCGGCGCCCAGCTGCGCATCAGCGCGGTGAACGCTGTGCGACGCCCGGTCTGCGCCGCGGCGAGCTGCTGTTCGCCCAGCGCCGTCAGGAGGACGCGTTGCGAGCGGGCATCGTAGGGATCGAGCTGGCGGCTGACGAGTCCCAGCCGTTCGAGCCCGGCGAGCTGCCTGCTCACGGAGGGCTTCCCCACACCGATGCTGGCGGCGATGTCTGTCGCCCGCAGCGATCCTTCCCGCTGCAGGAGCGTGAGGATCCCGTACGCGGCCGGCTCCATCTCCGGATGCACGTTCTTCGCGAGGGCGTGCGACGTCGTCCGTTCCCGCCGCCACAGCACGCTCGTCTGCTCTTCCAGCACCTCGATGGCCTGATCGAACTCTCCGCCGTCGCGCCCCTCCGCTGTTTCCATGGGGGAAGCGTATAGATGCCCGGGGCACAGTGGGCCCTCTTCACCGGAATTCGCCCGAATTCGTCGGAATTCGTCGGAATTCATGGGGAGAAGTCCGAAGATGTCAGGCCGCAGGCACACCGTGTACGCGCACGAAGTCCCGGTGCATCTGTGTCTGGGTGAGCGCGGACAGCAGCTGGAAGCCGTGCAGCCCGTCCCACCCGGCCGTCCACGTCAGTCGTGCGGCGATCGCCCAGACGGCCGGTTCCCCGGAAGCACCGTCCGACGCCGCGAGCACCTCGGCCACCTCACGTGCCCGCCGTAGCTGGTGCTCCGCACACTCGTCCGCCCGACCTCCCAGCCCTGCGAACCGGTAGCCGTGTCCCGGGAGCGCCTCGTACTCCCCGTAGCGGCGCACGCGCTCCACGGACTCGAGGAAGTCGGCGAGCGGGTTCGACGGCGTTCCGCCGCCCAGGCCGAGACCGGAGAACACCGTCGGCAGCACGTGGTCGCCCGTGAGGAGGAGCCCGCGGTCGTCGTCGCGCAGGCAGATGTGCCCGGGAGTGTGTCCCGGCGTCGCCATCACCTCCATCCGGAACCCCGGGACGTCCAGGACGTCGCCGTCGGACAGCACGGAGTCCACGGCGAGCACCAGCCCGGCAGGAGAGCGGTCCACGAACTGGGCCAGTTCGCTTCTCCGGTCGGCGGGAACGCCCCATTCCTCCAGCCGTCCGGCGGCCTCGTCGAGGTCGAGCAGCCGGTCGCGGTGCCGTTCGAGGGCCTGGCGCTCCCTGCCGTGCATCGCGAGTTCCGCGCCCGATGCGTCCCTCAGCCGGGCTGCCATCCCCACGTGGTCCGGGTGCAGGTGCGTGCCGGTGATGCCCGTGACGGCGTCGGCGCCGCCTCGTCCCGGAGCGATCTCCGCGAGCGCAGAGATCAGCCGCGCCCAGTTGTCGTCGGAGTCCCAGCCGGGATCGACGACGTGGATGCCCCCGTCCGCGTCCCGCAGCAGATAGGTGAAGGAGTACGCGAGATGTCCGCCGGGCATGGGCTGGGCGAGCGCCCACACGTCGTCGCGCACCTGCTCCAGCGGGGGGAGTTCGCCGCGCTCCAGGGCGTCGGTCTGCTGCCTGCTCGTGCTGTCCATGGGTCCTTCCGGAGTGTCTGGTCCCATTCAAGCAGTGCGCGGGGGTGCCCGCGACGGCCTGCCGCCGGTGTTCGCACGCCGCCCGGCCCGCACCGTGCGAGGATGGCCGGATGACGGTGCCGGCCGATGTCCTGCTCGAGGGTCCACGCGGCCGCCGGCTCTGCCTCGAGCTCGCGCTGCTGCTGGCGCCGGACCTCCGGAGCCCGGTCATGCGCCTGGCCGGCGCCCTCGACCCGGCGTCGGGCACCTCGCGTGTCACCCTCGTCCTCGCCGCATCGGACGACGACGGGCTGGCCATGCACCCTGGACGACCGGACGCGGCGACGCCGGCCGGGGTGGCGGCCCGGATCGCCTCGATCAACCCGGGAGACATCAGCGACAGCAGGATCCTCGACGCGTTCGGGCAGTCGGTCGGCGCTGCCCGCGGCTGGCAGGAACCCGACGGGGAGGACGTCCTCGCCGCGCTCCCGGTCATCCGCGAGTCGCTCCTCCCCGTCGCGGGGCGGGTCCTGGCGTCCACTACCGGACCGTGGCTGGCATCGGCCCGGCGAACCGTGCAGTGGCACCTCGACTGGCACGTCCCCGAGGACCCCGTGCACCTGCCAGGGAGTCCGCGGGAGGCCCTGGCAGCCTGGGCCCGCAGCGCGCGTGCCGAGGAGGAACGGGCCCGGCACGATCGTCCGAGCGACCCCCGTGCCCCCTACTCCGGCACCTGGTGGTCGCTCCCCGAGGGGCTCCTGCAGACGGTCGGGAACATCCCGGCCGCACTGGACCTCGTGGAGGACGCCGCGGGCGAGGAGTTCGCCACGGCCGTCCCGGTCCGCGGTGGTGGCCGCACCTTCGAGGTGGCCGTCGAGGAGGACTGGGCGGCCCTGTGCCGCGAGTACCCCCTCGACGTCACCGCGTCCCGCCGCCACGACTGGTACCGGACCACCGGCCGTGCCGGCGGCTGGGTGATCCCGGACTGGGAGCGCGTCGCGGCAGACTGGGACGCCGTGCATCTCTCCGCCCTCGGCTACCTCCGGTGCGCCACCCGGGCGCTGCGGGTCGAGGCGGACACGGCATCGGTGATCGCCGGCTGGAACCCGGACACCACGGTGTGGCTGACCGACGTCGCACGCGAGTCGGTGGAGCCGCGGCAGGCATGGCAACGGCACCAGGACACCATGGCCTGGGCACCGGCACGGCAGACCGGGTGACGGCGTGACCGACGGCGCCGGTCAGCCGCCGAAGAGGGCCGCGACCCGGGTGAGGGTCTGGAAGACGCCGTAGGCGAGAGGCACTCCCACGAGTGCCCAGACGACGGCGATACGTGCTCCGGCCATGTCAGGCCTCCTTCGCGAATTCTCGGGATGCGTCCGCCGTCGGTTCGTGGAAGCGCGGGTCCACGGGCCGGACGAGCAGGTTGGCGATGAAGCCCACGACCAGCAGCCCCACCATGGTGAGGAGAGCCGGCTGGTAGGCCCCGGCGTTCAGCTCCCCGGGCGTTCCCTGCGAGTCGAGGAAGGCGTTGACGATCAGCGGCCCGGCGATACCGGCGGCCGACCACGCGGTCAGCAGGCGGCCATGGATCGCACCGACCTGATAGGTGCCGAAGAGGTCACGCAGGTAGGCCGGTACGGTGGCGAATCCGCCGCCGTAGAAGGAGATGATCACGAAGGCCAGGGCGACGAACAGCAGGGTGGTGGAGGACCCCGCGAGGGCGAGCACCAGGTAGAGCAGGGCTCCCACGCCGAGGTAGACCATGTAGATGCGCTTGCGGCCGATGAGATCCGACGTCGTGGACCAGGCGAACCGTCCACCCATGTTGCCGATCGAGAGCAGGCCCACGAAGCCACCGGCGACGGCGACGGACACCGCCGTCGTGCCGTCCGCGCCGCGGAAGAAGTCCTGGATCATCGGGGCCGCCTGCTCGAGGATGCCGATACCGGCCGTGACGTTGCAGAACAGGACGATCCAGACGAGCCAGAACTGGCGGGTCCTGATCGCATTGGCGGCCGAGACGTTGTCGGTGGTGACGAGGGGCTTGGACTTCAGCTGCGAGGGGTCGAACCCCGCGGGCTTCCAGCCCTCCGCCGGCACCTTGATGGTGAAGGCGCCGAACATCATGTAGACGAGGTAGACGACGGCGAGGGTCAGGAACAGCTTGCCCACGGCGTCGCCGCTGGCCACCCAGCCCTCGGCCCCCGAGTTCGGGTCGTACATGCGCAGCAGTTGGGTGGAGAGCGGGCTGGCGATCAGGGCGCCGCCGCCGAAGCCCATGATGGCCATGCCCGTGGCCAGGCCCGGGCGGTCGGGGAACCACTTGATCAGGGTGGATACCGGGGAGATGTAGCCGATCCCCAGGCCGATGCCGCCGATGACCCCGTAGCCCAGGTAGACGAGCCACAGCTGGTTCGTGAAGATGCCGAGCGCCCCGACCAGAAAGCCGGAGGTCCAGAACAGCGCCGAGGTGAACATGGCCTTGCGGGGGCCGTTGCGGTCCACCCAGGTGCCGAGCACCGCGGCGGACAGGCCCAGCATCACGATGGCGATCGAGAAGATGATGCCGACCTGCGTCAGGGTCGCGTCGAAGTGCGCCGTGAGTGCCGTCTTGTACACGCTGGTCGCATAGGCCTGGCCGATGCACAGGTGGACGGCGAGCGCCGCGGGTGGGATGAGCCACCGGTTGAATCCCGGTGGTGCGATGGTGTGGTCGCGGTCGAGCCAGCTCATCGAGAGCCTTTCTGTCAGCGTGGGCGGCCGCCCCCCGGCCAAGATCCTGTCCAAGGCAAGTATGGTGTGCATCACATGGATGTGGGGTATTTCTCGATCGGCGGTACTCCCCGCGCGACGAATGGCGGCCCGCGTGGTATTTCACAAGCAGGCTTAGCATTTTCGCCTAAACTGGCGCCTATGCCCACCACGGAACAGGCCCCCGACACCCGATTGAAGCGCGGCATCTCGGGTCCGCTGCTGTACCTCTTCATCCTCGGCGATGTCCTCGGCGCAGGCGTGTACGCGCTGGTCGGCGTGATCTCGGCGGAGGTCGGGGGCGCCATCTGGGTGCCCCTCATGGTGGCCCTGGCCCTGGCCCTCCTGACGGCGGGATCGTACGCAGAGCTCGTCACCAAGTACCCGAAGGCCGGTGGCGCGGCGGTGTTCGCCGAACGGGCCTTCGGGAAACCGTTCATCTCCTTCCTCGTGGGGTTCTGCATGCTCGCGGCCGGCGTGACGAGTGCCGCAGGCCTCGC
Organism: Arthrobacter sp. TmT3-37; assembly: GCF_054510835.1. Taxonomy (NCBI): domain Bacteria; kingdom Bacillati; phylum Actinomycetota; class Actinomycetes; order Micrococcales; family Micrococcaceae; genus Arthrobacter; species Arthrobacter sp. TmT3-37. The sequence goes on along the minus strand of NZ_JBTNDU010000004.1, from coordinate 86,154 downwards.
CCAGGCGTTCGCGGGCGGCTACCTCACCACCTTCATCGATGTGCCCGCCGTTCCCGCGGCCCTGGTGTTCCTCGTCCTGCTCGCCCTGCTCAACATGCGCGGCATCAAGGAATCGGTGCGCAGCAACGTGGTCATGACCGTGGTCGAGGTCTCCGGGCTCGTCCTGGTCATCGTCGTCGTCGGCATCTTCCTCGCCGGCGGCAACGGCGACATCTCCCGCGTCACCGAGTTCCCACCCGGCGTGAGTGCGGGCACCGCCGTCCTCTCCGCGGCGCTCATCGCGTACTACTCCTTCGTCGGCTTCGAGGTCTCCGCGAACGTCGCCGAAGAGGTCCGGGACGTCAGCCGGGTGTACCCGAAGGCCATCTTCGGCGCCCTGCTCACGGCCGGCGTCGTCTACCTCCTGATCGGGCTCGCCTCCTCCGCGGCGCTCGCCCCGGAGGACCTGGCCGGCTCCAGTTCACCCCTGCTCGACGTCGTCGCGGCCACCGGAGCGGGCATCCCGAACTGGCTCTTCAGCCTCGTTGCCCTCATCGCCGTCGCCAACGGCGCGCTGCTCACCATGATCATGTCGAGCCGGCTCACCTACGGCATGGCGGAACAGGGACTGCTGCCGTCCGTCTTCGGCCGCGTCCTGCCCAACCGCCGCACGCCCTGGGTCGCGATCGTCGCGACCACGCTCGTCGCCATGGCACTGACCCTCACGGGCGGGCTCGAGTCGCTCTCGCAGACCGTGGTCCTGCTGCTGCTCTTCGTCTTCCTGAGCACCAACATCGCCGTGATAGTCCTGCGGAAGGACACGGTGGACCACGGGCACTTCCGCATCCCGGTGGTCTTCCCGTACCTCGCGATCGCGTCGTGCATCCTCCTGCTCACGCAGCAGACCGGGGAGATCTGGCTGCGCGGCGGCATCCTGCTCGCACTGGGCCTGGCGCTGTACGGGATCCAGCGGCTCGTACGGGGCCGGGCGGCGACCAAGGCCTGAGGCGCCGGTGGGTGCGGGGGCGCCTACCGCTCCGACCGGGACCAGACCTGGCGCCGGGAGCGGACCGTCTCGCCCGAGGCCGCCGCTTCCTTCATGAGCAGCGACAGATAGTGGTCCTGGCTCGCTTCGGCGAGACTGTACAGGTCGGGGCCGCCCTCGACGCATCCACTCATCCGCACGAGGCACTCGGCGATCGCGATCTCGTCGTCGCTCAGCCGGGCGGGCAGGAAGCGGTTCTCGAACACCCACTCGGTGCCGGCCATGATGCCGCGCAGGAAGAGCCCTTCGAGGTTGCCGCCCTCCCCTGCCGCGACACGGCGGAACGTCGTCGAGACCGGCGTACGCACGTCCCCGAGGTAGTGCACATCGGCGTTGTTGATCTCCCCCCGGTCACCCCTGACCAGCAGCCGGTTGGCCCGGATCCACGAGAAGTACTGCTGCTCGGCGAAGTCGTAGAGCCCCAGCCGGTCCCCGACGTCGAAACGGGCGGACAGCTGCTCCGCGATGACGGTGACCTCCTCGCGAGGATCCCCGTACCGGTCTGGCCCCTTCACGAGCGGCGACCGGAAGATCGACGCCGTGATCGAGACATCGTCGAACCCGATGCCGAGTGCGCGGCGCATGATGCTCACACCGTGGTAGTCGTGGCACTGGGCGACCAGCACCTGGCTGATCTGCCCCAGGCGCCCCGACGCGGCGACGCCCAGTTGTGCACGCAGGAGTGGGGACAGATGGTACTGCTCCGCCACCTGGATGACGGCCCCACGCTCGACCAGCGGATACAGGCTGGTCAGTGCCGCGAGGTCGGGGCCGGGCGGGGTCTCCGTGAGGACCGGGACCTTCAGTTCGGCGAGGTGGCGGATCGCCTCCGGCGCCACCTCCCGGGGGACGGATACGACGACGAACGAGGGCGTTGTCTTCGCCACGAGGTCGTCGATGGAGGCGAAGGCCCGCACCTGCCACGTCTCCTCGATACGGCGTCCGGTCGCCTCGTCCCTGGTGACGAGACCCGTCACCTCGAAGCGGTCGGGGAGTTCCCGCGCGACCCGAAGGAAGAACTCGCTCCTCCAGCCGCTTCCGACGATGCCGAACCGGATCTTGTCCCCTGACCTGTCCGCGGTATCGGTCCGTGAATCCATCGGGGGCTCCCTGCCTGACGTGGTTCGGGTGTGGTTGATGCCGGTGGTCCTCAGACCAGCCTGGCGGCCTCGCTGGTCGTCCTGGTGACCGGGACCAGGCGGGTGAGCTGAGTGACGTGCCTGGGTTCGAGTTCGCCGATGTGTGAGACCCCGAGCAGGCGCATGGTGCGCTCGATCTCGTCGCGGAGGATCGCGATGGTCCTGTCGACGCCCTCGCGTCCGCCGGCCATCAGCCCGTAGAGGTAGGCGCGGCCGATGAGGGTGAACTTCGCCCCCAGGGCCATGGACGCCACGATGTCGGCCCCGTTCATGATGCCCGTGTCGACCATGATCGTGGCATCGGATCCGACTTCCCGGACGACCTGCGGCAGCAGGTGGAACGGGATGGGCGCGCGGTCGAGCTGTCGGCCGCCGTGGTTGGACAGGATGATACCGTCGACGCCCATCTCCACGAGGCGCACGGAGTCCTCGACGTTCTGGACGCCCTTGATGAGGATCTTGCCGGGCCACAGGTCCCGGATGACGGCGAGGTCGTCGTAGCTGATGGTCGGGTCCATCGCCGCGTTCAGCAGGTCCCCCACCGTGCCGCCGGTGTCGCTCAGGGACGCGAACTCCAGCTTCGGGGTGGTGAGGAAGTCGACCCACCACCAGGGCCGCGGGACGGCATTGAGGATCGTCCCGATCGACAGCTGCGGCGGGATGGAGAAGCCGTTGCGCTTGTCGCGCAACCGGGCACCGGCAACCGGGGTGTCGACGGTGAACATGAGCGTGTCGAAACCGACCTCGGCGGCACGTTTGACGAGGTCGTAGGAGATCTCCCGCTGCCGCATCACGTACAGCTGGAACCAGTTGCGCCCGTTCGGGTTGGCCGCCTTCACGCCCTCGATCGAGGTCGTCCCGAGCGTGGAGAGGGTGAAGGGGATACCTGCGGCAGCGGCCGCACCTGCGCCGGCGGTCTCCCCTTCGGTCTGCATGAGCCGGGTGAATCCGGTCGGCGCGATGCCGAAGGGGAGCGCGCTGGGACCGCCGAGGATCTCCACCGACGTGTCCACGTGCTCGGCGGGGCGCAGGATCGAGGGGTGGAACTCGATGTCCTCGAACGCCTGGCGGGCACGACTCAGGGACAGCTCGCCCTCGGCCCCGCCGTCGGTGTAGTCGAAGGCGGCCTTCGGGGTGCGGCGCTTGGCGATGGTCCGCAGGTCCCCGATGGTCAGCGCGCCATCGAGCCGCCGCTTCTTGCCGTTGAGCTCGATCTTCTTGAACTGCATCAGCTCGAGCATCTCCGCCGGAACGGGAAGTTGACGCTTCGTCATTGGAGGGTCCTTTCACCTGCAGGAACACCGAGGGCGGGCGGTCTCGTGCCCTGCAGTCGCGGTGGTCGTAGCTTGAAACGATTCAAAGTATCGGGCCCACCCTACCAAGAAGGAGCAGAAGCTTCTACAGGTCCCCGGAACCCCGACAGCAGGCGTGCACGGCGCTCCGGCCCCCATGCACCGGCGCCGCAGGAGGGCGAACCCGTCCTCGACGGGCACCGACGACAGCCCTAGTGAGCAGCAGACCCGTCGGCAGGACCGGTCCGGGCCCGTCCTTCGGTGGCGCACGGCGATGGGACGTCCGGCGCTGGGCCGGATGACTCCACCCACTGCTGCCACTCCACCAGCTCCACGGACGGGCTGTCGTCCCGCTGGTTCCGCCGGGACAGGACGGTGCGCGCTTCCGCCGGTAGATGGACGCGGTGGTCCGGACTCAGAGGCAGCACCGTCAGGACCAGGGCGTCCTCGGCACCGACGTCCAGGCCGTCGAGGTCGACGACCCAGGGCGAGCCGTCCCAGAAACGGTCCGCCACCACGGTGCTGCCGACCATCAACTGGGCGACATCACCCGTCCAGCTGATCTCCAGTTCACGTCGTCGTCGCTCCATGCCTCGCGGCCCGTCGGCACCCTCTATCCGGTAGGAGGCCGCCAACCGGGAGATGTCGTCCTGGGTCGGGGCGCTCGCTCGTCCGGCCGATTCGCCATAGCCTGTCGGCACCGCCTGCGCCGCTCGTCGGAGGATGACCGGGAGGCGCCGACGGCCGGCGGCGGCGTCCCGCAAGGCCTCGATCGGCACAGGCACGACGGCGCGCGTCGACGTGTCGTACCGGCGGACCTCCGGCTCGGGCGCCGCCGTCCGCCCGCCGAGCCCACCGTCCGCCTCGAGCCAGACCGGATCGTCCGACAGCACCAATTGCCGCTCCGCGCCGTCGCCGAGCACCCAGGCCCGGTCTGCCTCCGACGCCGGGAGCACGACGACGTCGATGTGTGCTGTAGGCGTGGAGCATCGGTACCTGCAGACCCGGGTGACCAGCCCTGGCCCGCTCGAGGCGTCGTCGTCGTCGTCCTCGTACCGGGTCACGGCAACGTCGTCGGCCCATCTCCATGCCAGCGGGATGCCGTGCTCGGCCGTGAGGACGAGCACCGTGATGGCGCCGTCCTGCAGCGTGGTCAGCGGCGAAGCGGTCGCCCATTCGAGCTCGACACCGTCGATCATCAGCCCGAGGGGCCAGTGTGCGAGGGTTCCGGCCGGTATGTCCACGGGATCGGTCGGAAACTGCCTGGGCCCGTCGTCCATGGCCACCGCGAACCGGACCTGCTCATACGTCCGCAGCGGAACGTGGGGCTGATGCCACGTGATGAAGAGGAAGGCACTTCGCCCGTCGCTGCGTACGGCCCACCGGAGAGTCCTCGCGTCATCGACACCGGCTGGTTCCACGGCCGGGAGCTTCGATTCCATGGAGCCGAGGGACGGGCCGAAGGCGGCCAGGAAAGCGTGCTGGCGACGTAGCAGGTTGTGGCTCGGCCCCAGCCGCCCCGAGGATCCGATCGGGGCGTGGAAGTCGTAGTCGTACCGGGGCAGGTCGTTCGGATACCCGGTGTCATGGGACTCCTGCAACCCCGTCCGGTAGGAGTGGTCCCGATCGGACGGGTTCACTCCTCCGGCATACATGTAATAGCCCTGCCAGGCGGAGCCGCTGCCGATCTTGTTGTGCGCGACGGCGGCGATGTCGAACCCGCTCGGACGTGGCCGCCGGTGGTAGGCGGTAGCCATGCCTCCACCGAGCTCACACGTTGCGGGCGGGTAGGGATTCTGCACCGGGGACTGTGCACGGGGGTCGGAACGGATGTCGGCGCCGATACCGGGATCGTCCCACTCATGCGAGAAGAAGAAGTGCGCGCGGAAGCTCTCGTCCCATGGCTGGTCGGCGTCGACCCAGAATCCGTCGCCGTAGCCGCCGAACAGCGGAATGACCTCGTCGAGTGGCAGGTCGGCTCCGCCCCACGCTGTTGCCGTCCAGAAGGGGGCGGTGATGCCGCAGTCGGTGGCCAGGCGCTTGAGGGTACCGATGTGACGGGGCTGATCATAGAGTTCGTTCTCGAGCTGGACGGCGAGGACGGGACCGTCGGGCCGGCAGAAGGGTGCGATCTCCTGACCGAGTCGACAGAGCCACGGTTCGATCAACGCGAGGTAGCCGGGATCGTCCGTGCGGTGCCGAACGGGTGCCTGCTGCACCCAGTCGGGGAAACCGCCGTTGCGGACCTCGCCGTGACACCAGGGCCCGATCCGCACGACGACAGCCAACCCGAGTTCCGCGCACAGGTCGATGAAGGCCGCGATGTCGAGCCTGCCGTCGAACGACACGACACCGCGCTGGGGCTCGTGGTGGATCCAGAACACATAGGTCGACACGACCGTGATGCCACCGGCCTTCAGGAGGTTCAGGCGGTCCCGCCACTGATCCCGGGGGACGCGGCTGTAATGGATCTCGCCGGACACCGGGACGACCGGGACGCCATCACGTGTCACGGACCATGGCGTCAGCCGATATCGGGATGGCTCACCGTCCACAGGAGGGTGGGGCTTCCCGAGCTCCCGCGTGGATCGTCCATCGATCACCAGTGGGGGACGTTGCACATCGGAGGTCATCGGTACCGGCTTCCCGCCGGCCTTCCGGCCGGCTTTCCTGGTCACACCTTCGGAAGCGGGTCCCCGAGGGGAATTTCCGAGGAGGATCCGCCACGTGTATGGCATCAATGCCATCTAAGCAAAGCAGCGGCGCTACCCGAAATACGTGGAGACGGATACATGATCCTCCATATTGACGGCGTATATCGCTATGTCGCCCGGTGAGTTCCGCGCCTAGATTTGGCGCACCGGACCCGGAAGGGTCCACCCGTCCCGCAGTGCAAAGGAGCATGTCATGTTCGGCAACCACTTCTCGGGCCGACGGTCGGCGTTGGCCGCTTCGGTGATCATCGTCCTGGCCGGTGGGCTCACCGCGTGCAGCGGTTCCGGCGGGGACACCGCACCGGCGGCGCAGGAGGGACCGGTGGACATCACCTTCCAGTCCTGGGTCCCCAACATCGACCAGGCCGTCGACGCGTACAACGCCTCACAGGACGACGTGAATGTCACGCTGGAGACCATCACGGCCGGCCCTGATGGCGGATACGCCAAGATGCTCTCGGCCGTGCAGGCAGGCAACCCGGCAGATGTCGCGCAGCTCGGGTACGACGCCATCCCGGACTTCCTCGTCAATGATGCGTTGGAGGACATCACCGAGTACGTCGGCGACCAGGAGGACAAGTTCGTCCCCTGGCAGTGGGAGACAGGTGTCTTCAACGACAGCGTCTATGCCGTCCCCCAGGCCAGTGGGCCCCTCGGCCAGTTCTACCGCAAGGACATCTTCGACTCCCTCGGGATCACGTACCCGAAGACGTGGGACGAGTACTACGAGGCCGCGAAGAAGATCCGGGCCTCCGACCCCAACCGCTACATCACCGCCTTCGCCTTCAATCAGGCACCCTGGCTGATCGGGCTGTCCCAGCAGGGCGGCGGCAAGTGGTTCGCCGCCGAGAACGACGCCTGGACCGTCACCATCAATGACGACGAGACGCTGAAGGTGGCCGAGTTCTGGCAGAAGATGATCGACGAGGACCTCGTGAAGATCGAGGCGGACTTCTCGAGCGAATGGAACGCCGATATCCAGAACGGCAACGTCACCTCCTGGATCTCCGGTTCCTGGGCCGACGCCATCCTCCGTGGCACCGCGCCGGACACCGCGGGCCAATGGGCCGTCGGGGCGATGCCCCAGTGGGAAGACGGCGGGGATGTCTCCGCGACGTGGGCCGGCGGTTCAGCCAGCGCCGTGCTCAAGGGCTCCGACCATCCGAAGGAGGCCGCCGAGTTCGCGGCCTGGCTGAACTCCGACCCGGAGAGCGTCAGCATCCTGACCAGCGTGGGCGCCGGGTGGCCTGCCATCGCCGACACCGGTTCCATCGCCTCCCTGCAGGACGACCCCGAGGTCTTCGCCTTCTACGGCGGCCAGGACATCTGGGACGTCTTCTCCGAGTCGGACAAGAACGTCGACAACACCTGGAAGTGGCCGCCCCTGTCCTCGACGCTCTTCGCCTCACTCAGCGACAACGTCAAGACAGCAGTCGAGAGCGGGACGCCGCTGACCGATGCGTACGACAAGACGCAGGATGACGTGAGCACGGCGCTCAAGGACAAGGGAATCGCGGTCAATTGAGCCAGACCCGAGCGGCGGGGGGGGGGTTGTGCCCCCCCCCCCCCCCCCCCCCCCCCCCCCCCCCCCCCCCCCCCCCCCCCCCCCCCCCCCCAACGCCCCCCCCCCCCCCCCCCCTCCCCCAGCACCCCGGACACCCCGCACCGCGAGTCCTCCGGCATCGACGGGGACGCCCCGCCGGCACTCGAGAATCGCCCTCCTGGTGATGGTGGTGCCCTTCGCGGTCATGTTCGCTGCGTTCTTCATCGCACCCATCGTGTACGCGATCAATGACAGCCTGTTCTCCACGAAAGCATCGGGGCTCGGGTTCGGTGCCCCCGAGAAGGTCTTCGTCCTCTTCGACAACTACGGTGCAGCCCTCGGGAACCCGTCCTTCATTGAGAGCCTCGGCCGGCTCCTGGCGTTCGCGGCCATCGAAGTGCCCCTCATGGTGGTGACGGCCGTGGGACTGGCACTCCTGATCGATTCGGCGGCCGCACGCTTCCCGCGGATCTTCCGGGTCGTCTTCTTCATCCCCTACGGGGTGCCCGGCGTGATCGCGGCCCTGCTCTGGGGCTTCCTCTACATCCCGGCGACGAGCCCCATCCTGCAGGGGTTGTCCTCGATCGGCATCGATCTGAACCCCCTGAGCACGGACAGCATCCTGTTCGCGATCGCGAACATCGCACTGTGGGGCTTCGCCGGCTACAACATGCTGATTCTCATCGCGGCCCTGAACGCCATCCCGTCCGAACTCTTCGAAGCTGCGAAGATCGACGGGGCGTCCGAGTGGTCGATCACCTGGCGCATCAAACTTCCGCTCGTGCGTCCCTCCGTCGTCCTCGTGACCGTCTTCACGATCATCGGCACCCTGCAGCTCTTCGTCGAACCGCTGGTCCTGAGACCACTGACCACGGCGATCAGCTCCGACTACACGCCGAACCTGGCTGCGTACAACCAGTCCTTCTCGCAGGGCAACCCGAATCTGGCCGCAGCGATGGCTGTCATCGTCGCCCTGCTCGGCTTCGCCTTCTCCTTCGGATTCCTCCGACTCGTGAACCGCAAGGGAGACCGCGCATGGTGACCCGGAACCAGCCCATCCGCCAACCCCTGACCAGCACCGTCGTGGTCAACGGCGTCCTCGTCGTCGCCGCCCTGTACTTCCTGCTCCCCATCCTCTGGGTCCTCGTCGCCGCGACCAAGAGCCCAGGAGAGCTGTTCAGCAGCTTCGGCCTGTGGTTCACCGACTCACCGCAGGCCTGGCTGAATCTCACCAACGTCTTCACCCAGGACGGTGGGATCTTCACCTCCTGGATCCTCAACAGCATCCTGTACTCCGCCGTAGGAGCCTTCGCCGCCACGATCCTGTCCGCGGCGTGTGGCTATGCGATCGCCAAATTCCCCTTCAGGGGTCGGGAACTGCTGTTCTCGATCGTCCTGGGAGGGGTCCTCGTGCCCGCGACGGTCATCGCCCTGCCGCTGTACTTCCTCCTGAACGCCGTCGACCTCACCGGCACCTACTGGTCCGTCCTCCTACCGAGCATGGTCAGTCCGTTCGGCGTGTATCTCGCACGGATCCATGCGAACGCCGCTGTGCCGGACGAGATCATCGAGGCGGCGCGCATCGACGGTGCCGGAGACCTGCGCATCTTCGGCGCCATCGCGGCCCGCATGATGACGCCGGCCCTCGTGACCATCTTCCTGTTCCAGTTCGTCACCATCTGGAACAACTACCTGCTCCCCCTGGTCATGCTCAATGAGACGAAGACCTTTCCGCTCACCCTCGGGCTGACCCTGTGGAATTCGCAGACCCAGCGGGACCCGATGTTCTACCAGCTCGTCGTCACCGGATCCGCGCTCTCCGCCGTCCTGCTGGTGGCGCTCATGATCGGATTGCAGCGCTTCTGGAAGGCCGACCTGACTGCGGGAGCCACCAAAGGCTGAGCGCATGCGGGAACGGCCGGTCAGCCCTTCCGCTCGGCCCGGTAGGCACTCGGGCTGAGTCCGTGCAGCCGGCGGAACTGCCGGGAGAAGTAGAACTGGTCATCCATCCCGATCTCCTGCCCCACCTGGGCTACCGAGAGTGTCGTCGTGTCCAGCAGGCGCCGCGCCCGGGCCATCTTCAACGCCACATGGTGGGCGAGGACCCCTCCCCCGGTCGCCTCGCGGAACAGCTTGCTCAGCTGGGACGATGACACACCGACGAGCGCCGCCAGATGCGGTACCCGGATCGTCCCGTCGATGCGTTCCTCGAGGAACCGCATGGCCTGCTCCAGTGGTGCTCCCTGTTCCGGCGACCGGCGGTCGACAGCCAGGGAGGCCAGGAGGCGCCATGCCATGCCCGCCGTCGCCACGAGGCGGGCGGGCGACTGGTCCCGTTCGAGTGCGGTGATGATCTCGTCCAGGACGGCGGTCAGCCGGTCGACCGCGACCAGCCCGATGAGCGGCCGGTCATTGCTGATCCCGGCCTCGCCGATGAGCTCCGGCACATCCGTGCCCCGGACATGGCACCACCAGATCGTCCATGGATCCTCGAGTGCGGCCCCGTAGGCGTGGGGTATGCCCGTGTTCCCGGGGAGCACGACCGCCGTTGCTTTCCCGACCCGCGCCCGGTCCCCACCGACCTCGATCCAGCCGCTGCCCGCCACGCACAGCATGATGATCGTCTCCGGCGCACCCTTGTCCCTCCGGCGCCCATGCCCCTCGGCTCGCGGGAAGAAACCCGCATCGGTGACCACCATCCGGCGTGTCACCGGGCGGCCGAGTGCTTCCCTGACGAGCGGCCGGGGAACCACCACCAGGCGTTGGTCATCGAATCCCGTCGCTCGCTCACCCACAGGTTCATGGGTGTCGGATCGTCCATGCATGCCTCATTATGTGCCATGGCGGACGGAGTCGTCCGTTCCTAGTGTTGGTTCTGTGAGCCATGCCGATGACGCCCAGAGTTCCATCACGCTTCCTCCGGCCCCCGCGGGCCAGCAGGCGCTGCTCGATGAGGGCGGCGTCGCCTGCTGGAGCGAAGCGGTGTCGATCGATACGTACGCGCCCGACGAACCGGACGAGTACCCGATGTTCCTGGACCGCCGCGTCTATCAGGGCTCGAGCGGACGGGTCTATCCCATCCCCTTCACGGACCGCATCTCCACCACGAAACGGCCCCGACTGTGGCAGGCCGTGCATCTCGAGAACCAGTGGATCCGGTTGATGATCCTGCCCGAACTCGGCGGGCGGATCCATATCGGCTACGACAAGACCAACGGGTACGACTTCTTCTACCGCAACAACGTCATCAAGCCGGCCCTGGTGGGACTCGCAGGACCGTGGATCTCCGGCGGGGTCGAGTTCAACTGGCCGCAGCACCACCGCCCGGGCACCTACCTACCGGTCGAGACCTCCGTCGAACGCTCCGAGGACGGTTCCGTGACGGTCTGGCAGGGTGATCTGGACCCGCTGCAGCGGATGCGGGGAACGCACGGCATCCGGATCCGCCCGGACAGCTCCGTCATCGAAGTGGCCGTACGCCTGTACAACCGGACGGACGAGCCGCAGACGTTCCTCTGGTGGGCGAATGTCGCAGCCCGGGTCCATGAGGACTACCAGGCGTTCTTCCCTCCGGATGTCCACTACGTGGCCGACCACGCCCGGAGAGCCGTCACGGCCTTTCCCCGGGCGGACAGACCGTACTACGGCGTCGACTACCCGGCCTGCGTCAGCGCGTCACGTCCGGACGCCGACCGCATCGACTACTACGGCAACATCCCTGTTCCCACCTCCTACATGATCACCGACACCGAGGACTCCTTCTTCGGCGGGTACGACCATCGGGCGGATGCGGGCTTCGTCCATTGGGCGGACCGGTCGATCGCGCCCGGCAAGAAGCAGTGGACCTGGGGCAACGGTCCGGTCGGTCATGCCTGGGACCGCCTCCTGACCGACTCGGACGGGCCCTATGTCGAACTCATGGCCGGCGTCTTCACCGACAACCAGCCGGACTTCAGCTACCTCGCGCCCGGTGAGACGCGCACCTTCAGCCAGTTCTGGTACCCCATCCGGGCCATCGGCCCTGCACATCAGGCCACCCGGGAGCTCGCCGTCTCACTCCACTGCGACGAGGATGCCTCGATCGTCGAGGTCGGAGTAGCAAGCGCCAGGGTGCTCGACGACGTCCGCGTCGTCCTGTCCCGGGACGGCACGATCCTGTGGGAGACCAGTACCGCCGTCGCGCCGGCCACGCCCTTCACGGCGACCGTGCCGTTGCAGCTCCCCGCCACTTCCGACCGCCTCACGCTGCAGGTCCTGCACGACGGCGCAGAGCTGGTCGCCCGGACCCTGCACTCGGGTGGCATCGACGCCGTCGAGCCGTGGGTGGCGACGGAGCCCCCAGCACCGGCCGCCGTGGCGTCAGCCGACGAACTGTACGTCACGGGGACGCACCTCCAGCAGTACCGGCACCCGACGCGGTCCCCCGAACGCTACTTCCGGGAAGCGCTCGACCGGGACCCGCACGACTCCCGGTCCTGCCTGGCTCTTGGTAGCCTGCACCAGCGGCGTGGTGAATACGGGGAAGCCCGGGAGCTGTACCAGCGTGCGCTTGCACGGCTGACGTCGCGGAACCTCAATCCGCCGACCGGTGAAGCCCACTACCGCCTGGCACTCCTTGCCGAACGGACCGGACACCTCGACGAGGCGGCGACCTACTTCGGGAAGGCTGCCTGGGACAAGGCGTGGGCGCATCCGTCACACCTCGGTGCGGCCCGTGTCGCACTGCGCACCGGGCGGCCGCGCGAGGCGCTCGACCACGCACGCGCCGCCCGGCAGCACGATCTGTTGAGCCCCGCCGCACAGCACGCGATGATCGTGGCGCTGCGTCGAACGGGAGACGCTGCCCATGCCGAGCAGGTGCTCGAGCGATGCCTCACCGGAGATCCGCTCGACCCGGTCGCGCTGGCCCTCGCGAACAGGCTGGAACCGATCGATCCGAGGACAACCCTGACCGTCGCCCTGGACCTGTGGCGTCTCGGCGACGCCGGGACGGCACTCGGACTCACCGCACATCCGCCCGCAGCATCCCTGAGTACCTTCGGCAACCAGGAACCACTGCGGCACTACCTGAGGGCCCTGTGGTTCGATGCCCTGGGCGACACAGCCGGCGCATCGGCCGAGCGGGCGGAAGCCCGCGGGTCGACGACGAAGTACGCCTTTCCCTCAGGCCTGGACGAGTACGACGCACTGATCGCTGCCAGGACATCGGATCCGACGGACCACGTCGCCCACGCCCTCCTGGGGGCCTGGCTGCTCGACGCCGGCCGGACGGCCGAAGCACGCGAAGCACTGCAGCAGGCAACGGAGCTCGGGTCGATCGATCCTGTCGCATGGCGGAACGCGGCGGTCGCGACGGTCAACAGCGGCGGACCCGCCACGGACGGCGCACGCTACTTCGAGCGGGCACTCGAGCTCCGGCCCGGCGATCCCCGTCTCGTCTTCGAACGCGCTCTCCTGGCCGCACTGGCCGAGGAGCCTCCCGAGGACCGCCTCCACCGCATCGAGCGCTGGGGCACGGCAGTACTCGTCCGCGACGACCTGACCCTGCACTACGTCCACCTGCTCGTCGATACGGGAAGAACCGACGACGCCCTCGCCATCATGCAGCGACGCACCTTCCAGCCCTTCGAGGGTGGGGAGGGCAAGGCCCTCGCGGCGTACGACCGGGCATCCCTCGCCGTCGCCCGTCGTCTTCTCGACTCCGACCCTTCGTCCGCGGTGGAGCTGCTCGCAGCAGGGATCGGCGCCCCGGCCAACCTCTCGGAGGGACGGCACCCCGCGGGCAGCCTGGCCGAGCGCTACGTCCTGCTCGGCGAGGCACTCGAGCTGCTGGGCGACAGCGACGGGGCGCTGAAGGCCTTCGCCCGCGGGTGCGCCGGCCCCGACGCACTGGCGGTCGGGCGCGCTGTGGGTCAGGAGGACTATTGGCGCGGCGTCGCCTGCCTCAAGCTCGGCGATGACGCGAACGCCACGGTTGTCTGGGCGAGCCTCGAATCGCGGGCGGACGAGCTCGAACGGGCCGGCTCGACGGTGGACTACTTCGCCACCTCGCTCCCCGAACTGCTGCTCTTCACCCAGCACCCCGGAACCGAGCAGGCGCTGCTGGCACGCCGGCTCAGGAGTCTCGCCGATCAGGGCCGGGCCCTCCACCTGAAGGAAGTGAGCACTCTGTGAAGAACCGATACCTGGGCTCGGGCACCGTCGATTCCACCGCCTCCGGGCTGACCGGCCCGGTCCCGGAGCACCTCCCCCGCCGGCTCACCATCAGTCTGTGGGACTTCTCCTGGTACACCAGGGCGGAACCGGGCGGACCCTACGCAGACCTCGATGCCGCGTGCGCCGAGGCGGCCGCGCTGGGCTACAACACCATCCGGATCTGCGCAGCACCGTTGCTCCTCTTCGGGAACCTCGGCCTCGACCACCTGGCCGGGGCGCTCGATATCGAGGGCCTCGGCGCACGGCCGGACGGAGGCTTCTTCGGGCAACGCACCCGGTGGTACGACGCCCCCGGCGGCTACACCATCAACCTGCACGAGCGCCTGATGGAACTGTTCGACGCCGCCGCCAGGCACGGGCTCGTCGTCATCCTCGCCAGCTGGGAGTACCAGCAATCCCCGTCGTTCGCGCGATCCCAGGAGTGGTTCCGCGCCATCGACGAGGTAGCACTCGGCGACCGCTACGCACTCCTCGCAGCGGCCTGGGACAGGCTCATCACGGCCCTCACCACTGCGGGTCATCGACAGCGGATCGCTCTGGTCGAGCTGCACAACGAGGTCGATTTCTCCATCCTGCCCGCGCTGCAGGACGGCGGCGGCGACGCGGTCCTGCAGCTCCGTGGGCTCCACCCCGACCTGCTCGTCACCGCGAGCTACGGGAAGCCCCCGCACCTCACGATGCACGAGCTCCCCAGCGGCCTGGGTGCGGCACAGTTCCACATCTACAGCTACGGGGTGCTCGACGCCCTGCAGAAACGGATCGACATCCGGTCCGAGAACACCGCCGACTTCCCCAACCCCGAACTCAGAAGCCTGCTGCGTCCGGATGCCCCGACCCCGGCCGACTACGGTCGGGCAGCGGAGTGGAAATACGCCGCGACCGTGGTGACCGATCAGATGGTGTACGGGTACGACTGGATCGACGCCGATGCCTGGGACGCCTGGCTGTACAACGAATACGGCACCTACCGCGAGGTGATGCGCCGCGAGATCGAATCACGGGTGATCGCCGTCGCAGGGTGGGCCCGATGGCAGCAGGTACCAGCGGTCATCGGTGAGGGCTGGATCGGCTACACACCCCTCCTCGGCACCTTCGAGGAAGGAGTCATCGGTCGGGAACTGGCGGTCCACGGCATCACGACCGCCCTCGATCACGGCGTATGGGGCATGGTGCTCGGGTCCAACGCGGCACCGCACCACCCCTTCTGGTCCGACAAGGGATGGCAGCAGCAGACGAACGCCCGAATCCTCGATCATCCATAGAGGGCAGCGGCACCCGTCCTGCTGTCCCTCGGGAGGCGCCGGGCGGTTACGGCGTGCGAGCTCCTTCGATGGCCAGGATCGTGACGTCGATGCTGCCGATGGTGAGGCCTGCGTCCTGCACCAGGCGGCCGGCGAGGTCCTGCGCTTCCTGAGCCAACTCGAGGGCCGACCTCCTGATGTCCGTCGCGAGATCGATCTGCAGCGTCAGGACGAGGTCGGTCATCGAGAGCACCAGTCCGTCACGGGCCACGACCGGAGGTCGGGCAGCGGGTCGGAGGCTCCTGTGCATCTGGTCGATGGCTGCCGGGGTCCAGCGATCGATGACGCTACGCACCGTGGGTTCGAGGCGCACGACGCCGGGGTGCGCGGCGAGTGCGTCGCTCAAGGAGTCGGCGAGTGCCTCGAGGTCCACGGCCGACGCCCGGAGGGACTGATCAGAAGTCATAGAGGTCCTCCACGATGATGTCGATCTGTTGCATGGTGATGGACGTCTGGGCCTGCACGACGGCGTTGATGCGCTCGCGGAGCAGGTCCATGGTGGCGGGGATCCTGACCCCCGAGGCGATCGCCACGGTGAGTGTGATGCGCACGTTCCCGGCATCGACCGCCGCGGGCGCCGACTGGGGAGTGCCTGGTGTGCTGGAGATCGTGCAACGGCGGGCGCGAACACCGGGCAGGGTCGAGGCCGCGAAGCGGATGAGTCCGCTGAGAGCCTGTTCGCTGATATCGATGACGCCCAGCGCAGTGGTGGCCAACGGCGCCCGTCGGCTGCGCCGGACCTCGGCCCGGGCAACCATCATGATCGCCTCCTTGACCCTCAGCCCTGGTTGCAGGGCCGGATCGTCCCGGTCACGCTCACGCAGGGACCCGGCGACTGCCTCCAGCTGATGGAGTGCGAGGCGTGCGCTCTGGCAGTCGGGACACGTCTGCTCGTGCACCGTCGGCGGCTGGTCGATGGATGCCCACACGTCGTCGATGATCCGCCCGCACCCCAGGCGTGGCTGATCCTCATTCAACGCCATGGTTGCATCCCTTCTGCGAGGAACCGTCTGGCCCGCGCAATACGTCCACGGACAGTACTTTCGGGTATCTGCACGATTGCCGCTATCTCAGCGTAGGAGAACTCGTGGACATCCCGCAGCAACCAGCAGGCTCGCAGCCCTTCCGGGACGGTTTGCAGCAGGTCCGCCAAAGCGCGCATCTGCGCTTCGGCCTCGTGGTGAAGTGCCGGGTCCTGGGCGGTGCGCGACCCGACGGCCGTCCCCACCGGCCCCCCGGGCCCACTCTTCCAGCCCTGCTCCGGGATCGGCCCTCCTGCCGCACCTTGCTCGGCGTCGAAGGCGGTCGAGTCACTGGGCCGCCGCTGGCGGCTGCGCAGCAGGTCGAAGCACTTGTTCGTCGCGGAGCGGTACAGCCAGGGGATGAAGGCCTGTGGCGAGGAGAGCCCGGGCAGGCTGCGCCACGCGGCGATGAAGGTCTCCTGCACCACATCCTCGGCTTCCGCGTGATCGTTCAGCATCCTGAAGGCCAGCCGGAACACTCCCCCCTGGTGGGCGGAGACGAGCCATTCGAAGGCTTCGAGGTCACCGTCCTGAGCCCGGGAGACGATCGTCGATTCATCGAGGTCGTCCAGGGCCTCGACGGACGGACCTGCCTCGTCGGAGTCATGGGTGGAGTCCATCGGCATGCCTCCTTCCGCTGGGACCGTGTGCAGTCGTCACGCCATTCGTGGGGTCGTCGCCGAGTGGCGCCGCCATCGACATCGACAGCATAGGCGACCGGGCACGCCTTCCTCCCATCGACGCAGGAGCACTCCACGTACCGCAGCGCAGGACGACCTGCGGGCCCCTTCCCCCGGCACCGCTGGAGCTACCGGGCCGTGTCCAGGCGGTACAGGTCGGAAAAAGAAAGTCGTGTCGACGGCGTGACGAATCGGCGAGGGCGTCGTCTTTACCTGTGTACGGCACCATCCCCCACATGTAGGAGTCCGACCGATATGGCAGATGACCAGAACGCAGCAGCACGCCGGGTAGCAGTAGTCCCCGCCACCCACGAGGACCAGGATCACCACGCGGGCCCGGCACGCGGAACCCGTGACTCCGGGTCTGCAAGCCCCCTGCAGACCGACCAGGGCAACACGTCGATCGCCGATACCGTGGTGCAGAAGATCGCCGGCATCTCGGCCCGTGAGGTCCCGGGCGTCCATGCGATGGGGAACGCCGCCCGCCGCGCCTTCGACCAGATCGCCGAGCGGATCCCTGGATCGCAGACCAATGCCTCGGGCGGAGTCAGCATCGAGAAGGGCGAGAAGCAGACCGCGATCGACGTCACGGTCGTCGTCGAGTACGGCGCATCGATCGTCGACGTCAGCAACAACATCCGCAGGAACATCATCAGTGCCGTCGAGCGCGCTACGGGACTGGAAGTCATCGAGGTCAACGTGACCGTGTCCGATGTGCACCTGCCCACGGACGACGACGCGGATGACTCCTCGAACGGTGCGAAGACGTCCTCCACGGGCAAGGAACTCGAGTAGACGCCTTCGTCCCACCGCCGGTCCCGAGCCTTCCCCGTCAGCTTCGGACCGGCGCCCGCCCTGATCCCGCCATCTTTTAGGACACAGTCATGTCACGCAGCACCATCGGTCTCTTCGTGGGACTCCTTCTCGGCTTCGCGTCGATCTTCGGGGGATTCCTGGAATTCCTCGCCGTCATCCTCTTCGCGGCGGCCGGCCTGGTCGTCGGACGTTTCCTGGACGGCACACTGACGCTCCAGGACCTCTCGGGCTCCCGCAGCCGGGGCAACTGACCCATGGCCATCATCACACCCGAGAGGGTGGGGTCTCGCCCCGACCCAGGGGCTGCCACGAGCCGTGAACCCCACCGGCCCTCGCCGGCCGCACCCACCCGGGGGACGCTCACCCTCACCGAGAAGGTCGTGGAGAAACTCGCCGCGCAGAGCGCATCAGAGCTCCCCTTCGTCACCGGGTCCGGCGGCGGGGTACTGGGAGTAGGGCAGCGCGTCGGCAGCCGGCATCGCCCGCACGCGTCCGTCGATCTCAGTGGCCCCACCGTCTCCGTGGTCCTCGACGTCGCACTCGAGTTCCCGGCGAACATCGCCGCACGCTCGACGGAGATCCGCCGGCACGTCACCGACGCCCTTGCCCGGATGACCGGCCTGCACGTGCGTCGCGTCGATATCACCGTCAAAGCCCTCGTCACAGGCACCGACCGAGCACGCAGGAGGCTGGAATGAGCAGCACCACGATCCGCAGGCGCCCGACGCGAAGCGCGCCCTCGATGATCTGCGCGGCCCTGCTCCTGGGCGCTTCGGTGGCAGCCGTGTGGGCAGGAACCACAGCCGTCTCCGGGGACACCCGCATCGTCGACACAGCCATGGCGGCAGCAGAAGCGCCCTGGTCCGGGCAGGCAACGTTGATCGTCGCGATCCTCACCGCGGTGGCCGGGCTGCTCCTGATCGTCATCGCCCTGACACCGGGCCCGTACGACGCCCATGTCATCCAGCACGGTGGTACGGCTCAGGCCGCGGTCAGGAACAAGGCGCTCGAGACCCTCCTGGCCGACACCGCGACGTCGATCGACGGCGTCGATGCCGCCACGGCCACCGTCACCAACCGGAAAGCGGACATCCGTGTCGCGACCTACGTATCGGAGCGTCGCGATCTGAGGACAACCGTCACCCGCACCCTGCAACGCCGGATCGACGCTCTGGAGCTCACTCACGCACCCCGCGCATCGGTGAGTGTCCGCGCTCACAAGGACTAGGACCCATCATGCGACACACCCCAGGGCGCCTCAATCGCGTCTGGCTCACCATCATCGGCATCATCCTCCTCGTCGGAGGGGGCCTGGCCACCTCCATCGGGCTCGGCCTGCTCGAAGGGGTCGCCGTCGGCGGGCTACGAGCACCGGCGAGCGACCAGCCAGTGCTCGTGCTGACCGCTCGAACCCAGCTACTCCCGATCGCGCTCATCGGGGCCGGAGTCGTTGTCGGGATCTTCGCCGTCCTCTGGCTCCTGGCACAGATTCCGCGCAAGCATGGCGCATCCACCCTGAAGATCGAGGACCCGGACAGCAGGGGGCTGACCGTCCTGAAACCCACCCTCCTCGAAGGGGCCATCAGTGACCGCGTCGCCGAGCTCCACGACGTGACCGGAGCACGGACAGTCGTCCGTGGGTCGTCGCGGACACCGGACATCACGGTTCGCGTCACGGCTTCCTCCCACGCGGACATCCCGAGCGTTCTCGCTGACGTCGAACAGCGCGTCACGAGCGACGTACGTGATGCGCTCGGTCAACAGCCGGCGGCCCTGGCCATCGAAGTGGACATCAGGACCGACCCGAAAAAGGACACCTCGGTCACCTTCCGTGCCGACGCGCTCAGCGCCTGACAAGCCCCGGTCGGCACCCGCCGGCCGGTCACCGAGAAGTACGACCACACGAAGGAGAACGTCATGGGACTGGACGACAAGATCAGGAATGCAGCCGAGAAGGCCGCCGGCAAGGCCAAGGAGGGCTTCGGTAAGGCCACCGACAATGAGCGGCTCCAGGCCGAGGGCCAGTCCGACCAGGCCAAGGCCGACCTGAAGAGCGCCGGCGAGGACGTCAAGGACGCCTTCAGGAAATAGGTTGTGGCCGCAAGGAGCTGCCCGCGGAAGACGGGCAGCTCCTTCGCGCTCCGCCATCCGCCTCGTACGGGACGGGCTTGAAGCAACGCCCTCGAAGTCCGCGCCGTGGGCTTTTCGATGAAGCAGCGTCACCGCCGCGAGTCCGCGGCGCGTCCCGGCAGTGATGTCCCGAGTCACACCGCTGATTCCTGGCGTCATGAGCGAAGACGGCCCTTATCCGTATCCCCGGCTGATCGGGTTTCGTAGTGCCCGGGGTTCTTCTCTTCCGGCAGGCGGGATCACACGCCCGGCTCTCGTTGATCAGGCCGGCCCGATCGCCAGATGGGTGATGGCATCGTCCTCGACGGTGAATGCGAAGGCGAACAGCACGAGGCGGTCTCCCACGCATGAGATCGGGGTGATGACGACATCGCCTGCCCGGAACCCGGGGCGATCGGCTCACGCCACGCCTGCACCGTGCCCTACCGAGCGATCGGACCGCAGATCCATCGTCGGAGGAATTGTTGCGCACTCCGACGACGGTGAGCCCTGTATCTACTGCAGGCCTTCCTCAGGCAGGACAGAAGCCCCGAGGTCCGGTTCCACGGACCTCGGGGCTTCCTGTGTCGGTTGTTACAGGGGTGTGAGGAAGGTCAGGGCGGACCCGGTCCCCACGATCAGGTGGGCGAGTGCTGCGTTGAACACCGTGCCGTAGTCGGCGCTGATGTGTGCGTCGAATGCTTGCTGGTCGCGGTAGATCTCGTAGACGAAGAAGTCGTTGGGTGACTCCTTCCGGCGGTGGGGATCGAAGGTGATGTTCCCCGGTTCGTTCCGGACCTTGGCGGTGAGATCGAGCAGGAGTGCCTGGACTTCGTCTGCTTTGCCGTCCTGCGCGGTGAACTCGGCGTAGAGGGCGATGGTCGGTTGCGTCCGTGAGGTCATGCGGTCTGTGCTCCGGTCATGATGGCGACCGCTTCGGTCATGGTGTGGCTCTGCGGCGTGATGGTCGTGGCGCACTTCCCGAGGCGCTGGATGTGGATACGGTCCGCGACCTCGAAGACGTGCGGCATGTTGTGGCTGATCAGGATGACCGGGATGCCCCGGGTTCGAAGGTTCTTCACCAGTTCGAGGACCTGCTTCGATTCCCGGACGCCGAGCGCCGCGGTCGGTTCGTCGAGCACGACGACCTTCGATCCGAAAGCTGCAGCGCGGGCCACCGCAACGGCCTGGCGCTGACCGCCCGACAGGTTCTCCACGGGCACAGTGACGTCCTGCAGGGTACTGATGCCGAGTTCGGCGAGTTCGGCTCGCGCTTTCTGCCGCATGCCCTTGGTGTCGACGACCCGGAAGACGGAACCGAGGATGCCCTTGCGGCGCTCTTCCCGTCCGAGGAACAGGTTCGCGGCTACATCGAGTGCGGGCGACACGGCGAGGTTCTGGTAGACCGTCTCGATACCGGCCTGGCGGGCGTCCTGCGGGCGCTTGAAGCTGACCGGTCGGCCTTCGAGGAGGAGTTCGCCCTGGTCCGGGACCTCCGCGCCGGTCAGGCATTTGATGAGGGTCGACTTTCCGGCCCCGTTGTCCCCGATGATGGCCAGCACCTCACCCGGGTAGAGCGCCAGGGAGACGCCGTCGAGGCCGACGACCTTGCCGAAGGTCTTCACGAGGTTGCGGGCCTCGAGGATGGGCTGCCGGCTGGAGTCGCCGCTCGGTGATGGGAGGGTCGCGCTTACGGCGTCGGTCATTTGCGTACCTTTCGGATCCACTGGTCCACGGAGACAGCGATGATGATGAGGACGCCGACGGCGAAGGTCTGCCAGAGGACGTCGAGGCCGGCGAGGGAGAGTCCATTGCGGAACACGCCGACGATCAGGGCCCCGAGAAGGGTTCCCCAGACGGTGCCGCGTCCGCCGAAGAGGCTCGTCCCGCCGATGACGACGGCGGTGATGGAGTCGAGGTTCAGGTCGGCGCCGGCATTGGGCGATGCTGCGTTGCTGCGGCCGATCTGGATCCAGGCACCCACGGCGAGGATGGCACCGGCCGCGAGGTAGACGCTGACGAGGACCCGGTTGACGCGGATACCGGCGAGCCGTGCCGCTTCCTTGTCGTCACCGACCGCGTAGACGTGGCGGCCCCACGCTGTCTTCCCGAGGATGAGGGCGACGGCGATGTAGAGCAGGAGCATGAGGACGACGCCGTTGGTGATGTTCACGCCCGCGAGGCTGAAGGTTGTTCCGGTGGCGGTGAGCACGCCGGGCATCTCGGATCCACGGACGGTGGCTCCGGCCGAGTACAGCAGGGTGAGGGCGATGAAGATGTTCAGGGTGCCAAGGGTCACGATGAAGGGTGGAAGCCGGAACTTGGTGACGAGGAAGGCGTTGAAGGCGCCTGCGGCGAGACCGACGACCAGTCCGAGCAGCAGCCCGATGAATCCGGGGACCCCGTTCTGCGAGGTGGTCTGCGCTATGACCATGGAGGTCAGGACCATGACCGCGCCGACGGAGAGATCGATGCCGGCGGTCAGGATGATGAGGGTCTGCGCGATGGCGAGGGTGCCGACGACGGCGACCTGCTGGGTGATCAGGGACAGGTTGGCCGGGGCGAGGAAGCGTTCGTTGAGCAGGCCGAAGACGATGACGGCGATGACCAGCACGATGGCAGGGCTGAGCGCCGGGTAGCGGTGCAGGGTGTTGCGGACGCGTGTGAGCGGTGTGGTGCGGTCGAGGAACTCGCTGGCGAGGTCGTGACTGCCCGACGAGGGCGCCGTTCTTACTGACTGGTTCATGGAAGAACTCCGTTGGTCGTTGCTGATAGCCGGTCCGCGGGGAGCGTGTCCACCCGCGAACCGGCTATGTCGAGGGGTGCTTTATCCCCAGCAGATGTCGCTGGCTGCAGCGGCGTCGATGGATTCGAGGCCGTCCTGCGCCTCGTTGGTGACCAGGGCGACGCCCGTGTCGAAGAATTCCTTGCCGTCGGTCGGCTTGGGTGCTTCGCCGGTTTCGACCAGTTCGGCGATTGCCTGTACACCGAGTTCGGCCATCTTGACGGGGTACTGCTGGCTGGTGGCGTCGATGATGCCCTCGTCGACCTGGCCGACTCCTGCGCACCCGCCGTCGACGGAGACGACGATGACGTCTTCCTTGCCGGCTGCCTTGAAGGCTTCGTATGCGCCGTAGGCGGCTGGTTCGTTGATGGTGTAGACGACGTTGATGTCGGGGTTGGCGCTCAGCAGTGTCTCTGCTGCCGTGCGGCCGCCGTCCTCGGCTCCCTGGGAGGCTTCGTTACCGACGATCTCGTACTCACCACCGCTGTAGGAACCGGTCTTCTCCTCGTCCCCGTTCTTCTCGGCGTCGGCAGTGTCGATACCCATCCCATCCAGGAAGCCCTGGTCACGGTTGTAGTCGACGGAGACGATCTTGTCGTCGAACAGATCGATCATGGCGATGGTGGCTTTTTCGCCCGCCAGCTTCGCTGCAGTCCACTTGCCGATCTCCTGGCCTGCGACGAAGTTGTCGGTCGCGAAGGTGATGTCTGCGGCCTCGGGTTCTGAGGGCGGGGTGTCCAGGGCGATCACGAACAGGCCGGCGTCCCGGGCCTTGGCCAACGCGTCCTCGACTGCCGGGCCGTTGGGCGTGATGAGGATCCCGGCGTCGCCCTTGGAGATCGCGTTCTCGATGGCCTGGATCTGGGTGTCCTCGTCACCGTCCTCCTCACCGGCGGCGACGGTGAGCTCCACGCCCTCGGCGTCAGCCGCGGCCTCAGCGCCTTCCTGCATGGCGACGAAGAACGGGTTGGTCGTGGTCTTGACGATCAGCGAGACGCCGATCGGCCCGTCAGCCGATCCCGACGCTGCACCGTCGCCGGACGAAGAGGACGACTCTCCCCCACCGCATGCGGTGAGGGCCAGAAGCGAAAGTGTCACGATCGAGCCCGCTGTCGTCATACGCCGGCGGAACGAGGGGGATGGATGGGACGTCATGCGATTCATCCTTGAATCTCCTTTAGTGGCGGGAGGTCTCCTCCCTGACAACGATGTCATGTCAGGTATAGACTATGATCTGGCTCACAGTCAACCTTTCAGGAACGATGGAGATTAGAACGTGACATCGATGTCAGGCACAGGTTCCCACCAGTCTCCGCGATCACGGCCCACCATGCGCCACGTTGCCGCGCTGGCCGGCGTGGGGATCAAGACGGTTTCCCGCGTCATCAACCAGGAACCGAACGTCTCGGCCGCGACGATCGCGAAGGTGATGGATGCTGCGCGGTCACTGGACTACCACCCCGACGAACAGGCCGGGAACCTGCGGCGGGCAGACGGACGCACGCGCACCCTGGGCCTGCTGGTGAGCAGCGTCGACAACCCCTTTGCCGGAGCCATGCATCGCGCCATCGAGGATCTGGCGCTGGAGCGTGGCATCGCCGTTTTCGCCTCCAGCCTGGACGATGACCCTGAGCGTGAACAGGCGTCGGTGGCCGCCTTCCTCCGGCGGCGGGTGGATGGCCTCATCCTCACCACCATTTCACGCGACCAGTCATACCTGGCCTCCGAGATGCGGCACGGGACCCCCATCGTCTTCGTCGACCGCGAACCGGCGGGCATCACCGGGGACTGCGTCGTGAGTGACAACCGTGAAGGTGCGATGACGGCTACCAATCACTTGCTCGACCATGGCCATCGACGCATCGCCTACCTGGGAGACCGCAGTGACATCTACACGGCGGCGCAGCGGCGCAGCGGTTTCTTCGATGCTCTCGGGCGGGCAGGGGTGCCGACCGGTGACATCCCGGTCATCGAGAATCTGCATGATGAACATTCGGCAGCGCAGGCAATGCTCGCTCTGCTGGACTCCCCCACGCCACCCACGGCGGTCTTCAGCAGCCAGAACCTGGTGACCATCGGTGCAATTCGGGCACTGAGGTCCCGCCAGGCACACCGACGCACAGCCCTTGTGGGCTTCGACGACTTTCAACTCTCGGACCTGCTCGATCCAGGAGTCACCGTCGTGGCCCAGAACCCGGAGGACATCGGCCGTACCGCTGCTCAGCGCCTCATCGGCCGGCTCGACGGAGAAGTGGCACCGCCGCGCACCTGCATCATCCCGACCACCCTCATCGTCCGTGGCAGTGGTGAAATCTCCCCCGCTCAGCGCTGAGCACGACAGAAAGAACCACAATGACAGCCCAGACCACCCGCAGCGTCGTCGTGATCGGCGACGCCCTCATCGACGAACTGCGCGAACCATCCGGATCCCAATCCTTTCCCGGCGGGGCAGCACTGAACGTAGCTGTCGGACTGACCCTGCTCGGCGTCCCCGCGACCCTCGTCGCCATGGTCGGTGACGACGCCGACGGCCGACGCATCAAGGACTTCCTCGACCATCACGACGTGGAGCTTCTGGCAACACCCGCACCCCATGGCACCGCGCGCGCCGTATCCGACCGCACGAACGGCGAACCCCGGTACGTCTTCAACCAGGCCGCCCGGCATCGAACCCTCGTGTATCAGGGCGTTCACAGGGCAGCAGTGGAACGGGCGACGCTCGTCGCCGTCAGCTGCTTCCCCTTCGACAACCAGAGCGAGGTCGACGCCCTCACCGCACTGATCGAGCAACCGGAGCGCCGCCTCGTGGTCGATCCCAATCCCCGATCAGGGATGCTGGCCGACAGGGATCTGTTCCTGGCCAACTTCACAGCTGTAGCGACACGGAGCCTTCTCAGCAAAGTCGGCGACGACGACGCCAGGCTTCTCGCCGACGAGGACCTCCATACTTTCAGCCGGCGCCTCCTCGATGCCGGAGCGCCGACCGTCCTCGCCACCGCGGGGCCCGAGGGAGCGTCGATCCTGCACGCCCTGCATCCTGAGGTCCACCAACCCGTGGCAGATCTCCCTGGACGCATCGTCGACACCATGGGCGCCGGTGACGCAACCCTGTCCTCGGTCCTTTCGACTCTCGCCCGACACGGGATGCCCGAGACATCCGCAGCAATGGACACCGCGCTGGCTGAAGCAATGCTCATCGCAGCCGCCACCTGCCGCACACACGGTGCCCTGCTGCAACGCCCGGAGGCATACGAAAGCCGCGGTGCTCCGGTGCCTGCGACCCCTGCAACTGCGGGCAGCTGAAGCGGAAGACAAACGCTCTTGAATTGTCCGCCGGACAGTGCGTAGCATCACGATCACAAATTGACAACGTTGTCAGTCCAGCTGACACGCGCAATGAAGGGCGTACCTAGACCATGAAGTCCGGAACCCGCAGCCACACCCTTACTGCTGGAGTGATTGCCGCTCTGGCGGCCTCGCTCCTTGCCGCCAGCGCCCCAGCCCTGGCCGAAGAAGCACCTGTCGATCCCGCAACCCAGCAGTACCGTCCGTTCATCCACTTCAGTCCCGAGAAGAACTGGATGAACGATCCCAACGGGATGGTGTACTACAAGGGCGAATACCACCTGTTCTTCCAGCACAATCCCTTCGGTACGACCTGGGGAAACATGAGCTGGGGACACGCCACCTCCACGGATCTCCTGCAGTGGGAAGAGCAGCCCCTGGCCATCCCCCAGACCGTCAACACCGAGGGCGTCGCGATCGAAGACATCTTCTCGGGCTCGATCGTGGTCGATGAGACCAATTCATCCGGGTTCGGCACGGCAGAGGATCCGCCACTCGTTGCCGTCTACACCAGTGCCTACACGGGTGCGCACCCGACCCTGGCTGGTCGCCAGGCCCAGTCCCTCGCCTACAGCACTGATGAGGGCCAGACCTGGACGAAGTACGAGGGAAATCCGGTCCTGGATCGGAACTCCGCGAACTTCCGGGATCCCAAGGTGTTCCGCTACGACGGTCCCGCCGGGTCGTACTGGGTGATGACGACGGTCGAGGCCGCCGACCACAAGGTCGTCCTCTACAAGAGCGACAACCTCAAGGACTGGACCCACCTCAGCGATTTCGGACCCGCGAACTCCACAGCAGGTATCTGGGAATGCCCCGACCTCTTCCCCATTGCGGTGGATGGCGACCCCAACACCATCAAATGGGTGATGGTCGTCAACCTCAACCCAGGAGCTGTCGCAGGAGGAAGCGGCGGACAGTACTTCGTGGGCGACTTCGACGGCACCACCTTCACCTCCGACACCACCGAACCGGTGGACTCCATCCCCGACGGGACGACCTTCGCCGGCTTCGACGACGGAACGTACAACGGCTGGACCGCCGACAACGAACCCGGCAACTGGAAGAACGGCCCCTGGTCCGACACCCCGGCCCCGGGGGCACTCCCAGGACAGCTGACCGTCTCCGGATACAGCAGGGCAGGGCTGATCAACGGATTCAACGACGGCGACTGGCCCGTCGGGACCATCGAGTCCCCCACCTTCACCGTCGGCAGCCAGGACCACATCAACTTCCTCGTCGGCGGCGGCAACCACCCCCACGTACCCGGCGGCCAGCTCGAGAACGATCCAGCACCTGGCACCCTTCTCTTCAACGGCTTCGAATACGCCCAAGGCACCCTGACCGACCAGGGGTGGTCCATCGACGGCGACTTCGAAGCAGCCCGCAACCCATCCACGGCCGGCGGCGAGAACTCCATCGGCACCGGCCGCATCAACACCTTCGAAGCCGGCCCCAACGGCGACAACAACGTCGGGACACTCACGTCGCCCGAGTTCACCATCGACACCTCGAACCTGAGCTTCCTCGTCGGCGGCGGACGACGCACCGACGGAACCCTGCAGGCCGAACTGGTCATCGATGGGCAAGTCGTCCACACCGCCACCGGAAAGAACTCCGGATCACTCAACTGGGAGAACTGGGATGTCAGCGCCTACCTGGGCAAGCAGGCCACCCTGAGGATCGTGGACAACGCCTCCGGAGGATGGGGCCACCTCACCTTCGACCACGTCGTACTCGGCGACGAACCCGCCCAGATCCGCAGTGACGAGACCTCCGTCAACCTCGTCGTGGACGGAGAAGTCGTCCGCACGGCGACCGGCAACAACAGCGAAACCCTCGACTGGACGAGCTGGAACGTCAGCGAGTTCGAGGGACGGGAAGCCAGCATCAAGGTCGTCGACAACAACCGCGGAGGCTGGGGCCACATCCTCGCGGACGAGTTCATGTTTTCCGACGAACCGGCCACGAGCCGCCTTGAGAACTACGACTGGCTCGACTGGGGCAAGGACTACTACGCAGCCGTCTCCTTCAGCAACGTCCCCGACAACAAGAGGATCATGCTCGGCTGGATGAGCAACTGGGACTACGCCAACGACATCCCCACCAGCACCTGGCGGAGCTCCATGGCACTCCCCCGCGAAGTGAGCCTGACCGAAACCGCAGACGGCCCCCGCCTCGTGCAGAAAGTCGTCGACCAGATCGACATCCTCCGCGAAGACGACGCCGCCTACACCACGGGCCCCCGAAAGATCGCGGAGGGCACGGAGACACTTCCCGTGACAGGCGACGTCGTCCAGGTCGACGCCGTCTTCAGCCCGGGCGACGCCGAGTCCTTCGGACTCAGCGTCCTCGGGGACGGCACCGAAGCCACGAAGATCGGCTTCAACGCCGAGACCAGCAGGCTCTTCGTCGACCGGACCAACTCCGGAAATGAGGGGTTCCACCCCGCGTTCTCATCCATCGAGGACGCCCCCGTCCCGCTGAAAGACGGGCGGGTCGCCATGCGGATCTACGTCGACCGCGCATCCGTCGAAGTCTTCGCCGACGACGGACTGACAACCGTCACCGACCAGGTCTTCCCGAACGCCGGCGCCAACCAGATCGGCCTGTTCTCCCAAGGAGGATCTGCGACGCTCGAGAGCCTGACAGTGACCCCCCTGACCCCGGCCATGTGGCACGGACCAGTACCGCCCAAGTCCGAGGACAAGGCCACCACTGCACCAGGGAAAGCCAAACTGTCCATCGATCACGGTAAGGACAAAGGACCGCACGACGGCAACTACACCGTGAACATGAACCTCGAGGCTGGGGAGAACGGCAGGAGATTCACCCTGTACGAGAACGGTGAGCAGATCCACACCCGGAAGCTCGCCTGGAACACCCCGCAATCACAAAGCGCGGCAGTGGACATCACCAACAGAGCCCCGGGCAAGTACGTGTACACCGGGGTGCTCGAGAACAGCAAGGGAGCAACCGAGACGACCAAGCAGACCGTCGTCGTGCAGAAGCCGAAGAAGTAGCCACGAGTCGAGAGCCGGTGGTCCTCACTGCAGGACTACCGGCTCTCCCTGTGACAGTGCCTGTCCGATGGTCGAATCTTGGTGACAGTCGCTCAATGCTTCCCCCTAAAAGAGTGCACTTGAAGTGCAGTATGATGCACTCATGACGATCGATGCTGCAATGCTTGCGAAGGTGATCGGCGAGCGCGTGAAGGATGAGCGCCTGAACCGACGGCTGACCCTTGATCAACTGGCGGAAGCGACGGGCGTGAGCCGCCGAATGATCGTCAACATCGAACAGGGTGCGAGCAATGCGAGTGTGGGGACACTGCTGAAGATCAGCGATGCCCTGGGTGTGGGGCTGCCGGAGTTGGTGGCACCTCCCAACAGCGCTCCTGTGCTGGTCACCCGGAGCGGCGAAGGGGCTGCTTTGTGGACGGGTGACCTCGGTGGCTCCGGGGTCCTGGTTGCGGGCACCCGCTCACCGGATGTCCTCGAGCTGTGGGACTGGACGCTCGAAGCGCAGGAACAGCACACCAGCGAGGCCCACGCGGCAGGAACGATGGAAGTCCTGCAGGTGCAGCAGGGATCGCTCACGGTCACCGTGGCCGGCGAGCCCGTCGCCCTGGGCGAGGGTGACGCATTGACCTTCGCCGGCGATGTGGACCACAGCTATGTGAACCACGGCGGGACCCCGACACGCTTCACGCTGGCCGTCTTCGAGCCCGGTGTCGGGTTGACCCAGAAGGACGGCACCCATGACTGAGCGACGGCAGCTTCAGGAATTCCTCGACGCGGCCCGCGTCGATACGGCGGTGTCCGCGCTGCGCCCCGACTATCGGGCACTGCTGATCGCCGTCGACGGGCTGGTTCCCGGCCCCGGTGACGCCGGGAGCGAGGCGTTGCTGCGCCGTGCAGAAGCGGTTGCAGGCACCTGGCTGGCGGAGCGACAGGTCACGGACCTCCCTCAGGTCGCATCATGGCGGGAGGCGTACCAGGGCTTCGGCGCGAAGCCGAACCGCACCCGAAACAGCCTCGAGGCGCTCCTGCGGCGCACGCCTTCGGGCCTGCCGCGCGTGAACCGCCTGACGGACATCTACAACGCGGTCTCGGTGCTGCACCGGATCCCCCTCGGCGGCGAGGACCTCACCCGGTACCAGGGTTCCGCCGCCCTCATCCGCGCGACCGGGAACGAGATCTTCGACACCGCCAGCAACGGAGAGACGGTCATCGAGCATCCCGAGCCCGGAGAGGTGGTGTGGAGTGATGACGCCGGCGTGACGTGCCGCCGCTGGAACTGGCGACAGGGACGGCGAACCCAGCTCACGGACTCCACGACATCGGCCCTGTTCATCCTGGATGCGCTGGCACCTCTGACCGATGAGGCCCTGATCGCTGCTGCGGATGACTTGTGCGGCCACCTGAAGCGGCTTGGACCCCAGATCTCGATCGCCCGCCGCCTGATCACCGCCGACACGTCCGGTGCACCCGGTACTACCAGCGCACACGGCCTGCCCAGCGAGAACGGTCGATCATGATCGGCTCACGGGCAGGAGTGTCCGTCCCTCCGTGGGGGCTGGCGGTCACCGCGATGGTGTCGGTGCAGCTCGGGTCCGCGCTGTCCGTGGATCTCATCGGACAGATCGGCGCGGCAGGTACGGCCTGGCTCCGGCTGAGCATGGGCGCGGTGATCTTCCTGATCATCGCGCGACCACCCCTGTCCAGGGTGCGCCGCCCCGACGTGCCCGTGCTCTTCGGGCTCGGGGTGACGACCGGGCTGGTGACCGTCGGGTTCCTGTCCGCACTCGAATACATTCCGCTGGGCACCGCAGTCGCGATCGAGTTCCTCGGTCCACTCACCGTCGCCGCCCTGCGGACCCACTCGGCCCGCGCTCTGGTCTGGCCAGGACTCGCCCTGTGCGGCGTCGCCCTCCTCACCGAGCCCTGGCACGGCGAGGTGAACCTGATCGGTGTCCTGTACGCGGCACTGGCCGCGATCGGATGGGGTATCTACATCATCCTCACCCAGCGGATCGGCGACCGGTTCACGGGCATATCCGCCCTGTCCCTGACCATCCCCGTCGCCGCCCTGACAGCTGCGGTCATCGGGGTCCCACAGGCAGTCGGTCACCTGGACTTCGGCGTCCTCGCAGCAGCTGCGGGCCTGGCCGTCCTGCTGCCGGTACTGCCCTTCGCGCTGGAGATGCTGGCCCTCCGACGCATGACAGCCACCGCCTTCGGAACGCTCATGTCGCTGGAACCCGCGATGGGACTCCTCCTCGGCCTGATCGTCCTTCACCAGCAACCCTCCCCCATCCAGCTCGCCGGGATCCTCCTGGTGGTCCTTGCCGGTGCCGCAGCCCAACGCGGCGGCCGCCGAACCCCGGACGCCGAACCAGCACGCAGCACGCCCGAGCTCGGCCCCACGCGCTAGGCACCTCCGGCACAGGACCTGCCCTGCGTCCGGTACATCATCACGCTTTCCCTCACTTCCCCACCCCCCACCCCCCACCCCCTGGGAGTCCACCCATGTTCACCGGGCTCAGCGCCTTCCCCCTCACACCCATTCACCACGACGCCGTGCACGAAGAATCCTTCATCCGCCTGGTCGAACGCCTTGCGGCAGCTCGGGTCGACTCGATCACGGCACTGGGATCAACCGGCTCGTACGCGTACCTCGATACCGATGAACGGCGCCGTGTCGCCCAACTCGCCGTCGCGCACGCTGCTGGCACCCCGGTCTTCGTCGGTATCGGAGCCCTGCGGACCTCCCATGTCCTGGCCAACGCAACCAACGCGGAGAACGCCGGCGCAGCCGGCCTGCTGCTGGCGCCGATGACCTACCAGCCGCTCACCCCCGATGACGTGTTCGAGCTCTTCCGGGCCGTCACCACACACTCGTCACTGCCCGTGATCGTGTACGACAACCCGGGAACCACTCATTTCACGTTCACCCCGGAGCTCTACGGGAGGATCGCTGCACTGCCTGGCATCGCATCGATCAAGATCCCCGCGGTACCCGCGGACCCCGAGCATGCACGGGAACGGGTCAGGAGCATCAGAGCCGTCATCCCCGATCACGTGAGCATCGGCGTGTCCGGAGACGCCGGCGCAGCTGCCGGCCTGGCCGCCGGATGCGACGCCTGGTACTCGGTCATCGGCGGGACCCTGCCGGTCATCGCCCGGACGATCACCCGGGCAGCCCAGGAGGGCCGGATGTCCGATGCCGCCACCGAATCCCGGCGGCTCACGCCCTTGTGGGATCTGTTCGCCGAGTGCGGGGGAAGCATCAGGGTCGTCGCCGCTATCGCTGAGCAGCTCGGGCTAGCGCCCGCCGCAAGCCTGCCGTTGCCTCTTCAGGGCCTGACCAAGGAGCAGCGTCACCGGGTCACCGAGGTCATCGATGAGCTCGGCCTCGACGAGTAGACACCCAGAAGTGCCACGCCGGGTACCGCGCGGGACAGGCCGACGACACCGTGCGCTGATTCGGTACGTGGTCGCCGCGACGCTGGTGCGCAGCGCCGACGGCGGCGCCGTCGTCGCCATCGTGCTCCTGGCGCATGATCTCGGGATGCCCGGCTGGATCGCGGGGCTCCTCGGGGCGTCGATCACCGCGCCTCACCTCCTCGGACCTTTCATTGCCCGCCGCCTGGACACCGCCCGTGACGGGCGTGCGGTGATCGCGGTGTCCGCGGTCCTCCACGGCGTACTGCTGGGCGCCGCTGCGCTGCTCATGCCGGTCACCTGGGCACTCTGGCCCGCTGTCCTGCTCCTCGTCTCCGGGATGTTCGGGCCGATGCTCACCGGTGGCATCAGTAGCCGCCTGCCGTCCATCGCCGGGGCTGACCAGCACGCCCAGCGCAGGGCGCAAAGCTGGGATGTGGCGACCTATGGTTTCAGCGGCACACTCGGACCGGCCGCAGTGGCGTGGATCGCGGCGGCATCGCACCCCCTGACGGCAACCCTGGTCCTCGCCGCAGCAGCCGTCCTCGGCGCAGGAGCAGTGCTGGCGCTTCCCCGGCAGACCCCGCCGGACCCGGCGGTCGATGTCCCCTCACCTCTACGGACCCTGGCGGGTATCGTGCGATACGGTCCGCTCCGGCGCACCCTGGGCCTGACCGCCACCGTCGCTTTCTCGGTCGCAGCACTTCCGATCCACGCTGTCGCGATCGCCCCGGGGATGGGCGGCGCATCCACGGCCGGTGGACTGGTCGCCGGATACGGCGTGGGAAACCTGCTCGGATCAATAGGCCTGATGCTCCGACCGCTGCGCGGGGACGCCGACCGGCTGATGACCCTGCTGTCCGTCCTCGTCGCCGTCACCTTGGTACTCGTCGCTCTCGGGCAGGACCTCCCGACGTCACTTCTCGCTTTCGGTCTGGCCGGGATCGCCAACGCGCTGTTCTTCGCGGCGACACTCGCCGCGCGCAGCGAATATGCGCCCCGCGCGGCACGCGGGCAGGTTTTTGTCTGGGTCGGCGCCCTCAAGATCGCGGCAGGATCCGCCGGCACGGCCGCCGCCGGTACGATCACAGGTTCCGCCGGCTGGGCACCGCTCGTCCTGGCGGCAGCGCTTACCCTCCTGGCCGCCGGGTTCAGCACGCGAGGACGAACGCGGGCACTCCCCCGATGATCCGGTTGGTTCGTCCCCGTACCGTCGCGGCACGAGCAGTCTTGATCACACTCGAGGAAGGCACCGGCGGGAGCTCCCTCCACCCCTGCCCCACGACGACCCATCGGCGCATCCGTGTAGCCGATCAGCCATCGCCAGCACCGAGCAGGTGGTCCATCCGCCCCAGGACCGGGCGGGTGGAGATCAGCTACTTCTCGGCCCGCAGTTCGTCCTTCTCGATGCCGAGGAGGAGTAGCTTCCCGCTTCGGCGATCGGCCAGGTAGTCGCGCATCTCCCGCTTGATGACGGGGAGCAGGAAGTACACGCCGAGCAGGTTCACGAAGGCGCAGACGAACAGCGCGGCGTCGGCGAAGCTGATGACCTGGCTGAAGGTCAGCACGCACCCGGCCACCGTGAAGAACAGGAAGATGACCTTGTAGGTCAGCTCCGCCACCTTGCCACGACCGAAGAGGTACTCCCAGGCCTTGAGTCCGTAGTAGGACCACGTGATGAGAGTCGAGTAGGCGAACAGGACGACGGCGACGGCCAGGACGATGGGGAACCATGGCAGGACCGTCGCGAATGCGTCCGACGTGAGGATGACGCCATCGGGCGTGTCCCCGCCACCCTGGACCTGATCGATGCCCGCCTGCAGGCTCGGGGCACCGGCGATCACGATCGCGAGGGCGGTCATGGTGCAGATCAGCACGGTGTCCACGAGCGGCTCGTAGAGGGCCACGAAGCCCTCGCTGACCGGACGGCGGGTCTTGACCGCGGAGTGGGCGATGGCTGCCGAGCCGACGCCGGCCTCGTTGGAGAAGGACGCACGCTGGAAGCCGACGATCAGGACGCCGAGGATGCCGCCCGCGATGCCCTGCGGGTTGAATGCGCCGCCGATGATGGCACCGAACGCAGCGGGCACCTGCTCGATGTTCACGATGATGACGAAGAGGCAGGCCAGGACGTAGATGCCACCCATGGCCGGGACGAGCCGGGACGTCGTGGCGCCGATCGACTTGATGCCGCCGAGGATGACGATCGCCACGAAGAACGCGAGCACGACACCGAAGATGAGGGCGGCACCGGCGCTCCCGAGGAACCCGTCCTCGCCACCGGTGACGTTCTGCACCTGGGCGAAGGTCTGGTTGGCCTGGAACATGTTGCCGCCTGCCAGACCGAAGATGAGGATGGCGACGGCGAAGACGCCGGTCAGGATCTTCGCCGGGATGCGGCCCAGCTTCCGGAACGCGATGGGCAGGTACTTGAAGGGACCACCGCTGACGCTGCCGTCCTCGTGGACCTCCCGGTACTTCACGCCGAGCGTGCACTCGGCGAACTTCGTGGCCATGCCGATCAGCCCCGCGCAGATCATCCAGAACGTGGCTCCCGGGCCGCCGAGGGCCATCGCTGCGCCGACACCTGCGATATTGCCGAGGCCGACGGTTCCGGAGAGTGCCGAGGTGAGCGCCTGGAAGTGCGGGACCTCGCCCGGATCGTCCTTGGAGGAGTAGCGTCCGCGAACCACTTCGTAGCCGACCTTCAGGCCGCGGAACTGGGGGACCCCGAAATAGATGGTGCAGACGATGCCGGCAAGGATGAGCCAGGCGACGACGGCGGGGAAGCTGACATCCCCGATGGAGATCGGGAAGAACACGATGCCCGAGAAGATCTCGGTGGGCTTCGCGAAGGCGTTGTTGATCGCCTCGTCGACGGCCGCCAGCCATCCGACGTCTTCGGTCACTGCCCTGGGAAACCCTGCATCGAATGTCATCCGTCAACGAAACCCTGCCTGAAGCGGGAGCGCAATGACAATCGGTCCTGAACCGGAAAATATTCCGATCGTGACGTCCGTGAGTGCGATGAGGCGGAGGAAACCGATTCTCCTCCTCACCCCGGCAGGTGGCCGGCCGCCCGCGCACAGCCCGCACCTGTCCCGACGACGAGCCCCTTTACAGGTAACCGAGAACTTACCTATTATGCTCGCGTGACGGAGATCTATCGGGCGCTGGCCGACGAGACGCGGCGGGCGCTCCTGGATGAACTCCTGGGCCGGGAGAAGCAGACCCTGTTCGAGCTGTGTTCGAAGCTCGCCATGAACCACGGCATCACCCCGTCACGCCAGGCGGTGGCACAACACCTCGACATCCTGGAGGCGGCCGGGCTCGTGCACTCCGAACGCAGTGGCCGCTACCGGTTCCACACCATCGACACCTCGCCACTGGCCGGGATCCTCGACCGCTGGCCGCCCCGGAAGGCAGAATCATGAAACTCGAAGCAGTGAGCATCTTCGTCGACGACCAGCAGCGGGCCCTCGACTTCTACACCCAGCACCTCGGCTTCGCCGTGTCCGCGGACATCCCCATGGGCGAGCACCGCTGGCTCACCGTGATCGATCCCGATCGCCCCGACGGCACGCAGATCTCCCTCGAGCCCAAAGGCCACCCTGCCGCAGGGCCTTTCACCGACGCGCTGGCCGCCGACGGCATCCCGTTCTGCGTCCTCGGGGTCGCGGACGTGCACGCCGAGTACGACAGGCTGACGGCCCTCGGTGTCACCTTCACGCAGCCGCCGACCGTGATGGGCCCTGTCATCGTGGCAGTCCTCGACGACACCGTCGGCAACCTGCTGCAGCTCGCACAACCCACCGGCTGACACGGCAGCCAGGAAGGGCGAGGCACGTGCGCCGCTACTGCTTCCCGTACTTCCGGTGCACGGCCTGCTTGCTCACCCCGAGGCACTGCGCGATCGCCTCCCAGGACAAGCCGGCCTGACGTGCACCACGCACGAGCCCGGCCTCGGCCCGGCCCACCTCGCGGTGCAGTTCGGCAATCGCCTGCAGGGATTCTGCCGGCCCTTTCCCATCCATCGAGCCAACGAGTGTCTTCATCCGCTCCACCTCCATGCGTCAACATTAGTTGACGCATGGAGCTCACTGCAAGAGCTCTCCGATCTGCAGCGCCGGGCGCTACCAGGAATGCGGCGCAGGCCTGCGGGTGCTCGGGAGCGCGTTGTTGAGTCGCCATTCGTGGATCCACTCGGGCAGCACCAGGTCCTCGGGCGGCGCACCGAACGCGGTGACGATCTCCTCGTTGCTCACCGGCCCGGACCCGGAGACCAGGCGTGTGGCGATGAAGGCCCGGGCGTAGATCTCGCCGTCGGCCACTGCCCGCTGCTCGAAGTAGATGGCTCGCTCATCGAGTCCGATGATGCGCGTCTCGATCGCGTAGCGCTGGCCGAGCTGAAGGGACTTACGGAAGCTGATGGTCTCGCCGGCGGCAACCGGGCTCCACCTCCTGCGGCGCATCTGCGCCCACACGCCGCTGCGCACCATGAGATCGAAGCGCCCGAGGTCGAAGACGGAGAAGTACATGCCGTTGTTCATGTGCATCGCGATGTCGATGTCCGTCGGAAGTACGCGCAGGGTCACGCTGCTGGAATCCCAGATGCCGAGGGCAGGCCGCCTGCGCGACAGGAGCAGTTGCAGCATCGTGCGGAAGATCAGGTGCATGACAGCAATATTACTCACCAGTAACATGGGCGACCTCCAGTCGCTCCCCCCTAGACTCGGTGGATGGAGCAGCCCTCACCGCACGCCCTTCCGTTCGGCCGGTACAGGGAACTGCTGGACCAGGAGTACCGCACCCTCTCGAACCTCGTCGGGCCCGCGCTCGACCGCCCGGTGCCGGCCTGCCCAGGCTGGACGGGCGAGGACCTGGTACGCCACACCGCGATCGTCTTCCTGCAGAAGGCGGAGACGATCCGGACGGGCGTGAGGCCGAGCCACGGCTGGCCACCCGTCAGTGTGGGTAGCTTCCCTCCGCAGGCACTCCTCGCCCACTGCTACGCCAGCCTGATCGAGCAGTTCGATGCGCATGAGCCCGGCGACCGCGCCGAGACCTGGGTC
This sequence comes from Arthrobacter sp. TmT3-37, assembly GCF_054510835.1. NCBI lineage: Bacteria > Bacillati > Actinomycetota > Actinomycetes > Micrococcales > Micrococcaceae > Arthrobacter > Arthrobacter sp. TmT3-37. The sequence continues at coordinate 48,650 of NZ_JBTNDU010000004.1, read as the reverse complement.
CCGGAGGACCAGACGGTCGGCTTCTGGATCCGGCGCCTCACCCATGAGACCGCGATCCACCGCTTCGACCTCGAGGACACGGTCGCGGGCGGCACCACGCCCCTGGACGCCGAGCTGGTACTGGACGGCATCGACGAGGTCCTGACGGTCATGCTGGGGCGCGGACACCCCGATCCGTCGGCCTCGGGGGCGGTGGTACGACTCGAGGCGGGAGGCCACTCCTGGGACATCCGACTCGACCGGCGGCGGGCCGTCGTCGAGCGTGACATCGCCGCGGACGGCCAGGCGACCCTCCGGAGTACGGCGGAACCGCTCCTCCTCTGGCTGTGGGGACGTGCACCCGGGCCAGGACCCGCAGCCATCGAGGGACCCGCGGCCGAACTTCGGGCCCGACTGGCCGCCGCCCTGTAACCGCAATAATTCCTCCGGATAATCGCTTGTCGCCTGCAGGAAGCAACCAGCACAAGGAGCACCATGGCCATCAGCACACAGATCCAGCTCGTCCGGCGCCCGGTCGGCAGTCCTACCGAGGAGGACTTCGCCACCGTGACGGCGGAACTGCCCGCACTCGGCGCGGGTGAGGTCCGGGTCCGCAACGACTACGTGTCCGTCGATCCCTACATGCGCGGGCGCATGAACGACTCCCGGTCGTATGTCCCGCCCTTCGGACTCGGCGAGACGATGACCGGTGGCGCGGTGGGCAGGGTGGTCGAATCCGACTCCGACGCGATGCCCGTGGGCACCGCCGTGCTCCACAGCTACGGCTGGCGCGACCTCGCACAGGGCCCCGCGGCCCACTTCTCGCCCCTGCCGGAGACGGACCTGCCCCTGTCGGTCTTCCTCGGTGCGGCCGGCATGACGGGTCTCACCGCCTACGCCGGACTCAAGCGCGTCGCAGGGCTCGGGGAGGGCGACGTCGTCTTCATCTCCGGAGCGGCCGGCGCCGTCGGCTCGATCGCAGGGCAGGTGGCACGGAAGCTCGGCGCATCGCGCGTCATCGGCTCGGCGGGGTCCGCCGAGAAGGTGGCCCTGCTCAAGAGCCGGTACGGATATGACGAGGCATTCAACTACAAGGACGCGCCGGTGCGGCAGCAGCTGCGCCAGGTCACACCCGACGGCATCGACGTGTACTTCGACAACGTCGGCGGCGACCACCTCGAGGCGGCGCTGGACCGCCTGAACACCGGTGGGCGCGCCGCGCTGTGCGGCGCGATCTCGCAGTACAACGCCACGGAGCGGACGCCGGGACCGGACAACATGGCGAACCTCGTCACGCGGTCCCTCAAGCTCGAGGGCTTCATCGTCGGCCGCCACCAGGACCTGCAGGCCGAGTTCGTCCAGCAGATGACCGGATGGCTGTCGGACGGCAGCGTGGTCTTCGACGAGACCGTGGTGGACGGCATCGGGAACTCCGTGCAGGCTTTTCTCGACATGATGAACGGCGCCAACACCGGCAAGATGCTCGTCCGCGTCTGACAGCACGGGCCTCGCAGCACTCGGACGGCGGGACGGCGGTGGGACGGACCAGGTGACTGCGGCTCGGTCGGCGCGATGGTGGAGCGCGTACTGCTCCGCCCATCCGCGCGGTACCCCGTCGCAGCCCACGGCCGCTTCCCGCCGGTCGAGCCGGCAACGTGCGGGCTAGGCGGTGCCGCCGTCCCGCAGGCTCGCTTCGAGCCTGCGGCGCTGGTCCGCGGGCAGCAGCGCCCGGTACTGGGGGAACTCGGTGAGGAACGCGCGGACCCGCGGGCAGTAGGGGACGACGGCGATGCGCCGCTTGTGCGCGTTCAGCAGGACCTCCCGGACGAGTGCCGGCTCCACGTCGACGGCGTCGAAACGCGGGTCGACGACGGCCTGGATCAGCACCGCGTGTGAGCCCTTCATCTCGTACTTCACGTGGCCCACCATGGTCCCGTCGCTGAAGAGCTCGAACCGCGAGAACAGCGCGTTGTCACGGAAGCCGCTGCGCGCCCTGACCGGGGCGGTGCGGGCCTCGGCCTGCACCTCCCGCCGCTCGATCTCCTCGACCAGCAGCTCGTACCGGTGCAGGGCTTCCATGGGCGGGAAATCGCGGTCGAGCAGGCGGTAGGCCTGGTTGCACAGGACCCGCAGCTGCCGGGTGGACACGACCGTGAGATCGTCGGGAAACTCCGACTCCTCGACCCGGGGAGTCGGACTGGGGGAAATCCTCGGGAACGCACCCCACGCGGACTGCTCCGGCTCGGCAGCCTGGACGGACTGCGGATGGGGATCGACAAAAAGGGAAGTTTCCATGATCAGCTCCACGATGGTGGTTCGATGGCCCGCTGCTAGGCCCTGCCAGAGACTATAGGCCCATTCTTTCGGGATGTGAAATTAAGTACCCTTACTACTTCTCCCCGGAACAGGTCGCCGCCGCACGGCCGGCCTTGAACCGATCTTGAGGATTCCTCCGGCCTACCTTGATCCTTTCGAGACCGAAACGAAATCGTCCCCCTGCCCTCCGAGGTCGGGGACCGCGTGTTGACGACGCCGAGGCCGTCGGTGGAGGCTGGACCGACACCACCCCTCGAGCAGGAGCTCCACCATGGCACTCGCCCCCACCGTCCAGCTGCGCGGCGGCGCGCACCTCCCCCTCCTCGGACTCGGCACCTGGCCGCTCGACGACGACGAGGCGGCGGAGACCGTCAGCCTCGCGATCGACACCGGATACCGGCTCATCGACACGGCGGAGAACTACCGCAACGAGAAGGGCGTGGGTGAGGGCATCCGCCGCTCGGGCGTCGCCCGCGACGAGCTGTTCATCACCACCAAGTTCAACCGCGAGCACCACAGCAAGGACGGCGTCCGACGGGCGCTCGAGGCGAGCGCGGCACTGCTGGGCCTCGACTACGTGGACCTGCTGCTCGTCCACTGGCCCAACCCCGACCAGGGTCGCCATGTCGAGGCAGTGCAGGGCATCGCGGCGCTGATGGAGCAGGGACTCGTACGGGCCGTCGGGACGTCCAACTACAAGCCGGCACACCTGCAGCAGGTTCTCGACGCCGGGATCGTGCCCGACGTGAACCAGATCCAGCTCGACCCCCAGCGGCCCCGCATCGAGGAACGCGCGTTCCACAACGAGCACGGCATCGTGACGGAGTCCTGGAGCCCGCTCGGCCCGGGCAGCGGACTGCTGGACGACGCCGGCGTCGTCGCGATCGCGGAGGCGCACGGCAGGACCCCCGCACAGGTGGTGCTGCGCTGGCACGTCCAGCAGGGCATGGTCGCCATCCCGAAATCGTCCAACCCGGAACGGCTCGCGCAGAACCTCGCCGTCTTCGACTTCGAACTGTCGGGAGAGGAATTGGCCCGCATCTACAGGCTCGACACCGGCGAGGCCGAGATCGTCGATTCGGACACCTTCGGCCACTGAGCCGGGGTCGCCCGTTCTCCTTGACACCGGCCCCGGTCGCCGGGAAAGTGATAAGCACGCTTAGTTCTTCGTGCCGACCGGACCTGCCGATCTGCGCGGGAGCATCGACCGGAAGGAAGATCAGCATGGCGGACGAACCCGGGAATCAGACCCCGAACACCCCCGAGGTCAGTGAGACCGAACTACGCGGGATGACGGTGGACGAGCTCCGCAAGGAGGCCAGGGAGGAGGGACTGCCGGGCACCTCGGGGATGCGGAAGGACGAACTCGTCGATGCGGTGGCCTCGGCCCGGCAGGACTCCACGGACGGCCCGTCCGGGGCCGGCGGCGACCGGTCCCGTTCCGAGGAGGAGGACACCTCCGCGGAGGTGGGTGCCGGCCCGGACGGCGGCCGGATCCGCACAGGATCCGAGACCTCGAAATCGCTGAAGTACTCGCAGGAGATCACCTCGCCCGACGAGGACCCCGAGCGGGAGGGCCGCAGCCTGGCGACGACACACCACGAGGTCATCAAGCAGTGGGCCGAGTCGCGGGACGCCCGTCCAGCGACCGTCGACGGGACGGAACACGGTGACCACCTCGGCGTCCTCCGCTTCGATTTCAACGAGGACACCGACAAGCTGCGCCACGTGAGCTGGGAGGAGTGGTTCCGGACATTCGACGAGCGCCGGCTGAACTTCATCTACCAGGAGCAGCGCAAGGACGGGAAGCAGTCGAACTTCTTCATCCTCGAGAGTCCCGACCGCGAGGACGCCTGACGCACCATCCGGTCCGGGTCGGTCCGCAGGGAAGGGTGACCAGGCATATCCTTGGCCTGGTCACCCTTCCCGCCGCGCATCCCGATGCCCTGAATCGGCGGACACCTCCCACCACCGAGAGGACCCCGCTTGCTCGAGATCGCCGTGATCCTGGCCGCCGGCTTCTGGGCCGGAATGATCAACGTCGTCGTCGGCTCCGGCACCCTGGTCACCTTTCCCACCCTCCTGCTCTTCGGCTACCCGCCGATCGTCGCGAACATCTCCAACAACATCGGCCTGGTGGGCGGCGGTCTGTCCGGATCGTGGGGCTACCGCCGCGAGATCGCCGCGAACAAGCGCCTGCTCCTGCGGCTCCTGCCCCTCTCGGTCCTCGGCGGGCTCGGCGGGGCGCTCCTGCTGCTCGTCCTGCCGGCACAGGCCTTCCAGGCGATCGTGCCCGCCCTCATCATCATCGGACTGGTCATGGTGGCGCTGGCCCCCCGGGTGCAGCGCGCCGCCGCGGCCAAGGCCGCCGAGAGTGCGCCGGACGCGGCGCCGTCCCGCCGTCGTTCCCTGCTCCTCCTCGCGGGGATCGGTGTCCTCGGCCTGTACGGCGGCTATTTCGGTGCGGCGCAGGGCATCCTGATCGTCGGCCTGATGAGCATGGTGACCATCGAGAGCCTGCAGCGCATCAACGCCATCAAGAACGTCCTGACCACCGCCGTCAACAGCGTGGCCGCCGTGACGTTCATGGCCTTCGCCTGGGAGTCGATCAACTGTTCGCTGGTGCTCCTCATCGCCGTCGGCGCCACCCTCGGCGGCTTCCTCGGCGCCCGCGTGGGCCGCAGGCTCTCCCCGCTCGCACTGCGGGCGACCATCCTCGTTCTCGGGACCGCCGCCCTGATCCGCATCGTCTTCTTCGGCTGACACGCCATCGCCCACGAATCCCAGGACCCTCCATGCAACGTTTCGCCTGTGCCGTCTGCTCGGCGCCCCTCTTCTTCGAGAACTCCCGCTGCCTCGCCTGCCGCACGCAGCTCGGCTTCCACCGCGGCGAGCGGGCCATCGCACCGCTCGACGACGACGGCGCCTACCGCGACCTCGAGGGCCAGGTACTCCGTCGCTGCGTCAACCTGAAGCTGTCGGGGTGCACCTGGCTGGTGCGGGAGGAGGGCGACGAATGCTTCAGCTGCAACCTCACGCGGACGCGCCCCGACGACCACGACACCACCGGACTGGCGCAGTTCCTCGACGCCGAGCGGTCCAAGCGCCACCTCATCTACGAGCTCGACGGGCTCGGCCTGCCGATCCGGGACCGGACCGAGGACCCGGACCGCGGCCTCGCCTTCGACCTGCTCTCGAGCGTCGAGGAGAAGGTGGTCATCGGACACCAGAACGGCCTGATCACCATCGACCTCGCGGAGACCGTCGACTCCCACCGCGAGAAGATGCGGGCCAGGCTCGAGGAGCCCTACCGCACCATGCTCGGGCACTTCCGGCACGAGACCGGACACTACTTCGAGGGCACGCTCGTGTTCTCGGATGCCGAGCTGACGGGGAGGGCGCGCGACCTGTTCGGTGACGACCGTGCGAGCTACCAGGACGCCATCAAGCGCCACTACGACGAAGGCGCACCCGAGGGCTGGGAGAACGACCACATCTCGATGTACGCGACCATGCACCCGTACGAGGACTTCGCCGAGACGTTCGCCCACTACCTGCACATCTGCGACACGGTGGACACGGCCCGCAACCATGGACTCGCCTCGGGCCCGGGACCGGACACGACCGAGGACTTCGGGACGGTGGTCCGCGAGACCTGGATCCCGCTCGCCGTGGCCCTCAACCAGGTCAACCGCAGCATGGGCGCCAATGACCTGTACCCGTTCGTCCTACCGCCCGCCGTCGTCGACAAGCTCGACTTCGTGCACAAGCTCCGCGTGCGGGTCGGAGGGACCCCGGTCGGATCGGGGACCGTCCCCGCATAGACGCAGTCGTGCCGGGGGTGGCCGTCGTCCGGAGACGGACTACGGCCAGAGCATGGTCCTGCGCCAGCCCTCCCCGAAGCGGGTGTAGAGCAGCCGCGTATGCCTGCGCTCCTGGTCGGCCTGCCAGAACTCGACGGCGTCGGCGGCGACCGTGTAGACGGTCCAGGTGGTCGAGGCCAGGCCGCCGGCGGCGTCGATCTTCCGCACCTGGTCCTCCACCGCCGCGTCCAGGTCCTCGCGGCCGCCCATCACCGCGCTCTGGCTCCCCGCCAAGACGAGCGCACGCGCCACCGGGTGGCGGCGCTGGAAGTCGGCGTCGTTCTCGTCCGTGCTGCCGACGGAGACGGAACCGCGGATCCTCACCTGCCGCCCGGCGGCCGGCCAGAAGAAGGTCAGCGCCGCCGCGGGATGCGCCGCCAGCTGCCGACCCTTGGGACTGTCGCTGCTGGATGCGACCTGCCAGCCGGCAGCCGTCACGTCCTTCACGATCACGACGCGGGCATCCGGGGTGCCGTCCTCGCCCACCGTCGACAGGGTGACCGCGTGCGGCGCGGCGATACCGTCCTGCACCGCGCGCTCCAGCCACTCCACGAAGAGGTCCACGGGCGAGGAGGGCGCCGCCGAGGGGTCGAAGGGCGGCATCACGTCGGGGAACACGGGTACGCCGCGGACTACGTCGCGGATCCTTCCGGGGTCGGTCATGGCGCCAGCCTAGTTGCACAGCGCCCGCAAGCGCAGGAACACAGCAGGCCGGGGGCAGGACCGCCAGTGCCGGCGGCGGAACCCACGGGGAATGCCGGGCACGGCACGACCGGCATAGAGTCGGAGGATGCCCTCCCACCAGGACCAGTACGTAGGACCCCGCGATCTCACGCGATGGACGACCCCGGTCGGCCGCCTGCTCGTGCGGTGCGTCCGGCCCCTCGCCCGGTGGCTGGGACCGCATGCGGCACTGCTGCTCATCATCGCGATCGGGGGCGGTGTCGCCGCGGCCCTCACCGCGGCATCGGCCGAGGTGTACGAGTCGGTGGTGGAGGCCGACGGCGTCGCAGCCCTCGACCAACCCGCCCTCGACCTCGCCGTGTCGCTGCGGCAGGACTGGCTCAACGCCGCCATCACGGGCTACACGCACATCGGCGGCCCCATCGGCATGCCCATTCTGGCGGTCGCGATCCTGGTGCTGCTCGCCGTGCGCCGCAGGTCCTGGACGCCGATGATCCTGCTACCGGCCGCGGCCTTCGGCTCGCTGCTGATGACCGTCGCCGGCAAGGACGCGATCGGCCGCCTGCGCCCGCCGATCGAACTCGCCGTCCCACCCTACGAGACCTCGCCGTCGTTCCCCAGTGGGCACTCGCTGAACGCCCTGGTGATCGCGGGCATCGTGGCCTACCTGCTCGTCCTGCGGCAGCACCGCAAGCGCACCAGGGCACTGACCATCACCCTCGCCGTCGTGTTCGCTGCGACCATGGGACTCAGCCGCGTGTTCCTCGGCCATCACTGGCTCACCGATGTCCTCGTGGCATGGACCCTCGGCATCGCCTGGCTCGCCGTCGTCATCACTGCGCACCGGCTCCTCCTCACGTTCCGGCTCCACCGGGCGGCGGCGCGTGGCACACCCGCCTGAACCACCCGAGGCGGTTTCCGCCGTCGTCCGGCCCCTTCGGCGGGACGCGCAACGCAACCGCGAAGTGGTCCTCGCGGCGGCGCGACGGATGTTCGCCGAGCACGGGGCCGAGTGCGCATTCGAGGACATCGCCCGGGAGGCCGGGGTGGGAGTGGGCACGGTCTACCGCCGCTTCCCGGACCGCCGGACGCTCATCGAGGCGATCCTCGAACAGCGTGTGGCCGACGTCGCCTCGGTCGGCGCGGATGCCCTCGCCACGGCCGAGCCCTGGGCCGCGGCACGGCTGTTCATCGGATCCACCGCACGCATGCAGCTCGAGGACCGGGGCCTGCGGGAACTGCTGCAGGACTCCGGCTTCGTGTCCGCGGGCCTCGCGATGCTCCGCGAGCGCATCGCACCCGTCGCGGCGGAGCTTGCCCGACGGCTCCGGGACGGCGGCGGCGCCCGACAGGACGTCACGGGACAGGACCTGCTGGTCATGATCCGCATGCTCGCCTCCCTCACCCCCGAGGCGGCAGGCCGGCCCGCAACTGCAGCTACCGGCGTCGAGCGGTACCTCGACCTCGTCCTCGGCGGACTCCACCCGCCGCCGGAAGAAACACGTAAGGAGGAATGAACCTTTCCGTTCAGGTACGCCCACTTCCGCTGATGGGTCGCCCGCCCCATACTTGGCTGGTGCGGAAATGCCACCCCTCCTAGGAACGGACGATGATGTCGAACAGCTCAGGCGTACAGGGCACGCAGTCGATCCTGCGGCGTAAACCCATCGACAACGTCGAGGACGAGACGGGCCGCACCGGCCTCTTCAAGAGCCTCGGCCTGTGGCAGCTGACGGCCATCGGCGTCGGCGGCATCATCGGCGTGGGCATCTTCACGCTGGCAGGGCTCGTCGCCAACGGTGGCGAGGACGGCGCGCCGGTGGGGCCGGCCGTCCTGATCTCCTTCCTGATCGCAGGGCTGGCCAGTGCGGCGGCCGCGCTGTCCTACGCCGAATTCGCCGGCATGATCCCCAGGGCCGGTTCCGCCTACACCTACGGGTACGTCGCCCTCGGTGAGATCATCGGCTGGTTCATCGGGTGGGATCTCCTGCTCGAATACATCGCGATCGTGGCCGTGGTCGCCATCGGCATCTCCGGCTACTTCACCGAGTTCATGTCCGGGATCGGGGTCACCGTGCCCACCTGGATGCAGGGGACGCCGGACACCATCGAGGGTGGCGTGGTCAACGTGCCCGCGATCGTGGTGTGCCTGCTCATCACCTTCATCCTGAGCCGCGGCACCAAGACGTTCGGCCGGTTCGAGCTCATCGCCGTCGGGCTCAAGATCCTGCTCATCCTCGGCATCGTGGGCCTCGGCTTCTTCTACGTGAACGCCGACAACTACTCTCCGTTCCTTCCCTCCGGCTTCGGCGCCGTCTTCACCGGGGCCGCCACCGTCTTCTTCGCGGTCTTCGGGTACGACGCCATGAGCACCGCGGCGGAGGAGGCCACCGACGGCAAGAAGCACATGCCGAAGGCCATCCTGCTGTCGCTCCTGATCGCGATGGTGCTGTACGTCCTCGCGACCCTCGTCCTCACCGGCATGCAGAACTACACGGACATCAGCCCGACGGCGGGCTTCGCCTCCGCCTTCCAGTCCGTGGGCCTGCCGGTCGTCGCGACGATCATCTCGGCCTTCGCCGTGATCTCCATCCTCACCGTCATGCTCACATTCCTGCTCGGCGTCACCCGCGTGTGGTTCTCGATGAGCCGCGACGGCCTCCTCCCCGCCTGGTTCTCGACGACGGACCGGAACGGCACGCCGCAGCGCGTCACCTGGATCGCCGGCACCGCCGCGGCGCTCCTCGCCGGGGTCTTCCCCATCCGCGCCGTCGCCGACCTCACCAACATCGGCATCCTCGCCGCGTTCATCGTGGTGTGCATCGCCGTGATCGTGCTGCGCCGCACGCGCCCCGAGGTACCCCGCACCTTCCGGTTGCCGCTGATGCCGATCGTGCCCGCCTTCGGCGTCCTCGCGTCGCTGTTCCTGATCCTGCAGCTCCACTGGGAGACCTGGCTGCGCTTCGGCGTGTGGCTCCTGATCGGGCTGGCCCTCTACTTCCTCTACGGCAGGAAGCATTCGCTCATGAACCCGGACAGTCCCCGCCACGCCCTCCTCAAGCGCGACGCATAGCCTCTTCCGGCACCGGAGGGAACGGGCCCGCCGCATCGTCACCAAGATGCGGCGGGCCCGTTCGTTTCCTATCCTCGACAAGGGCCTGCCGCGTTCCCGCGGCCGGCCTCCACACCGAACAGATGAAGGATCAGCACACCCATGGACCTCTTCCGGACCAAGTCCATCGAGCAGTCGATCAGGGACTCCGACGAAAAGGGACACGGCCTCAAGCGGTCCCTCAACACCTGGGACCTCATGATCATGGGCGTCGCGGTCGCCGTCGGCGCCGGCATCTTCTCGGTGGGTGCGCAGGCGGCGGCGTTCAACGCCGGTCCGGCCGTGACCATCTCCTTCGTGCTGGCGGCGATCACATGCGCCCTCGCGATCATGTGCTACGCCGAGTTCGCGACGGCGCTGCCCGTCGCGGGCAGCGCCTACGTCTTCACCTACGCGACGATGGGCGAGCTGCTGGCCTGGATCATCGGCTGGAACCTGATCCTCGAACTGCTCATGGCAGCGGCCGTGATCGCCAAGTTCTGGGGGGTCTACCTCTCGGATCTCTTCAGCGTCCTCGACCTCGACATCCCCGCGGAGATCAGCCTCCTGGGGCTCGACCTCACCTGGGGGCCGCTGCTGATCGTGGCGATCTTCACGGCCGTGCTCATCTACGGGACCAAGCTCTCCGCCCGGGTCAACAGCGTGTTCACCGTCATCAAGATCGGCATCGTGCTGTTCGTGATCGTCGTCGGCTTCTTCTACGTCAGCCCCGAGAACTACGCGCCGTTCGTGCCCGCCTCCGAGCCTGCCGCCGAGACCGGTTCCGACTGGGCGAACCAGCCCTTCCTCTCCTTCCTGAGCGGCGCCTCCCCGGCGGCCTTCGGTTTCACGGGCATCATCTCGGGTGCCGCCCTCGTCTTCTTCGCCTTCATCGGGTTCGACGTCGTCGCCACATCGGCGGAGGAAGTGAAGAACCCCAGCCGCACGCTGCCGCGCGGCATCTTCGCGGGCCTCGCGGTGGTCAGCGTCCTCTACATCCTGGTGACCCTCGTGGTCACCGGCATGGTCTCCTACAAGGAGCTCGGCGCCTCGGGTGCGCCGTCGCTCGCCACCGCCTTCCAGCTCGTGGGCGCCGACTGGGCCGCGGGCATCATCTCGCTCGGCAGCCTGATCGGTCTGACCACCGTGATCATGGTGCTGCTCATGGGACTCGCCCGCGTGATCTTCGCGCTCAGCCGCGACGGCCTCCTGCCGCGCGGGCTCAGCCGCACCTCCGACAAGCACGCGACGCCGGCACGCACCCAGATCCTGTGCGGCGTCGTCGTCGCCCTGCTCGCCGGGTTCACGCAGGTGGAGGTGCTGGCGGAGATGATCAACATCGGCACGCTGTCCGCCTTCATCACGGTCAGCCTGGGGATCATCGTGCTGCGCCGGAAGCGCCCCGACCTCCGGCCCGCGTTCCGGGTCCCGTTCGGCAAGGTCATCCCGATCGCCTCGGCCGCCCTGTGCCTGTACCTCATGTTCAACCTGGCCACCATCACCTGGCTGTTCTTCGCCGGCTGGCTCGTGGTCGGCTTCGTCATCTACTTCGCCTACGGCAACCGCCACTCCCGTCTGCGGTCCGCGCAGCGCGTGGACGCCTAGCAGCAGGGGTCCGGGCCCGGGCCCGGTCCCGGGAACCCGGCGGTGCGGGGTATGCGCCGGCGGGTCGGACGCGACATGATGGTGCCCCGGCAGCAACAGCTCCGGGGCACCCGCGCACCAGCAGAGCAGAGGAACCCGCCATGTCCCAGGACCCCTACCCCAGCGAGCTCCCCTACTCAGGCCGCCATTCGAGCCCGTACGACGGCGGTGCGTACGGCAGCCAGGGCGGCGCTCCCTACCCGCCCACCCAGCCCTACCAGGGGGGCTACCAGCCGGGACCGTACCAGTCGTCCTACCAGTCGATCGAGGGCGAGAAGGCGGCACAGCTCTCCCTGATCCTCGGCATCGTGGGCCTGTTCGTGGCCGGGATCGTCCTGGGGCCGCTGGCCATCTGGCAGGCGAGGAAGGCCGAACGCCTCGGCGTGCCCGCGACGGCGGGGAAGGTGCTCGGCTGGATCAACGTCGTGCTCTACGGCCTCGCCATCCTGTTCGGGATCCTCCTGGTGGTCCTCATGTTCGCCGGATTCGCGGCCACCTCCAGCTACAGCACCTGAGCCGCTAGAGCGTCGGGAAGCGGCGGGTGGACTGCTCGCCGGCCTCGACCAGGTGCGAGTTCGGCCCGGTCCCCACGATCAGGGGATCCGGTGTGCCGACAACGTCGACATCCTTCTCGTCGTAGTCGAGGACCGACAGGACGTAGCGGAGTGCCTCGATCCTCGCCCGCTTCTTGTCGTTGCTCTTGATGACGGTCCACGGCGCGTCCGCGGTGTTCGTGTAGAAGAACATCGCCTCCTTCGCCTCGGTGTAGTCGTCCCACTTGTCGAGCGACTGCAGGTCCATGGGGCTCAGCTTCCAGCGGCGCACCGGGTCCGAGTGGCGCTGGGCGAAACGCCGCCGCTGTTCCTCTCGGGACACGGAGAACCAGAACTTGATGAGGAACGTGTCGCTGCGCACGAGCATGCGTTCCACCTCCGGGGCCTGCCGCATGAACTCGAGGTACTCGGTCGGCGTGCAGAACCCCATGACCCGCTCCACACCGGCGCGGTTGTACCAGGACCTGTCGAACAGGACGATCTCGCCGCCCGAGGGCAGCACGGAGACGTAGCGCTGGAAGTACCACTGCGTCTGTTCCTTCTCGCTGGGCTTGTCCAGCGCCACCACGCGCGCCCCGCGGGGATTGAGATTCTCCGTGAACCGTTTGATCGTGCCGCCCTTGCCGGCGGCGTCGCGCCCTTCGAACAGGATCGCGACCTTGGCCCGGTTCGCCCTGACCCACCCCTGCATCTTGAGCAGTTCGATCTGCAGCGCCCGCTTGGTCTTCTGGTACTCGCGCTCCGTCATCCGGGTGTCGTACGGGTAGTCCTCGCGCCAGGTGGGCAGGTCCGGATGCGGCAGGAGCACGTGGTCGTCGCCGTCGCCGTTCCCGCCGGGAGTCGGCACGGGGACGGGCGGCGGCTCGTCGGCGCCCTCGCTCCCGGCGGAGACCGCAGCGCGGTCGGCGGGAGCATCGGTCGGCTCGTCGGTCAGTTCGTCCGTGGGTTCGTCCGTGGGTTCTTCCTCGGGCTCGTTCGCAGCCCCGGCCGCCGTTCCTGGTCCATCGGTCATTCTCTTCTCTCCTGCCCGTCGACGGTCCATCGTCGCAGACGGACCTGGGGACGGGACGGGAGGAGGCAGGACCGGAGGCCCGGTGGACGGATCGACGGCCTGCCGGTATGCGGCTCGCCCGCGGAGCGGGAATCCCGCTGGACGTGGACGCCGTGGGACATGGATACCGTGGACCGGGGACGCCGCGGACCGGGAATGCCGCGGGCACCGCCCGGGTTCTAGGCGGTGCGGACAGAGCAGTGCAGGAACACCCGAGCAGGAGGACAGGATGAGCACCACCACCCGGACGGCCGAGGAACGCTGGGCGCGTTTCCGGGAGGCGCGCAACGCGGCGCTCGCTGAGGAGCACGGCTGGCTCTCGCTGACGTCCTTCCAGTGGCTCGGCCCCGAACCCGCGGAAGTGGAGCAGGTCCCGGGGCTGTGGTCCGCGACGGATGACGGAGCAAGCCTCACGGCCTCCGCCGCCGACGGGCTGATCGGGCTGCCGGGCGGGCACCGGGTGGACGGCACGATCACCGCTGTCCTCGACGACGAGGAGTCACTCCTGTGGGTCTCGCACGGCGGGTCCACGGGACACCGGATCGTGGTGGAACTCGCCCGCCGTGCCGGCCGCTACGCCATCCGGACCAGGGATGCGGAATCACCGACGGCGACCGGCTTCGAGGAGGTCCCGGTGTTCGGCTACCGCCCGGACCTGGTGGTGGAGGCCCGCTTCGAGCCGTACGACGAGCCGCGCGAGGAACACATCAGGACCGCGCATGACGAGGTCCCCGGCGCCACCACGCTCGTGGGCGACGTCGTGTTCTCGCTGCCGGGTGACGCCCGGGAGTTCCGGCTCGGCGCCTCCCAGGAGGAGGCCGGGGGCCTCTCCATCACGTTCCACGACAGCACCAACGGATCGGCGACGGCCGACTGGCGGAAGGTCGCGACGCGCCGCCCGCGCCCGGACGGCACGGTGATCGTCGATTTCAACAGGGCGATCAACTATCCCAGTGCCTTCACGCCCTACGGCACCTGCCCCATGCCCGTCGATGCCAACAGGCTGGAGGCGGCCATCGAGGCGGGGGAGAAGAACCCGCTCTCCTGAGGAGCAGGACGCCGCCGGCGCCGGCACGGCGTAGAGGACCGTCCGGGAGCCAGGGGCCCGCACACCGCACGTGCGGACCGGCATCTGTAAGGTGGCGGCATGGTGATCGAGATCCGGCCGGCGACGGTGTTCGAGGACATCTCCACGATGGTCGGTCCCAAGCGGCCCGACGCCACTGTGTGCTGGTGCCTGAGCTACCGGATCCCGTCGACGCTGAATCTTGCACTCCGCGGCCCCGAACGCGGAGCTCTCGTCAGGGAACTCGCAGCACAGGACCCTGCACCGGGAGTGCTCGCATACGACGGTGACGACGTCGTGGGATGGGCAGCCGTGCACCCCCGTGCCGCCACGAGCTTCGCCCGGAACCGCAGGATCCCTCGCGTGGACGACAGTGATGTGTGGTCGATCTGGTGCATCAGGGTCCGCCCGGGACACCGCGGACAAGGCATCTCGCACCACCTGCTCAGCGGCGCCGTACAGTTCGCCCTCGATCACGGAGCCCCAGCGATCGAGGGATACCCGGTCGACAACCAGGGCCGGAAAGTAGACCTCACGATGGCCTACGTAGGAACCCGCGCACTGTTCGAACGAGCCGGCTTCACCGAGTCCGCCGTCACGAGCTCGGTCATCAACGGGTTTCCGCGCCTCCTCATGCGATACGAGCCGGATCAAGCCGGCGAACACTGAGCGCTCGACCTGGACTACCGGACCTGGACCGGGACCTCGACCTCGACCCGCCGGCATCCCGGACAGGGAGTCCTTCGGAGCCGTCGGTCGTACGGCCGCGGCCCGTGGCCTCGTGCGAACCTCGTCACTGCCGAGGGCAGCTTGTCTTCAAGTACTTGAAGTTCCTATCGTTGATGGAGTGAGCGCACCGACGGTCCGAAAGACGTACACGATCAAGGAGACGGCGGCCCTGACGGGGCTGCCGGCGAGCACGCTGCGCTATTACGAGTCCATCGGCGTGATCACTCCGATCTCCCGCGGCGCGAGCAGCAAGCACCGGATCTACACGCCGGAGGACCTCGATCTTCTGACCTGGGTCTCCTGCCTGAGCGCAACGGGGATGTCCGTCAGCGACATGCGCCGCTACATCGGGAACGGAGCACTCGGGGCTGCTGCTGCCCCGGAGCAGATCGAGTTGTTGAAGGCCCAGCAGGAACACCTGGCCGTCGAAGCGAGATCCATCGCCCTGCGCGAACGCTACGTCGCACTGAAGATCGACTACTGGCAGGCCGTCCAGGACGGGGACGATTCCAGGGCCGCGCACCTGGCGGACGAAGCCCGCTCCCTGGCCGACGATCTCAAGAAGACCAGGAAGCAGTAGGCACGGCGCCACCGCCGAAGGGCTTCACGGCCACAACGCCCTTATGCAAGCGGACGAACACGGCCGGCCAGCCGCAACCAGCAACCGAACACCCCACAAGGAGAAACCCATGCCCACCACAGTTCACGCCTACGCCTCGCCCTCCGCTGACGGCGACCTCGCCCCTACCACCATCGAACGCCGCGACGTCGGTCCCCACGATGTCCTGATCGAGATCAAGTACGCCGGCATCTGCCACTCCGACATCCACACCGTGCAGGGCGACTGGGGTCCCCAGCCCTACCCTCTGGTACCCGGGCACGAGATCGCGGGCATCGTCGCCGAGGTCGGCTCCGAGGTGACCCGGCACGCCGTCGGCGATCGCGTCGGCGTCGGCTGCATGGTCAACTCCTGCGGGGAGTGCAAGAACTGCACGGCGGGCGACGAGCAGTACTGCGTCAACGGGATGGTCGGCACCTACGGTGCCACCGACCGCGACGGGACCGTCACCCAGGGTGGCTACTCCACCCACGTCGTCGTCACCGAGGACTTCGTGCTCAGGATCCCCGAGGGCATCGAGCTCGACGCCGCCGCCCCCCTGCTCTGCGCCGGCATCACCACCTACTCACCCCTGCACCGCTGGGGCGCCGGCCCGGGGAAGAACGTCGCCGTGATCGGCCTCGGCGGCCTCGGTCACATGGCCGTCAAGATCGCGCACGCCATGGGCGCCGAAGTCACCGTCCTCTCACAATCCCTCAAGAAGCAGGAAGACGGCCTCCGTCTGGGCGCCGACCACTACTACGCCACCAGCGACGAGACCACGTTCACCGATCTGGCCGGCTCGTTCGATCTCATCATCAACACCGTCAGCGCCAGCATCGACATCAGCGCCTTCCTGGGACTCCTGACGGTCGACGGCGCTCTGGTCAACGTCGGCGCGCCCGCCGAGCCGCTGCCGGTGAACGCCATGGCGCTCATCGGAGGTCGCCGTTCGTTCGCCGGCTCCATGATCGGCGGCATCGCCGAAACACAGGAGATGCTCGACTTCTGCGCCCGGAACGGCATCGGCGCCGAGATCGAGGTCATCCCCGCCGAGAAGATCAACGACGCCTACGAGCGTGTGCTCGCCTCGGACGTCCGCTACCGCTTCGTCATCGACGCCGCCACCTTCGCCTGACCACAACCCGCCCGCGCAGTCCAGGAGACCACCGGCACCGTCCAGCAGGCAGGTCGCCGGCCCACCATCCTCGATGGAGGACGCCGACAGTCGTCGGAACTCAGCAGCCCATTCCTGCTCAGGGAGTGGGCTGCTGTTCCGGGTTCCAGGGTGGTGCAGACGATCGGCTCGCGACCGGCACTTCAGGGACGCCTCCGCGTCGTCCGCCGGTGACCTTCCTGCGCTTCGTCCTCCGCCGTCCTTCCGGGTGAGCGCGGAAGTCGGCAGGGCGGCGGTTCCGCCGCACAATGGTGGTGTGACCGATCCGATGGACGCCCTGATCCCCCGGCCCCGGCAGGAGCCCGCTCCCGGGGCTGTGCACGTCCCCGGCTGGCTCGACCTCGATCGCCAGCGGGAACTCGTCGGGCTCTGCCGCACATGGGCCAGCGGACCGGTCCCGATGCGGAGGGTGACGATGCCCACCGGCGGGGTCATGTCCGTGCGGAGCGTGAGCCTGGGCTGGCACTGGCTGCCGTACCGCTACAGCCGCACCGCGGACGACGCCGGTGGCGGGGCCGTCGCGCCGTTTCCCGAGGTGCTGCGCACGCTGGGACGGGACGCCGTGGACGCCGCGTACGGCGACGGGTCCGGCGCGTCCTACGAACCGGATGCCGCGCTGGTCAACTACTACGACGACGCCGCGAAGATGGGCATGCACCAGGACCGCGAGGAGCGCGTGAACGCGCCCGTGGTGTCCCTCAGTCTGGGCACCACGTGCGTCTTCCGCTTCGGGAACACGGAGAACCGGAACCGTCCGTGGCAGGACGTGCACCTGGCGTCCGGAGATCTCTTCGTGTTCGGTGGCCCGTCACGGTTCGCCTACCACGGGGTCCTCAAGACGCTGCCCGGGAGCGCCCCTGCCGGCATCGGGTTCGAGGGCCGGCTCAACATCACGCTGCGGCAGACCGGGCTCGGCTAGCTCCCGGAGAGGATGATGCCCCGCGCATAGGCCGCCTGCCCCGCGTGCTGCACGGCATCGTCCACCACACTCACGAGCCGCACGAGCAGCGTGACCGGTGGGTCCCACTGCTCGTCGACGATCCTTCGCAGGTCCTCGTCGGTGAGGCCCGCGACGAGGCGCCGGGAGCGCTCGTGGACGGCATCGAAGTAGTCCAGCAGCTGTTGCGCCGACCCGACCCGCACGGCGTCGACCTGATCGGTGGAGTGACCGTAGCCGGTGTCCTCGCGATCGAGATGCAGTGCCCACCGATCGGCGTAGCCGTCGGACAGCCACGCCTGCTCGTGCCCGAAGGCCTCGGCGAAGTGACTGTCCTCGACGCGCGTGAGGTGCCAGACCAGCCAGGCGATCGAATTGGCCGAGCCGCCCGGGCGGAGGGACAGCTGCTCGGCGTCGAGGCCCTCCACAGCGCCGCGCACCAGGTCGGGCAAGCGCCCGAAAGCCTCCGAGAGGACCTCGACCGGCGTCACGGACGCTCCTGCCCGGCCACGGCGGCCCGCGATGCCAGCAGCAGCCTGAACCGTCGACGCTGCCTGGCCGGGATGAGGGAGAGGAACTGCGGGTGGGAGGCCAGGAACTCCTGCGCCTCCGGGCAATAGGGCATGACGGCCAGGCGGCGACGATGCGCGTTGAGCAGCACGGCCTGCATCAGCACCGGCTCGAGGCCCGTGCGGCGGAACCTGGGGTCCACCACGGAGTGCAGCAGCAGGACGTCCCCACCCCGCATCTCGTACTGCACGTAGCCGGCGAGAACGCCGTTGCGGTACAGCTCGAACCGGGAGAACAGCGCGTTGTCACGGAACTTCTCCCGGGAATCGTCCGCTGCCCCGTGCCGCTCGGCCTGGCGTTCACGCCGCTCCAGCTCCTCGACGAGGAGGTCGTAGCGTTCCCGCATCGGAAGGGACGGGTGGTCGGTGTCCAGGGCCTGGTACGTGCGGTTGCACAGCATGCGCAGCTGGCGCGTCGACACCTCGGCGAGGTCCTGCGGGAAGTCCGCGTCCGAGTCCTGCGGAACAGCGGTGAGATGCGCTCGCCGGAGGCCCCAGGACGGCGTCTTCCCGTCCTGTCGTGCGGTGGGATGCTCGAGTACGTGCGGAAGGTGTTCCATCGTCAGCTCCACGTCCGGTGGGTCCACGGCCTCCTGCTCGACCAGTTCCAGAATTCTAGGTGACCTGCGCCCTATTGCAAAGCACAGCAGACTGTCAATGGCCCTACCTCTCGCTGTGGATACCCGACTCCCGGTAGAAGCCTTCGATATGATCCTGCACCAGCTCCGCGGCGTGCTCCCCACGCCCCTCGAGCACCGCGTCGAGGATCGCCCGGTGCTCCCGGCGCAACCGCTGGGACGTCGCGCCCCACTCGGGCAGTCGCGCGGTCAGCCGCTGCGTGTAGTCCTCGATCGATCCCCGGAGGGATCCCATCATCGCGCCCACCAGGACGTTGCCGGCGGCCTCCGCGAGCGCCACGTGGAAGAGCGCGTCCCGCTGCAGGAAGCCGGCGGGACCGTCGTCGTAGCGGTCCATCTCGTCGAGCAGCCGTGCCGCGCGTTCGAGGGACGGTGATCCCGGCGACGCATGGGCCGCCGCCCAGGTCTCCAGCAGGAGCCGCGTCTCCACGATGTCCTTGACCGGCAGGTGGGCGCTCGCCACATGGAGCCGGAGGGCGGAATCGAGGGCGAGCGACGGGTTGCCCGTGATCACGGTGCCGGCCTGCGGCCCGGACCCCACTCCGGCGCGGACGACGCCGAGCGCCTCGAGGACGCGCGTCCCCTCTCGGACGGACGCACGGGAGATCCCCAGCCGCTCCGCCATGGTGCGCTCGCCGGGCAGCCGCGAGCCGATGGCCAGGCGGCCGGCCGCGAGTTCCTGCTCGAGCCATGCCGAGACCACCTGGTGCGTGCGCATGGCGCCAGCATAGCTTGTGTGGTCTGACCACAGCCCGTAGGATCTGCGATCAGACCGTCCGGCCCGACGACGAGCAGAGGCAGACCATGCAGACCCCTTCCCGCGCATCCGTCCCTCCCGCGCTCAGGCGCCGGATCCCCAGAGTCGCGGATCTCGCCCCACTGATGCAGTTCAAGAAGCCGGAGTTCGGCGCCGCGGCCCGACTCCAGCGGGCCAACACCGTCTGGGACCTCCGCGACATGGCCAAGCGCCGCACGCCGACGGCTCCCTTCGACTACACGGACGGTGCCGCCGAAGCCGAGATCTCCCTCGGCAGGGCCCGCGAGGCGTTCCTCGACCTGGAATTCCGTCCCGGCATCCTCCGTGACGTCCGGACCGTCAGCACCGTGACGCCGATCCTCGGCAAGGACTCGGCCCTGCCGTTCGGTATCGCCCCCACGGGCTTCACGCGCATGATGCAGTCGGAGGGCGAGTACGCCGGATCGCAGTCCGCAGAAGCCGCAGGCATCCCGTACACGCTCTCCACCATGGGAACGGCGTCCATCGAGGACGTCGCACAGGCAGCCCCGAACGGGCGCAACTGGTTCCAGCTCTACCTGTGGACGGACCGCGACCGCTCCATGGAACTCATCGCACGTGCGGCCGCCGCCGGGAACGACACCCTGATGGTCACGGTGGACACCGCCGTCGCCGGCGCCCGGCTCCGCGACGTCCGCAACGGCATGACCATCCCGCCGGCGCTGACGCTGAAGACCGTCGTCGACGCGTCGTACCGCCCCGCCTGGTGGTTCAACTTCCTGACGCACGAGCCGCTCTCGTTCGCCTCGCTCTCCCGCTATTCCGGCACCGTCGCCGACCTCATCAACTCGATGTTCGACCCCACCCTCACGTTCGAGGACCTCGACTGGCTGCGCAGCGTCTGGAAGGGCAACCTCGTGGTCAAGGGGATCCAGACCCTCGACGACGCCAGAAAGGCCGTCGACCACGGAGCGGACGGCATCATCCTGTCCAACCACGGCGGCCGGCAGCTCGACCGCGCGCCGGTCCCCCTGCACCTCCTGCCGCGCGTCGCCGCCGAGCTCAAGGGCAAGACGGAGATCATCCTCGACACCGGCATCATGAGCGGCGGTGACATCGTCGCGGCGCTGGCCCTCGGCGCCGACTTCACCCTGATCGGGCGGGCCTACCTCTACGGGCTCATGGCGGGCGGGCGCAAGGGCGTGGACCGCACCATCGAGATCCTCGGTACACAGACCGCCCGCACCATGCAGCTCCTCGGCGTCAACCGCATCGAGGACCTGACCCCCGACCACGTCCGGCTGCTCGGCGACGCGACGGCCGACGTGAAGCTGCCCGACGCCGCCATGACCCTCTGACGGCCGGACGGGTCCGTCACCGGGTGCCCCTTCCGCGGGCCTCCGCCTGCTGTTCCCGGCCGAGTTCCACGAGGCGGTCGTCGTCCGTCCGGTTGCCCTTCAACTCGATCGCGACACCCTCGACCTCCTCGGCGATGGCGCGGACGGCGTCCACCGGAGCCAGGGAGGAGTGCACCTCCGGCAACTCCGGCAGAACGGCGATGCCCGCGCCGCGAACACTCCCGCCGTCGGTCCCTGGCGCGTGTGCTGATCCAGCGAGTGGCCGCTCCGCCTCGAGGGTGCCGCTCGCGTGGCGCACGCAGAGATCCGCGACCTCCCTCGCATGCGCGTGCATGACGGAGTGCGCCGCACCTTCGATCTCCACGACCGGAGCCCCGCCGAAGGCCCGGCCCAGCCTCGTCACCCAGGCCGGCGGGCACACGGCGTCGTGCTGGCCGCGGATGATGAGCGTCGACGAGCGGACCCGGGTGGCCGTGGTCTCGATCGGGTACGACATCATGCGCGGGAGGATCTTGAAGAACCAGCCGAACCCGCACGTCAGGTAGGCGACGACGGCAAGCAGTTTCACGCGGGCCGGCTCATGGAGGCTCGCCCGCAGGAACCGGAAGGCCTGGACGGCCGTGGCGCGCGCCGCATCGTCCACGACGGGGCTGATGAGGACGAGGGTCGAGAGCCGGGGCCGGGACGCGGCGAGATGGGTGCAGATCTGCGTGCCCATGGAGTGACCGATGACGACGGGATCCTCCAGCCCGAGATCGTCGATGGCCTTGCCGACGAGCTCCGCGAACTGTCCGATCGACATGGCCCTGCGTGCATGCGGGACGCCGCCGAAACCGGGCAGATCGAGGGCGAAGACAGGCCCGAACTGCATCAGGTGCGGCGCGAGCTGCTCGAAGTAGTGCGATGACACACCGAGGCCGGAGACCAGCACGAAGGCGCGCTCACCGGCCTCACCGACGGAGCTGACGCGGGCCCACACGCCGCTCCCCTGGATCCTCCGGACCGTGATGTCCGGGCCCTGCTCCGTTCCTCGTGAAATCGCCACGCCTCATTCTGTTGTCGGAGGCGGGGAAAGCCTCGGTCGCGGTCTATTATTCATCCTGTGGTCCTGCCTGGGGCGGGTCCGGAAAACATAAGTCTGGGGAGACGAATATGAAGCGTGGGCGGATGCACTATCCGTTGCGTTACAGGCGCGCGCGGTCACTGCTCTACGCGATCGGCCTGTTCTGGCTGTGGCTCTGGTTCGGCAGCGCTGCATCGCTGGAGGTGCTCTACGGTTCGCCCGTGCATGCGGCCCTCGCGATGTACGGTCTCGCCGTCGTCATCCTGGTGTCGATTCCCGCCGCCCTGCTCGCGGTCATCCGGATGGTCCTGACGCGTCCCCGCCGGGACGCCGTCGTCGTCGAGCTCCCTGTCGCGTCGCGGTCGCGCCGACCGCTCGAAGCCACGCACTGGTGGTACGACGAGAAGGCTTCCTGAGCATCCCCCAACTCCGTTCCGCATGACGGCGCCTCCCGCGGGAAACGCCGCCGTCGTCCCGGGGCCGCGGGTCAGCCCTCGCAGTCGCTGCAGTACTGCCGGCCGTCCTTCTCGAGGGCGATCTGGCTGCGGTGCCGGACGAGGAAGCAGGACGCACAGGTGAACTCGTCCTCCTGCGGCGGGATCACCTGAATGAGGAGTTCCTCACCGGAGAGGTCGGCGCCCGGCAGGTCGATGCCCTCGGCGGTGTCGCCGTCCTCGATGTCGACCGACGACGACTGGGTGTTGCTTCCCCGATTCGCCTGGAGCGCCTCGAGCGACTCCGCTTCCTTGTCCTCGTCGTTGTTGCGGGGTGCGTCGTAGTCCGTTGCCATGCCGATGCCGTTCTTCGTGGGGTTCGTTGTGCCGCGGGGCGCGTGCAGCAATCGAGTCTAGTGGGAAATATCGGGCGTACTGCCGGTTCCGGGCCTCCTCACCGTGATGCTTGTCATAGCGTCGGGATCATGCCGTCGCCCCTGGTCCCGCCTCGTGCTGGAGGGGTACAGACCGCGCCCGCGCCGCCCGCCGCGGGGACGCGAAAGTGCTGGACGCGTCCGGGGCGGCGCTGGCACGCTGGGAGCTGTCCGCTTCCCCCGACGACGGGTGCCGCCATCGCTTCGTCCGCCATCCCGCCCGTCCCCGCCGCACGGGACGCCGAGGGCCTCCAGCGCCGGAACGTCCTGGTGGGCGTCCTGTTCGGCTGCGGCCTCATCGCCTTCGTCGACGAGGCCGTCTTCCATCAGCTCCTGCACTGGCACCACTTCTACGACCGGTCCACGCCGGCGGCCGGCCTCGTCTCCGACGGCGTGTTCCACGCGTTCAGCTGGTTCGCGACCGTGGCCTCCCTGTTCCTCTTCGCCGACCTCAGGCGCCGCGGAGCCCTGCGGGCCCGGCGCTGGGTGGGCGGTGTCCTCGTGGGCATCGGCGCGTTCCAGCTGTTCGACGGCCTGGTGCAGCACAAGCTGCTCGACCTGCACGAGGTGCGGTACGGGGTCGACCTGCTCCCCTACGACCTCCTGTGGAACGGTGTAGCCCTCGCCTTTTTGGCCGCCGGGATCCTGGTGCTCCTCGGCACCCGCCGCCGGACGGGCCCGGACGCCGTTCCCCGCCATGGGTGACGATCCGCACCACCTCGGCGAGGCCGTGTCCGGGCACCTTCCGGGAGGGCTCGTCGGGCTGGTCCTCGGCACCGCCGTCGTGCTCGTATGGCTCGGGGCGGCCGCGGCGTACCTGCTCGCCGGCCGCGCCGCCGTCCTGCGCGGACGGACCGGATGGCCTCCCCGCCGGTCCATGGCCTGGCTGGCCGGCACGGTGCTGGGGCTGGCCGTCACGGTGGGCCCGCTGGCGCAGGCCGCCGGCCGCAGCTTCACGGCGCACACGGCAGTCCATCTGGCCCTCGGCATGCTCGTCCCCCTGCTGCTCGTCCTCGGCGCTCCGGTGAGCCTGTTCCTCCGCGCCGTCCCCGTGTCCGTCGGGCGGCGCTTCAGCCGTCTCGCCGCCTCGGTTCCCGTGCGGCTGGGCACCCATCCGGCGGTCGGCACCCTCCTCGCCACCGTCCCGATGGCACTCCTGTATCGGGACGGGGGCGCCCTCGACCTGCTCCACCACCCGGTGCTCGGGCCGCTGCTGCACGTCCATTTCGTGATCGCCGGGTGCATCTTCACCTACGCCGTCGTCGGAACGGACCCGAACCCGCACCGGGCGCCGGCGTGGCAGCGCGGCGCGGCGATCGTCACGGCGATCGCGGTCCATGGCATGGTGGCGAAGCACCTGTACGCCGTCGGCGGCGAGGCCGGCCCGCCGGAGGTGGAGCAGGCGGCCCAGCTCATGTACTACGGCGGCGATGCCGTCCACGCGCTCCTCCTCGTGGTCTTCTGCGCACAGGTCTACCGGGCCGGCGGACGGCGCCTGGACCGGCGCACGGCTTCCCCGGCATCCCCGGCATCCTGTGTAGCCTTGCCGGAGCGGGCGGGTAGCCCGGCGCCCACCGAAGGATGACCATGCAACGCTTTCCACCCCTCGCGGGACTGTCCCTGGCCGCCCTGCTCGCGGTGGCCGGCTGTTCGTCACCCTCACCGTCACCGTCGCCATCACCGTCCGCGGAGGCGGACGGGACGACGACGGACGGGACGACAACGGCGGACGACGGATCCCGCACGTACTCCTCGGAGGAACTCGCGGCGATCCTGGACACGGTCACCGAGGCGGACGGCGCCGCCCTGCAGGTCCTCCCTACGAACCAGATCGACCAGGGCATGGACCAGGCGCGCCGGTTCCTCGAGTCGGTCGTGATCACGCCGGAGGAGTGCGCGGTGTTCGCGTTCAACACCCTCGAGGTGCCCGAGGACGCCGGCTACGCCACGGGGGTCTCCGGCGCCGGTGGCGACGCCGTCCAGACCATCGTCTCGGCGTCGTCGTCCGCGGATGCCGCGTTCTTCCCCGGTCGCATCGACGCATCGTCCGCCGCACTGCGGGCATGCTCGTCCTTCACCGTCGAGGCACAGGGCGTGGTGATCGACCAGACGGTCCAGGACGTCGACGCGGCGACGGACGCCGACCGGAGCTTCGGGAACCTGACGCTGCAGTCCTCACCGGACGGCGCCCGGCAGGAGACGATGACCGTCATCGGGACGCGGGGGAGCCTGGCCGTGACAGCTGTGCGCACCGCCAGAGACGCCCTACCCCAGGGAACGCAGGACGAACTCCAGGACCTGATCGACGAGACGCTCGCCGCCGCCGCCGCTGGGTAGCGTCGCCCGGTCCGGGACTCGGACTGCGCAGGGACCGGCAGCAGCACACCTCCGAAACGGACACCTCGCGGTGGTGTGGAGCAATCCGAAGTGGACAGGGCTATGTCAGTCCGCATATAACTAGTTTGTCGAACTAGTTGACAGTGGGGTTCGTATTCTTCATGAAAGGGCGAGCATGACGCAGACAATCAGTGACACCCTGGGCGCAGGAGACACCGCCGTCGGGGCACCCCTCCACTGCGGGGAGCCCATGACCCTGCGCGAGACCTCCTACACCGGCTCCTCCTACGGCATGATCCCGCAGGCTCCGGCCGGGTTCGACGTCGAACTCGTGTGGGCCTGCTCGTGCGGTTTCCAGCTCTCCCACGAGGAGCCGGCCGAGCTCGCACACCCGCTGCCTCCCGCCCTGCGCCGTGTCGCGGCGGCCGCCGCCGACCTCGAGTCGATGCAGTGGCAGCTCGACCAGCTCGCGGGGGAACTCGAGTGCGCCGTGCTGCAGGCCGCCGACGCGGGCGCACCCATCGTCGACATCGCCGACGCCGCGCACCTCGAGCCGGGCGAGGTGCAGCAGCTCGCCTCGGGCGGTCACCTCCTCGTGGACGCGAGCTAGCCGGCCTCCCCGGGCCGGCAGCCGCCCTGCTCCACCCGATCGCCGTACCGAAGGGCAGGACCGCATGAAGGAACCCGACTGGGTCCGGCACGTGATCTGGTGGCACGTGTACCCGCTCGGTTTCGTCGGTGCGGAGAAGACCGCGACGACCGATCCGGCAGCCGCCCATCGCCTGCTGGACCTGGTGCCCTGGCTCGACTACGCGCTGGAGCTCGGCGCGTCCGGGCTGGCGCTCGGGCCCGTGTTCGCCTCGGAGACCCACGGCTACGACACCACCGACTACTTCCGGATCGATCCGCGGCTCGGCACGTCGGAGGACTTCGACACCCTCGTCGCCGAAGCGCACCGCCGCGGTCTGCGGATCCTGCTCGACGGAGTCTTCAACCACACCGGGCGCTCCTTCGCCGCGTTTCAGGACGTCCTCGCCGACGGCCCGGGAGCAGCGACCGCCCCATGGTTCCTCCTCGACTGGCCCGACGGTGCCGGGGCCGGCACCGAGCCGGGGTACCGCGACTTCGAGGGCCACCACCACCTCGTGGCGCTGAACCACGACGAACCGACCGTGGTGGACTTCGTCGCCGGGGTCATGGAGTACTGGCTCGGTCGCGGGGCGGACGGCTGGCGGCTCGATGCCGCCTACGCCGTCCCGGCCCGGTTCTGGGCCGAGGTCACCACGCGCGTCCGGTCGTCCCACCCCGAGGCATGGTTCGTCGGTGAATACATCCACGGCGACTACGGGTCGGAGATCCGGGCCGGCGGGCTCGACTCCGCCACGCAGTACGAGCTGTGGAAAGCCGTCTGGAGCTCGCTCAACGACGCGAACCTCTTCGAACTCGCCGCGGCACTGGAGCGCCACAACGCGCTGCTCGGGAGTTTCGCCCCGCTCACCTTCATCGGGAACCACGACGTCACGCGGATCGCCAGCAAGCTCGTCGACCCCGCCCTGCTCCCCCACGCCGTCGTCGTCCTCCTCACGGCCGGCGGCACCCCGTCCATCTACTACGGGGACGAGCAGGGCTACCGTGGGATCAAGGAGGACAGGGCAGGGGGCGACGACGACATCCGGCCGCTCTTCCCACCCTCCCCGGGTGACCTCTCCCCCGTCGGCAGGCCCACCTACGAGGTCCACCAGGAGCTCATCGGCATCCGCCGCCGGCATCCGTGGCTCCACCGTGCGACGACGCAGGTGCTGCAGCTGTCCAACGAACTGCTGGTCTACCGCGTCGCGGCCGACGGCGACGCGCCACTCGTGGTCGCGCTCAACCTCGCGCCGGACACCCGGTCGGCAGAGACCGGCGGCGCCGTCGCCGTCCTCGCCGGACGGGCGACGGTCGAGTCCGGCACGCAGCGGATCCTCCTGCCGCCCCGCGCCTGGGCCGTCCTCGGCTGACCCGGTCCCTCGCAACGGGACGGCTGGTCCGCGGAGGGCGGCCAGGCCTGCCACGAGTGGATAATGGGACGACACATCCGCTGCAGAGGAGGTCGCATGGGTCCGGAGGACGCGCCGAGGGACATCGACACGACCGATTTCACCCCGTGGCCGCGACCGGTCCCGGCGCACGTCCTCAACGGCGTGAAGAAGCTGCTGCTCGTCGCCGCGATCCTCGTGGGCGTCCAGCAACTGCTGCCGTCCACGAGCATCGGATCCTCGCTGAGCAGCACCTTCACGCTGCTCGTGGTGATGTCGTGGCTGGGACCGCTCGCCCGGATCCTGGCGGCACGACCGTGGGCGCGGAAGGCTCCCGAGGAGTAGGTCACCGGAGCCGGCCATCTCCGCCACGACGAGAGAAGCGGGGCTCCCAGGAACAGAACCCCCGCTTCGTGTTCCGGACCGTGGAGCTTAGGGGAATCGAACCCCTGACCTTTTCATTGCGAACGAAACGCTCTACCAACTGAGCTAAAGCCCCGGACACCACTTCCGAACACCAACACTCTACCCAAGAGAAGGGCCGAGGCCCAAAGTCACGCCGGGACGGCCTCCGCTCCGGAGTGTCGGCACGCGGGCGTAGTCTTCTTCCCATGTCCAGCAACCCTCCGGCGGAGGCTCCTGCCCCGCTCCAGAACGACGACGTCAGGCCCTGGCCGGCCCTGTGGTCGCTCGTCATCGGCTTCTTCATGATCCTGGTCGATTCGACGATCGTCTCCGTCGCCACCCCCGCCATCATGGAGGGACTGGGAGCCGGCATCGACAGCGTCATCTGGGTGACGAGCGCCTACCTGCTGGCCTACGCCGTCCCGCTGCTCGTGACCGGCAGGCTCGGCGACCGGTTCGGGCCGAAACGCATCTACCTCGTGGGCCTCGTGGTCTTCACCCTCTCGAGTGCCTGGTGCGGTTTCTCCGGCACGGTCGAGGCGCTCATCATCGCGCGCGTCCTGCAGGGCCTCGGCGCCGCCCTGATGACCCCGCAGACCATGTCCGTGATCACGCGGATCTTCCCGCCGGAGCGCCGCGGTGCCGCCATGGGGCTCTGGGGATCCGTCGCCGGCATCGCCACGCTCGTCGGGCCCGTGCTGGGCGGCCTGCTCGTCGACTCCGCCGGCTGGGAGTGGATCTTCTTCATCAACGTCCCGGTGGGCGTCGTCGGCTTCATCCTCGCCGCCCGCCTCGTCCCGGTCCTGCCGACGACGTCCCACCGGTTCGACATGCTCGGGGTGTTCCTCAGCGCGGCCGGCCTGTTCTGCCTGGTCTTCGGGATCCAGGAGGGCGAGACCTACGACTGGGGCACCATCGCCGGCCCTCTCTCCGTCTGGTCCCTCATCATCACGGGCCTCGTGCTGCTCGTCGCCTTCGTGGCCTGGCAGCGCTTCAACCGCGGCGAACCCCTGGTCCCCCTCAAGCTGTTCCGCGACCGCAACTTCTCCCTCGCGAACACCTCCATCACGGCCATGGGCTTCTCGATCACCACCATGACGCTGCCCCTCATGCTCTACGCCCAGACGGTCCGCGGCCTCTCGCCCACGCAGGCGGCCCTGCTGCTGACCCCGATGGCCGTCATCTCCGGCGTCCTCGCCCCGTTCGTCGGCAAGTACGTGCAGCGCAGCAACCCCAAGTACATCGCCATCGCGGGCTTCGCCGGGATGTCCGCCGCGCTGTTCTGGCTGGGCTCCATCCTCACGGTGGACGTCCCGCTCTGGCAGCTGCTGCTGCCCATCTCGCTGCTCGGCCTCTCCAGTGCCGGCATCTGGGCGCCGGTGTCGCTGACGGCCACGCGCAATCTCGCTCCGTCGCTCGCGGGCGCCGGCTCCGGGGTCTACAACACCACGCGGCAGATGGGCGCCGTCCTCGGCAGCGCCGCGATCGCGGCCGTCATGCAGTCGCACCTCCTGGCCAACCTCGGTGGAGGCGGTATCAGCACCACTCCGGGGACGGCCCTCCCCGACGAGGCCAAGGCCGGCTATGCGCTGTCCATGGGGCAGTCGCTCTACCTGCCGGCGATCGTCATCATCCTCGGCTTCGCGGCGGCCCTGTTCTTCGCGAGACCGCAGCAGAACCGGGTCTGGGAGGGCGACGCCGGGGCCGCGGGTGGGAGCCCGTCCGCGGCGGACCGGCCTCGGGAAGCGACACCGGCCGACTCCTGAGCTGTTGCCTCGGGGAACTACCGGTAGTCTTCTGCCATGGCCGATGAGACGCAGGACACAGCGAAGGACACGGAGACCGCCGCGGCGAAGGAGGTGTCGGACGACTTCGCCGTCCGGGAGCACACCTCGCCGTCGGGTCTGAAGTACACGACGACGACGGGACGCCTCGTACTGCGGCGCGAGGAGACGAAGGACGGCAAGGCGGACGGCTTCAAGCCGAAGGCCGAGATCTTCCTCGTCGCGTACACGAAGCAGGACGCCGAACCGGACCGGCCCGTGACCTTCGCCTTCAACGGCGGACCGGGCTCGGCCTCCGTCTGGCTGCACCTGGGCCTGCTGGGTCCGCGTCTCGTGGAATCCGGTGACGTCGGGACCATGACGCCCGCCCCCTTCGGACTCGTCGACAACCCCGACAGCCTGCTCGAATCCAGCGACCTCGTGATGATCGACCCGGTCAACACCGGATTCTCCCGGGTGGTGGCGGGCGAGAAGGCCGACGAGTTCCACGCCTTCGTGCAGGACCGCGACCTCGTCGCGGAGGTCATCCGGCTGTGGACCACCCGCAACAACCGCTGGCTCTCCCCCAAGTACCTCGTCGGCGAGTCGTACGGCACCCTCCGCGCCGTCGCGGTGGCCGGACGGCTCTTCGACGCCTACGGCATGGCGGTCAACGGGCTCGGTCTCATCTCCACGGTGCTCAACATGTCCACGCTGCGGTTCTTCCCCGGCAGCGACCTGCCGTACGCCCTGCACCTGCCGACCTACGCCGCCATCGCGCACTACCACGGCCGGCACGGCGACCGGGAACTCGCCGACGTGGTCCGTGAGGCCGAGGAGTACGCGGCCAGGGACTTCGGCTACGCCCTGACGCAGGGCAGCCGGTTGACCCCGGAGGAACTCGACGAGGTGGTGCACCGGCTCCACACCATCACCACCCTCGACGAGGGCTTCATCCGCCGCACGAACCTCCGCTGGGCCTACCACGAGTTCGCCGCCGAGATCCTCCGCTCCGAGGGCCTCGCCGTCGGTCGCATCGACGGTCGCTTCGCCGCGAAGCCCGCGAACCTGCAGTCGTCGGACTCGTTCGACGACCCGAGCATCCGGGCCATCACGGGGCCGTACTCCGCAGCCATGAACCACTACGTCCGCGCCGAGCTCGGCTACGAGAACGACCTTCCCTACGAGATCCTGACGGCCCGTGTACAGCCCTGGAGCTACCGGACGTTCGAGGGCGCCCCCGTGGACGTCTCGGGCGTCCTCGAACGCCTCCTCGTCCACAACCCCGCCCTGCGCGTCCACGTGGACTACGGCTACCACGACGGCGCGACGCCCCACTTCGCCGCCGAGTACGTGTGGGCGCACATGAACCTCGACGACGCCACCCGTGCCCGGTTCACCCACCACTACCACGAGGCCGGTCACATGATGTACCTCAACCCGGTAGCACGCGACACGCAACTGCGCGCCCTCCGGGCCTTCGTCACGCAGGAGCGGACCGGCCGGGAATAGTAAGTAGGATGATGAAGACGGTCGCGGCGACAGCCGCGACGGCCCCTACCTTAAGGACTCGACCATGCTGAAAAGGATCCTCTGGGCCCTGGTGCCCATCATCGCCTCACGCGTGCTGAACAACCGCCGCGGCGGGCAGCCCCGGGCCAACAAGACGCGGTACAACGGCAAGTACGGCAGGTAGCAGCGCGCCGCGGGCGGGAGGACCGACGATCGCACTCCGTGACGAGGCCGGCTTCGCCGACATCCGTTCGTACGCCGCCATCGGTGACGGGCGGACGGTGGCGCTGGTCGCCCTCGACGGCTCGATCGACTGGTACCCCACGCCCGACCTCGACTCCACGCCGACGTTCGCCCGCCTGCTGGACGCCGACGAGGGTTTCATCTCCCTCGCCCCCACGGCGGAGTTCTCGGTGGAGCGCCGCTACGCGGACGGCTCCAACGTCCTCGAGACCACGTACACCACTGCCACGGGCACTGTCCGCGTCACCGATTCCCTGAACACCGGGGTCGCGGGCAGGTTGCCCTGGGGCGAGCTCGCCCGCCGCATCGACGGGCTGGACGGATCCGTGGACATGGCGTGGTCCGTCGCGCCGGGCACCTGTTTCGGCACGGCGTCGCCCTGGCTCGACGAAGGGCCGGAGCACCCGGTGCTGCGCATCGACGCGGTCGGGCTCGGAGTCCTCGGGATCGACCACGGACTGAAGACCCCCCAGGGCCGATCCGTCGAGGGAGCCTTCACCACCTCCGCGGGATCCCGCCATCTCGTGGCCGTCGTCTCGACGCACGGGGAGCCGCTGCCGCTCCCGGACCCCCAGAGCATCGACGACGGCGTGGACCGGACCATCCGCAACTGGCAGACGTGGTCCGACAACTTCGGGTACGACGGCGACTACCGGCACGCCGTGCTGCGCAGCGCCCTGGCCCTGAAGCTGCTGCTGCACAGTCCGTCCGGAGCCATCGCCGCTGCGGCCACGACGTCGCTCCCCGAGAGTGCGTCCGGCGGCAAGAACTGGGACTACCGCTACGCCTGGGTCCGGGACACCGCCTATACGCTGCACGCCCTCACCCGCGCGGGTCTTCGCGAGGAGGTCCACGGAGCCGTGTCCTGGATGCTCAAGAACCTGCGGTCCCAGGGATCGGACCTCGAGGTGTTCACGCGCCTGAACGGCGACACCCCCGACGGCACGCGACGCCCCGACCTCACCGGCTGGCGCGGCAACGGCCCGGTGGTCGACGGCAACCCGGCGGCAGGGCAACTGCAGCTGGGCGTCTTCGGCGACGTGTTCGACATCGTCTGGCAGTACGTCCAGGCGGGCCACGTCCTCGATCCTGCGACGATGCGACAGCTCGCCGACCTGGCCGACCTGACCTGCGATGTCTGGCAGCGACGCGACGCCGGGATGTGGGAACTGCCGGAGGAACGCCACTACGTCACCTCGAAGCTCGGATGCTGGAACGCGCTGCGGTGCGCCGTGCTGCTCGCCGAACGAGGCCAGCTCCAGGGCCCCGTGGAGCGGTGGACCGCCGAGCGCGACCGCATCCGCGACTGGGTCCACGAGCACGGCTGGTCCGAGGAGCGGCAGAGCTACATCTGGTATCCCGGATCCACGGAGCTTGACGCCTCGATCCTCCTGCACGCCATGAGCGGCTTCGACACGGGCCCGCGGATGTCGGCCACCATCGACGCCCTGCGCGAGGAACTCGGCGCAGGACCACTGCTCTACCGCTACAGCGGGATGCAGGAGGAGGAGTCGACCTTCGTGGCGTGCGCCTACTGGCTGGTGTCGGCGCTCGTCGCCGTGGGCCGCCGCGACGAGGCCGTGGACCTGATGGAGGAGCTCCTGCCGCTGGGGAACGACGTGGGCCTCATGTCCGAGATGATCGACCCTGCCGACAACTCCTTCATGGGGAATCTCCCGCAGGGGCTCAGCCATCTGGCCCTGATCGTCGCCGCCCTGTCCATCTCCGGCAAGTCCTGAGCCGTCAGGACGTGACGAAGTAGACCCAGACGCCGATCACCCAGGTGGTGCCGGCGAGGCAGGCGAGTCCCAGCTCCGCGAGGATGCCCAGCCCGGTCGCCTTCAGGGCGTGGAGGCTCGAGGCCAGTGCCGCACGTGCAGTGCGCTGGCGGGCGAACTCACTGGCGAACAGGCCGAGGGCGAAACCGACGAACAGGCCGACCACGGGGATCACGAACATGCCGGCGATCCCTGCCAACACCCCGAGGGTCACCGACCGGCCCGGTATCTGCCGCTGCCTGAGGGTCCGTCCCGTGAGCACCACACCGGCACCGAGACCGGCACCGGCCAGGACCGTGCCGATCGCGAAGACCACCCAGCCCTCGGTACTGGCCACGGTCAGCGCCCACATGAGCAGTGACACGATGATCAGGATGCTGCCCGGCAGGACCGGGACCACCACTCCCGCGATACCGACGGCGATGAGCGCACCGCAGACCACCGTCATGAACACCTGTAGATCCATGGCCCCAGTCTTGCATCGACGGGCGTGACGCGCGGCCAGGGACGGGCCCTGTGGCCCCGGTCATGGAATACTGGAGGGAATACTAAGCCGCCTTAGCGAGCCTGCGGGCCCTGAGATCAGGAGGATCAATGAGCACACCGGCAACAGGAAACAACGAGGGTGACCGCTCCCGGCACGCCGACGACTCCGACAACCCCACGGAACTGCTGGACACAGGACGGTCCGGGGCGGGCGCGAGCAGCGCCGGCGGCGCGGGTGCGGGCCGCACGGGAACGGACGACGGCGGGAGCGGCTACGTGCCCGGCGCATACTCGGCCGACGACGACTCCAGCGGCGAGTACGTCCCCGGCATGTACTCGGACGCACCGGACAGCACCCCGACCCGCGAGCACACCCAGGCGCCCATCTCCGCGTCGAGGGCTGTCCCGCGCGACGAGGACACGAAGATGCACACGCAGGTCGCCCCGGTGGTGGCGGCCCGGCAGGAGACCGACGCGCGCAGCGGTGATCGGAGCCGTGAGCGGCCCGCCCCGCGGAGCGCCGTTCCGGGATCGCGTGTTCCGGGCCTGGAGGAGCGCAAGCTGCTCCACCAGCGCGAGAAGGAGCACTTCGGCGGCATGAAGTTCGGCTCGGCCTTCTTCGGCTGGCTCACCGCCACCGGCATGTTCGTGCTGCTCTCGGCCCTCGTCGGCGCCCTTGCCGCGGTCTTCGGCGTCGGTTCGAACCTCTCTACCGCGGACCTGACGAGCGGTTCGGGCGAGGCACAGACCACGGGCATCACGGCCGCCGTCGTGCTGGGCGTCGTCCTGCTGCTCTCCTACTTCGCCGGTGGCTACGTGGCCGGCCGCATGGCCCGGTTCAGCGGGGTCAAGCAGGGGGTCGCGGTCTGGCTGTGGGCCGTCATCGTCGCGGTCGTACTCGCCGTCATCGGGTTCATCATCGGCAACCAGGCCAACGTCACCGAACGGTTCCAAGGCCTCGGCGTCCCATCCGCCGCCGATCTCACCGGCCCCGGACTCATCAGCCTGCTCGTGGTGGCCGCCGTCGCGCTCGTCGGGGCGATCCTGGGTGGCCTCGCCGGCATGCGGTACCACCGGAAGATCGACCGCGCGGACTTCGACGCCCTGGAGACCACGGAGTAGATACGGCACAGGCACCGGAGGTGCCGGCGACCGGACGGTCGGCAGACAGGACGACGACAGCCCCGGACTCGAATGAGTCCGGGGCTGTCGTCGTCCTGCGGGAAGCCTCAGGGCGAGGGCATCCCACCGTTGACGTTGAGGGTCTCACCGAGCACGTAGCTCGCCTCGGACGAGGCCAGGAAGACGTAGGCGGGAGCGAGTTCGGTCGGCTGTCCGGCGCGGCCGAGCGGGGTGTCCTTCCCGAATTCGGGCAGCGCCTCCGCGGGCTGTCCGCCCGAGGGCTGCAGCGGCGTCCAGATGGGACCGGGTGCCACGGCGTTGACGCGGATGCCCTTGGGCGCGAGCTGCTGCGCGAGTCCCTTGGTGAAGTTATTGATCGCGGCCTTGGTGCTCGCGTAGTCGACGAGTGTCGGTGACGGCTCGTAGGCCTGGATGGACGTGCTGTTGATGATCGCCGACCCGGGCTGGAGGTGCTTGAGCGCCTCCCTGGTCACACGGAAGAACGAGTAGATGTTCGTCTTGTACGTGTGGTCCAGCTGCTCGTCGCTCAGCTCCTCGAGGGAGTCGACCGCCACCTGCTTGCCGGCGTTGTTGACGAGGATGTCCAGTCCACCGAGCCCGTCCACCGCCTGCTGCACCAGGGCGGTGCAGTACTCGGGGTCCTTGAGGTCACCCGGGATGCAGACGGCCGTGCGGCCCTCCGCCTCGATGATGCCCTTGACGACCTGCGCGTCCTCTTCCTCCTCGGGAAGGTAGGACAGGGCGACGTCGGCGCCCTCACGCGCGTACGCGATGGCGACCGCCGCGCCGATCCCGGAGTCGGACCCCGTGATGAGGGCCTTCCGGCCCTGCAGCCGGCCCGTCCCGCGGTAGGAGGTCTCCCCCCGGTCCGCCTTGATCTCCAGATCGGATTCGAGCCCCGGCTCGGCCGTCTGCTTGGCCTGCGGGGTGATGCTCTCGAAACGGGTGACGGGGTTCTGGAAGGTGTACTGGTCGGTCGATCCTGTGGTGCTCTCGGAGGTCATAGGTGTTCTCCCTGTACAGAATGCGTGTGCCGCGCCATGTCGACGCCTGGCTGGATGACAGCTCGCCCTGAAGCTAAGCCTACTTATCACCCTAGGCGCGGGGGAAAGCCCGGACAAGCCCGCCGGACGCCACGCGGATCGCTGGCATGACGTGCCACCGGCGGCTACGACAGTGCGCGGTGCCGTCGCACGGGAGAAGGGTCAGAAGACGACCGAGAAGAAGCCGGCGCCGATGCCGAGCACGAGGGCGGCGACGACCAGCCAGACGATCGGGGTGCGGAGCCTGCGCATGTGATCCATAGTGCGTCCAGTCTAGTGGGCGCGCCATGGAGCGACCGGCGGTCGTAGAGTCGGTGCCATGGAGTTGTTGCTGATCCGTCATGGCCAGACACCGAACAATGTGGCCGGATCCCTGGATACGGCTTTCCCGGGTGCCGGACTGACCGCGCTCGGCGAGCACCAGGCCCGCGCCGTGCCTGCCGCCCTTGCGGGCGTCGCCCTCTCGGGCATCTACGCCTCGCCGCTCGTCCGGACGCAGCAGACCGCCGAACCGCTGGCCTCGACGCTCGATCTCGACACCGGTGTGGTCCCCGGGCTGGAGGAGATCAGTGCCGGCAGCCTGGAGATGCTGAGTGATCCCGTCTCCGCGGAGGCGTATGCGACGTGCCTGCTCGGATGGATGGAGGGCGATCTCGACCGACGCATGCCCGGCGGCACGACCGGGCATGCGTTCATCGAGCGGTACGACCGCGCCATCCGGCGGATCGTGCAGGACAGCACCCCGGAGCAGTCGGTCGCCGTCTTCTCGCACGGGGCCGCGATCAGGGTCTACACCGCCGTCGCCACCGGCCTGAGCCCCGCCCGCGCGCGGACCCTGACCATCGACAACACGGGTATGAGCGTCCTGAGCGGCGGACCGGGTCGGTGGCACCTCGCCTCGTGGCACCCGGAGCCCCTGGGAGGGCCGGCACTCGAAGGGTTCGCCGGGAACGACGTCACGGGTCAGTCCACCTGAGGTCCCGCGGTCGGGCCGCGGGACCCGGATCGGCCCCGCCCGGGCACCGCACCGTCGGCAGCGACGAGCCTCCTGTCCGACGGTGCCTCAGCGGTTCTTCGGCACCCGCCGGACCGAGCCCGTGGTGCTGAAGAGGAAGATCAGCACGGACGCCAGCAGAACCAGGAGCGCAGGTGTCCAGGATCCCGTGGTGTCGTGCACGAAGCCCAGCAGCGGAGGCGACGCTGCCGCCAGGCAGTAGCCCGATCCCTGCACGATCGCCGACATTCGACCGGCAGATGCCTGGTCGCGGGCCAGCCGAATGATGGCGATGAAGATCACCGTGATGCCCCCGCCCTGGGCGATGCCGCCACAGATGGACCAGAACCACCACAGCTGCGGCGCCAGGAGCA
The DNA here is from genome assembly GCF_054510835.1 of Arthrobacter sp. TmT3-37. Classification (NCBI taxonomy): domain Bacteria; kingdom Bacillati; phylum Actinomycetota; class Actinomycetes; order Micrococcales; family Micrococcaceae; genus Arthrobacter; species Arthrobacter sp. TmT3-37. The sequence continues at coordinate 11,633 of NZ_JBTNDU010000004.1, read as the reverse complement.
GTCCGGCCGGGACGGACGTCCACAGCACTCCGACGGTGACGGCCACCGCCGTCGTACTCAGGAACCGGGCGGCGAACGGCACTCCGAGGCCGCCCACGATGGCGAGGATCTGGAAGATCGACGATCCGGCACCGGCTTCGGAGACGGACATGCCGAGTTCGTCATGCAGGTAGCTCGGCAGCCAGGCCGTCAGTCCGTAGTAGGAGAAGGCCTGCATGGCGAAGCCTGCCGTCAACCCGGCAGTGATCCACCCGGAGCCACGTACGGGCGGCAGCGTCGTGTCGCCGCCGTCCTCGGCCGAGACCGAGAAGGCGGTCCTCGGCCCCACCGCCAGGGCCCAGACCGCCACCGCCGCGACGGCGAGGACCGCGACCGCGGCGAGCGCGACCCGCCATCCGGCCAGCCCGGCGAGCGGCGCTGTCACCACCGAGGTGAGGAAGGATCCGATGTTCAACGCGGCGGTGTAGATCCCCATCGCCGTCCCCTGCCGGGACGGCGGGAAGTCCCGCCGGACGATCAGCGGGACCGCGATGTTGCCCACCGTGATCGCAAGGCCGATCACCACGGTGCCGCACACCACCAGCACGGGGCCGCCGGCGGAACGCACCAGGACGCCCGCCAGCACGCCGAGGATGGTCAGCGTCACCGCGAACTCGGCACCCCATCTCCTGGCGGCCAGGGACGCGAGTGGTGCCGCGAGGGAGAAGCACAGGACCGGGATGCTGGTGAGCAGCCCCAGCAGGGCGGGCGAGAAGCCCAGATCCGCCTGGATCCGATCCACCACTGGAGCGACCGCCACGATGGGGCCCCGCAGGTTGAGTGCCACCAGGCCGATGCAGGCGAGCAGGATGTAGCTTCTGGGAATCCCGGCGGGGAACCGGCCCCTCATGGGGCAGGACGCGGGGCCGGCGACTGTTTCATTCCTCCCATTGCTACCACGCCCGGAGCGCCGGCGCCTCGAGCGGCTCCCGCTACACGCGGCCCGGCGACCGGGCACGGGCCAGGCGCTTCAGGCCGTCCGCGGGCCGCACGGGGTCCGGCCACCGCGGCTGCAGGTCGTCACCCAGGGTGACCTTCCGCAGGCGGCGACCGAACATCGGCACCACCCACTCCCCCAGCCAGGCGGTCTCACGGCGCAGTCCGGCCACGAGCCCCGCGTACTCCTTCCGGTCGGGGAGGCGCGGGGTCAGCGAATGGTCGATGCCGAGGGACCGCAGGACATGGGCGGCGAGGTTCCGGTGGCCGGCCGGCGACATGTGCAGGCGGTCCGCGTCCCACAGGCCCGGGTCCGAGTACTCCTCGAAGCACCAGTAGTCCACCAGCACGGCGTCGTAGGTGCGCGCGATGCGCCGCACGTGGTCGTTGTACAGCCAGTTGCGCCGCTTCATCGGCTCGAAGACGGGGCTCAGCGGGATGTCGAACCCGGTGAAGAGGAGCGGGCGTGCCCCGGCTCCGGCGATGCGCGCCACCATCGACTCGTACGACCGCATGAGGGCAGCCATGTCGATGCGGAGTTCGAGGATGTCGTTGCCACCGGCGTAGAGACTGACGAGCGTGGGCTTGAGCGCGAGGGCCCGGTCCACCTGCTCGTCGCGGACGTGGTGCAGGCGCTTGCTCCGGATCGCGAGGTTCGCGTACTCCCACTCCGGGTCCTGGCGTCCCAGCTGCTTGGCGACGCGGTCGGCCCACCCCCGGACACCGTTGGGGAAGGTCGCGTTCCAGTCGCCCACGCCCTCCGTGAAGGAATCACCGATCGCCACGAACCGTCCCGCCATTCGAGGGAGCCTAGCGGTGCCGGGCGACCCGGGAGCGACGACGGGGCGAACGTCCGGTGAAACCCCCACGCGGCAGGCCGGAAATAATCCACGGGCGATCGTGGCTGAGAGGAGCATGGAGCATCGCATCGCAGTCACAGGCTCGACCGGCACCGTGGGCGGCGGCGTCGCCCGGATGCTCGCCGCCGAACAGGTGCCGCTCGTCCTGCCCGTCCGGTCCCCGGACCGGGCACAGCACCTGCCCGAGTCCACCGTCCGACGAACGACCTATGCGGACTTCGACGCGTCGGTCGAGGCCCTCGCCGGGGTCGATGTCCTCTTCATGGTGTCCGCCGCCGAGGAACCGGACCGGGTGGGGACCCACCGCACCTTCGTCGATGCGGCGAAGGAGGCGGGGGTGCAGCACCTCGTCTACACCTCGTTCCTCGGTGCCGCCCCGGATGCCGTGTTCCTCCTCGGACGCGACCACTGGTACACGGAGGAGCACATCCGCAGTTCGGGCATGTCCTGGACCTTCCTCCGCGACAGCCTCTACCTCGACTTCGTCCCCTCCCTCGCGGAGGACGGCGTCATCCGCGGTCCGGCCGGCGACGGCCTGCTCGCCGCCGTCGCGCAGGCCGACGTCGCACGCTCCGCCGCCGCGGTCCTGCGTGCGCCCGGCGACCACGCGGGGAGGACGTACCACCTGACGGGGCCCGAGGCCTTCACCCTGGCGGACGCCGCGGCGACCATCACGGACTGCACGCCCGCGACCGTCCGCTTCGAGGACCAGACCCACGACGAGGCGATGGCGTCCCGCGCCCACCACGGGGCACCACGGTGGCAGGTCGAAGCCTGGGTCAGCACGTACACCGCGATCGCCCGCGGCGAACTGGCGGAGGTCACGCCCGACGTCGAGCGCCTCACCGGGCGCCGCCCCCTCGGCCTGCGCGAGCTCCTCGCGGCGAGGGGCTAGGGCCGTGCGCCGGGATATCGTACCCGACCCGCAGGCCGGCCGTGCCTTCTACCGGTTCCTGACCTCGGTGGTGGTCCCACGCCCCATCGCGTGGGTCTCCTCGACCTCGGTGGACGGCGTGGACAACCTCGCCCCGCATTCGTTCTTCACCATCGCCTCGGTGAACCCGCCGATCGTCCAGTTCACGTCCGTGGGCCGCAAGGACTCCGTGCGCAACATCGAGGCCACGGGTGAGTTCGTGGTCAGCCTCACCCCCGAGCACCTCTTCGAGGCCGTCAACGCGACCGGCACGGACTTCCCGCCCGACGTCAGCGAATTCGATGCCACCGGGCTCACCCGCGAGCCCAGTGCGAGGGTCGCACCGCCCCGCGTCCTCGAATCCCCCGCCGCCCTCGAGTGCCGGCTTCACCTTCTCCAGGACATGGGGGACTGCACGCTCGTCTTCGGCGAAGTGGTGCACGCGGTGGTCTCCGAGGACGTCCTCGACGGCACCCTTCCCGCGATCGATGCGCTGCGCCCGCTCTCGCGTCTCGGCAGGGACGAGTGGGGCACGGCCGGCAGGATCCGCTCGATCCCACGGATCCCCGTCGCGGATTGGCCCGGGCACTATGACGCCGGCACCGCAACTCCGTGACCTGGATCGACCCCATCTGCAGGCGCCGCCCAGGGTGCTGACATACAGTGGGGACATCTGCGGGTTTAGCACCCCACTCCCGGGCTGGGAAGCCATCCGTCAGCCCCAGGGACCCACATGAGCGTTACCGCCGCCCCGCGCACCGTCCGCATCTCCAGGCCGAACGACGTCGTCGCCTCCTACTCCGTCCTGCTCAAGCAGGTCCGCAAGGAAGGCCTCCTGAACCGCCGACGGCGTTTCTACGTCTCGGTGTTCGCGGTCCTCGCCCTCGCCATGGGCGCGGCGTGGACGGGGTTCGCGCTCCTGGGCGATACCTGGTTCCAGCTCCTCGTGGCAGCCGTGCTCGGAGTCGTCCTCACGCAGGTCGCGTTCCTGGCGCACGAAGCCTCGCACCGCCAGATCTTCAAGACCCGCGGCGCGAACGACTGGTCCGGCCGCATCCTGGCCGCCGGGGTCGTCGGCATCAGCTACGCGTGGTGGATGGACAAGCACACCCGCCACCACAACGATCCGAACACCCGCGGCAAGGACCCGGACATCGAGGTGGACACCATCTCGTTCCTCGAGGAGGACGCCGCCAAGGCCCGTGGCATCCAGGCCTGGGTCACGCGCCGCCAGGGCTACCTGTTCTTCCCGCTGCTCACCATGGAGGGCATCAACCTCCACACCCGCTCGATCAGCACCCTGTTCGCCCGCCGTGCCATCAAGGGCCGCTGGGTCGAGCTCGCACTCCTCGGCGCCCGCTTCGGGGCGTACCTGGGCGTCCTGTTCTGGTTCCTGCCGGTCGGCATGGCCTTCGCATTCCTCGGCGTCCAGCTCGCCGTGTTCGGCATCTACATGGGGGCCAGCTTCGCCCCCAACCACAAGGGCATGCCCGTGGTACCGAAGGACAGCAAGCTGGACTTCTTCCAGAAGCAGGTCCTCACCTCACGCAACATCCGCGGTGGCTCCTTCGTCAACAACGCCTTCGGCGGCCTCAACTTCCAAATCGAGCACCACCTCTTCCCGGACATGCCGCGCCCGCACCTGCGCCGCGCCGCCGTGATCGTGAAGGAGCATTGCGAGCGGCTACGCGTGCCGTACACCGAGGTCGGCGTGGCCGCGTCCTACGGGGCCGTCGTGTCCTACCTGAACCGCGTGGGACTCGCCGCCCGGGATCCGTTCGACTGCCCCATGGTCAACCGCTTCCGCAGGCCCTAGCGTCCGGCCGCCTGCGTCACAGCGCGGCGGCCGGAGTGCGCAGGACATGCGTCAGGACCGGGCGCGTGGCCCGCAGGCCGAGCGCCACCAGTCCGACACCGCCCGCGAGGCAGGCGATGATCACGGCGACGGACAGCGGCGCGAAGATCAGCGCGAGCCCGGCGAGCGGGAGCACGACGACGACCGCCGTCAGTGCGCTGCCCACCGATACGACCATCAGCGGGAACAGGACCGCCCGCGTGCGGGCGGCGTCCATCGTCGGAACCGGCATGCCGAGCCGGTCCAGGCTCACGTAGAGGTCCCGCCGGTCGAGCAGCAGTGAGGACTGGTTGACGCCCACGGAGCACGCCACCATGAGGAACGACGCGACGATGGTGATGAGCACGCCCGTGCGCACGTCGTCCCCCAGGAAGCGTTCGCTGCCCTCGAGGGGGCCGGCCGAGTTCATCAGGGCCGCTCCCGCTCCTCCGACGACGGCCACGAAGCACGTCATGGCGACGCCGCTGACCTGCCGCCAGCCCCCCTTCGGGGAGTCGAGGATCTGGCGGGCGGCGAGGAGCCGTTCAGGAGTCCGCGCCGAGCGCACCTGACGGCGGGCCAGGACCCCGATGATCCATGGGCCCACCAGGTCGAGGACACCGAGCGCCCCGGCGAACCCCAGCCCCAGGACCACCACCACGGTGGCGAAGTCCTCGACTCCACCGAGAGTGCCGAGAACCGTCACCACGACGGCGATCAAGGACACGCCGATGACGGCGCGCAGCCAGTGGATCCGCGGTGCGTGTCCCCGGGTGCGCACGCCGAGCGGGGAGACCACGATCGTCCGCAGGCCCAGCATCGCGCTCACCGCCGCCAGCAGCACCACGCCCAGGGCCACCAGCGCGATGGGACCGGGTCCCATCCACACCGATCCCCCCAGGGCCCGGCCCCGGAAGGGGATCAGCTGGACCATGGGGATCAGCAGCAGGTGGCCGATGATCCCGGCGAGGGCGCCGACGGCGGCCAGCAGGGCCGATTCCGCGACGGTCATGACGGCGACGGTCGAGGCGGGGGCGCCGAGGAGGCGCAGGGTCGCGAGCCGCTCGTCCCGGCGGCGGGCGGAGAGCCGTGCGGCCGATCCGCCGAGGGACACGAGCGGGACCACGAGGAGCGCCGTGGCGATCGCGGCGAGCGCCAGGTAGAGCTGGCCGGTCTCGTCCTGCCACTGGAAGAAGGAGAGCCCGCCGGCGACGACGGTCAGCAGGAGCGCGGTCACGAGCCCGAAGGCCGTCACCGGGAGGGCTGCGGCAGAGAGTCCGCCCGCCGAGGGTCGCGCGAGCAGCCAGGCGAGGCGGAGCGGCACCTTGAGGGGGATGTGCGGCGTGGTCGGCGCCACGGCGGACGGGACGGCGGGAGCGCCGGTGGCGCTCATGCTGCCGACTCCGCTTGCAGCGAGTCGCTGACGATGCCCCCGTCACGCAGCCGGACGGTGCGCGCGCACCGGCGGGCGATGTCGTCGTCGTGCGTGACGACGACGAGCGTCTTCCCCATGCCGGTGGTGGACCGGAGGAGCAGGTCCATGACGTCGGCCGACGTGCCGGAGTCGAGCGCCCCGGTGGGCTCGTCGGCGAAGATCACGCTCGCTCCGGACACCTGTGCCCGGGCGATGGCGACACGCTGGGCCTGGCCGCCGGACAGCTGACCGACGCGGCGGTCCTCCAGTCCCGCCAGGCCGAGTGCGGCGAGCCACCCCGCCGCCGAGTGCTCGGCACTCGAGCGGTCGACCCCGAGCAGCATCAGCGCGACGGCCACGTTCTCGAGTGCCGTGAGTTCGGGGATCAGCAGGCCCTGCTGGAACACGAAGCCGAAGGTGGAGCGGCGCAGCGCGGACCGGTCCCGGTCGGAGAGCCGCGCGACGTCGGTGGTGCCGCCGTCGTCGTGCCGGAGCAGTACCTGCCCGGTGTCCGGGGTGATGATGCCGGCGAGGCAGTGCAGGAGCGTCGTCTTCCCACCGCCCGAGGGACCCATGACGGCGACGGACTCACCGGCCCGGATGTCGAGGCTGAGGTCGGAGAGAGCGCGCGTCGCGTGGTACGCCTTCGTCAGGCCGCGTGCGCTGAGCACGGCGGCCCGGGCGGCCGGCTTCGAGCTGACGGGATACGGGGTGGCCGCATCCAGCGCGGCGGATGTCATGGCGGGTGTCGTGATGGGTGAGATGGACAGGGGTCTGCCGGGAAGTGGGAAGGTCATGTTTCCATGCTTCCGCTGCCGGCCCGCCCGCGCGTCGGGCTGGAGGCTGACCGGCTTCCGGCCTCCTCATACCGTGGCGGGAGGCGGGTCTACGCCCGGGACGCCGATCCGGGATCCGCCAGGAGCACCCTGAAGACCTCACCGAGCGGGCCTGTGAGATCGTCGGAGGTCGCCGATGCCGCGGGCTGCACACCGGTGGAGGTGCGGAGCATCACCAACCCGAGCATGGTGGCCATGGCGATCTGCGCCCGCACCAGCAGGTGCTCGGTACCAGGATCCCCTGTGCTCCATCCCGCCGCCCCGGCGAGCCTCCGGGTGAAGGACTCCAAAGTCCGTCGGCGGATGCGGTCCGCGTTCTCGTCCCCGGACGAGCGCAGCAGGAGGAGGAGTTGCAGGGGATCGTCGGCGTTCGGCGATTCCACCACGTGGGTGATCAGCCGGCCGATCACGTCGTCGATGCCCACCGCGGGAGCCCTGTTCGCTGTATCGAGCTCGTCGACGGTCCGGTTCATGCACGCTTCGAAGAGCCCCTCCTTCGAACCGAAATACCGGTTGATGAGCGCGACGTTGACCCCGACGTCGGACGCGATCTGCCGCACGGTCGTCGCGCGGTAGCCATCCGTGGCGAAGCGCCTGCGGGCTGCCCGCACGAGCGCGCGGCGCGTGACGGTGGCGTCCCGTCCCGACCGCACCTCGTCGGCCTGCTGTCCCCCTGTTCCAGGCGATTCTGAGGGCGCCTGCATCCCGTTGGCCATGATGTACCTCCGCATCCACTGTAGACCGCGGACACCGCATGTAAACGATTGTTGATTTCTGGGGATCAGCGATTATGCTGAAAAGTAATCACGCGTTTACTTCTCCGAGGAGCTCCATGTCCACCGTCACCCAGCGCCCCACCACGGGACCGGCCCCGAAGGATTCCGCCGGGCGCCCCCGCGGCACGGCGATCATCGCCTACCTGTCCCTCGGCGGACTGTCGTTCGCCGTCCTGCAGTCACTGGTCGCTCCGGCGCTCGGAACGATCGGACAGGACCTGGGCGTCTCCACCGCTTCGGCGAGCTGGGTACTGACGGCATACCTGCTGTCCGCCGCGGTGCTGACCCCGATCCTCGGTCGCCTGGGCGACATGGTCGGCAAGCGCAAGGTCCTCATCGTCGTCCTCGCACTGCTCCTGGTCGGCGCGGTCCTCGCCGCCCTCGCGACCAACCTGACGGTGCTGATCATCGCGCGCATCCTGCAGGGAGCCGCCGGCGCCGTCATGCCGCTCTCGATCGGCATCGTCCGCGACGAGCTGCCGAAGGAACGCGTGAGCGTGACGATCGGCCTCCTGTCGGCCATCTTCGGCATCGGCGCCGGCGTCGGGATCGTCGCTGCCGGCCCGATCGTCGAGTCGCTGTCCTGGCACTGGCTCTTCTGGATCCCCGCCGGCCTCGTGCTGATCGCGTTGCTCGGTGCCATCTTCGGTATGCCCGAATCACCCGTCCGCACACCCGGCCGCCTCGACACCCTCGGAGCGGGGATCCTGTCCCTCGGCCTCGTGGCGCTCCTGCTGGCCATCAGCGAGGGGCAGACGTGGGGGTGGGCCGACGGCAGGACGATCGGCCTGCTCGGCGGAGGAACCGTGCTGCTCGTCGTCTTCGTGCTCGTGGAACTGCGTGTCGCGGAGCCGCTGATCGACCTGCGGCTCTTCCGCCACCGCGGCGTGTGGACCGCACACGTCGTCGCCCTGGCCTTCGGCTTCGCGATGTTCGGGACCTTCATCCTCGTCCCGACGCTCCTGCAGCTGCCGACGGTCCTCGGCTACGGCTTCGGGAAGTCGGTGAGCGAGGCCGGCGTGTACCTGCTCCCCACGGTCGCGGCGATGGTCGTCTCCGGTGTGGTCGCCGGGGTCCTGATCGGCAGGATCGGCCCGAAGGTGCCGATGATCGTCGGCTCCGTCGCCGTCGTCGTCGCCTTCGCCCTCCCTGCCCTCGGCCATGCGGAGGAGTGGCAGATCCTCCTCTCGGGAGTCCTCACCGGGATCGGCATCGGGATGGCGCTCGCGGCGACCTCCAACGCCATCGTCGAGAGCGTGCCTGCGACCCAGACCGGAGAGGCGATCAGCGCGAACACCGTCCTGCGCACCATCGGCAGCAGCATCGGGACGGCCGTCATCGCCGCCCTCATCACGTCCAACACCACGGCCGTGGGCGCACCCGCCGATCACGCCTTCACCGCCGGGTTCTGGGTCTCCGCGGGCGTGGGTGTCCTGGCGTTGCTGGCAGCGCTCGCTGCCCCCTCGGTGCGGGGCCGTCGTCAGGCCACCACGACGGCGGGTATCGACGACTGAGGACAGCCACCCCACGTACCGCCCCACATACCGCCGGACACCGCAAGCGATCGGCGCGGCATGCAGGGGAAGAACGCTCCACCGGACCCTCCGGTTACGGTGGAGCATGTTCTTCCTCTTCGGCCTCACCACGCGTGAGCACCTCCGGTTCACCCGCTCGGCGACCTGCCGCTACTGCGGCCGGCATGCCCCGCAGCAGGTCCTCGAGCGCAGGACCAAGCTCTCGGTGTTCTTCATCCCGCTCATCACCCTGAAGAGGACGCGGCTGCAGGTCTGCACGAACTGCGGTGGGACGTCCAGGATCAGCGGCTCGGAACAGCGCGCCCTGGCCCACTAGCTGCTGATGCCCCCGATGGTGCCCCGGACCATGCTGACGCTGGAGTGGGAGGGGTCCCCGTCGAAGGGTTCGTCGGAGACGTCGACGATGGGGAACTGCGCCAGATCGATGTCGGCGGGCACGGCGAAGCTGCCGCGATCCCCGTCCATCAGGCCGATGCTGTACATCTGCCCGAGGTCGGGGGCGATCAGCCACACCTGCCGGTACCCCTCAGGCGCCGGGCCGGTCAGGTCGATGTCGAGGGTTCGGGTGCCGTCGCTCGCCCGTGAGACGGTGGCCTCGCCGGATCCTGAATAACCGGGCAGTGGCTCCAACGCGGCCTGCGCCTGCACGGCGGTTTCCCGGTCCGTAACCAGGGACTGGATCCCCCACAGGGCGCCTCCGCCCGCCACGATCCCGACTCCTGCCGCCACGGCGAGCCAGCGCGCCGAGAACCGACGCCCGGCACGGGCGGGCCGGTCCGGGATCGGCACGACGACCGATGACGCCTCCTGTCGGCGGACGGGCGGACCCGACGTGTCGGCATCCAGGTCCACGGACAGGCCGAGTTCGGTCCTGATGGCCTCCCAAACCGCCGGTCCCGGCGGCTCGAGCACAGTCGTCGACCCGTCGGCCTTCGCGACCATGACGACGCTCCGCAACTCCTCCACGTCGGTGGAGCAGGCACGGCACAGGCCGAGGTGCTCCCGCGACCATGGATCGAGGGGCTCGTCGAGCGCAGCGAGACCGACGAGGTCGGGGTCAAGATGCTGCATTCCATTCCCCCAATCGTTGCCGCAGGTGCACGAGGCTTCTCCGTATGTGGCTCTTGACGGTCCCCAGGGGGAGATTCAGGCGGGCCGAGATCTGCTGGTGCGTCAGGTCTTCGTAGAAGGCGAGCTTGAGGATCGAACTCTGCGGCTCGCCGAGCAGTTCGAGTTCGGACCCCAGGACCACCCGGTCAGTGATCGTATCAACCCCGTGATCCCGGGTGACGCCGGTTTCGGGGGTTGCCGCCGAGTGCATCACCAATCGCTGCTGCCTGCCCTTCGCCGACAGGGAGTCGAGGACGACGTTCCTGCAGATCCCCAGGATCCATCCCGGTACCGTGCCGGACTCCGGGTCGAAGCTGCTTCTGAAGCGCCAGGCCCTGACGAACACGTCCTGCGTGATGTCCGCAGCCGCCGCCCGGTCACCCGTCGACCTGAGCGCGATCGTGTGGACGAGGGGCGAGAAACTCCGGTAGGCAGCCGCCATGGCACCCTCGTCTCCTGCAGAGAACTCGAGGTCGAGCTCCCTCGTCCACTCAGGGCCCGGAGGTGCCACGGTCCACTCCTCAAGCGCGGGGGCTGCACCGGCGCGGCGTCCTGCGATCCTACGCCCTCACCGCGGCAAGTCAGAGGGGCAGGGCAGTGAGCACGACATTGTCCTCGTAGTCGCCTTCGTCCGGCAGCCATTCCCCTCCGCACGTGATGATCCTGAGCTGGTGGTCGCCGTCGCGGGCGAAGATCTCCGATCCGTCCAGCGTCGCCTTCGGGATGTTCCGCACGTCGGAGACCCGGTAACCGAGGGACCGCCCGTCGTCGAGGGTGATGGTGACGATGGTGCCGATGGGCACATCCTTCAACCGGGCGAAGGGCATGACCTCCGTGAGGCTGTCCACGTGGGCTGCCAGGACAGCGTTGCCGGCTTCAGCCCCGGGGGCGGGTCCGTACCGGTACCAGCCGGCCTCCCAGAAACTGTCGGGTATCTCCATGGCGTCGTTCTGATCGATCCCGACGTCGACGACCCTCACCGAGATGTCGGTGCCCGCGATGTCGAGTGCCACGGGAGCCGCATCCGCCGGCCTGAGCGCCGCATCTGCAGGCTGGACGGGAACGCCGGTGGCGCCCGTCGCCGGGGCCGCCGGGTCGGCCGCGGGCGCAACCGGTGCAACCGGTGCAACCGCCGAGGGTGACGAGATGGACGGCGCCGGCTCCGGGGGTGCCGAGGTGTCGCCCGGCGCGCACCCGGCGAGGACGACGGCGGCGAGCAGGGCTGCGGTGATTCCTCGCTGACTGGACTGCACTGTCTCGGATCTTCCTTTCGAGAACGGTTCCGGGGGGGGGGGGGGGGGGGGGGGGGGGAGGGGGTATGGGGGGGCGACACGCAGACGAGGCACGACAGCAAGCAAAGTACTAAATGCTAGACCGAAA
>NZ_JBTNDU010000036.1:0-1282 GCF_054510835.1 Arthrobacter sp. TmT3-37 | reverse complement strand
CGGGGTGGGGTGGGTCAGGTTCGTTTGACGCCGGTGGTGGAGGTCCAGGTGAGGGTTCCGCGTTGGAAGCTCTGGGTGCATTTGGTGCGGGTGGGGCAGGTCTGGTTGGTGGTGGGGTAGCCGAGGGTTCCGTTCTCGGCGCCGGCCTTGCGGTAGGTGGTGCGGATGGGGCCGTTGGCGGTGATCCTGGCTCCGGTCTTGGAGCTCCAGAGGATCTCGCCGTTCTGGAAGGACTGGTAGCAGCCGTTGTCGCGCAGGCCGCAGATCTCGGCGGTCAGTGGGTAGCCCAGGGCGCTGTTCTCTGCGCCGGCCTTGCGGTAGGCGTTGCGGATGGAGCCGGAGGTGCTGAGCGTGGTTCCGGTGCTCGGGCTCCAGTAGATGTCGCCCCGCTGGAAGGACTGGTAGCAGCCGCCGTCGCGCAGGCCGCAGATCTCGGCGGTGACGGGGAAGCCCAGCTGGCCGTTCTCCGCTCCGAGGGATCGGTAGAGGTCGCGGATGCCGCCGGTCCTGCTGATGTTGGCTCCGGAGTCGCTGGACCAGAGGATCTCGCCCCCCTGGAAGGACTGGTAGCAGCCCTTGTCGCGGATGCCGCAGACCTGGGCGTTCACGGGGTAGCCCAGGAGGCTGTTCTCTGCTCCTGCCTTGCGGTAGGCGGTGCGGATGGGGCTGTTGGAGATGATCTGCGCGCCGGTGGCGGGCGACCACATGATCTCGCCCGATGCGAAGGACTGGTAGCAGCCGCCGTTGCGCAGGCCGCAGGTCTCCTCGCCGGCGGGGAATCCGAGGGCGCTGTTCTCGGCGCCCGCGGCGCGGTAGGCGTTACGGATCCCGCCGGTCCTGGTGATGTGTGCTCCGGTCTCGGTGGAGGAGAGGATCTCCCCGTTCTGGTACGTCTGGTAGCACCCGCCGAGCTTGAGTCCGCAGATCTCCGCGCTGGTGGGGTAGCCCAGGATGCCGTTCTCCGCGCGTGCTGCCCGGTACGCGGTGCGGATCGGGCTGGCCTTGGAGATCTGGGCGCCCGTGGCCGAGGACCAGAGGATTTCTCCGTTCTGGAAGGCCTGGTAGCAGCCGCCGGCTTTGAGCCCGCAGGCCTCCGCGGCGAGGGGGAAGCCCAGTGCTCCGTTCTCGGCGCCGGCAGCACGGTACGCGGTGCGGATCACGCCGGCCTTGCTGATCGCGGCTCCGGAGGCCTTGGACCAGAACACCTCGCCCTTCTGGAAGGACTGGTAGCACCCGTTGTCGCGGATCCCGCAGACCTGTGCCGCGGTGGGGTAGCCCAGGG
>NZ_JBTNDU010000035.1:0-1373 GCF_054510835.1 Arthrobacter sp. TmT3-37 | reverse complement strand
CCCTGGTAGCACCCTCCACCGGTCAGATCACACACGACACCGGAGCGCACCTCCCCGAGCCCGGACGAGGACGCGACAACCGCCGAGATAGCCGCCGCCGCCGGCGACGGAATCGAATTCACGTCGTTCCTGGCGAATGCCTGCAGGCTTGCCAGGGTCCCGTTCCACTGGTTCCAGTCACCGATGACCGGCCCGCTGTCCGTGTACTGCCACACGTCCTGCTTCGCCCAGCCGCTGGGCATGGTGCCGGGGGTGGTCGTACCGTAGCGCGCCACGTGGAGCGCATGGTCACCGAACGCGGTGGAGTTGCCGGTGCACTGGTTCCACCAGCTGGCCGCCGTGTAGATCATCGGCTTCCTGCCGGTCAAGGCCTGCATCTGCCGGGAGAAGTCCGCGATCCAGGCGACCATCTGCGAGGGCGTCATGTTGTAGCAGGTATTGCCCAGCGACGGGTAGGGATTGAACTCGACGTCGAGGAGTGGGGGGAGGGTCTTGCCGTCCGCACTCCAGCCTCCGCCGTTCCGGACGAAGAACGTCGCCTGCGCCGAGCCCGAGGACAGGTTGGGCAGGGCGAAGTGGTAGGCACCCCGGTACATACCCGCTGCTGCTGCGCCCGCGTACTGGTCCGAGAAATACGGATTGACGTAGTCGTTGTTCTCCGTCGCTTTGACGTACGCGAAGCGGGCACCGTAGCCGGCGGCCGCCGACCAGGCGACGGACCGACCCTGGTGGCTGCTGACATCGACGCCCAGGACCCCGCCGGGGTTCCAGTAGTTCGTCGCCGCCGAGCCCTGCTCCGAGGAATCCTCGGCAGCGCCCTCGCCACTCAGGAAACCCTCCCGCGATTCCGCTGCGCGGGGGATCTGGGGATCGCCCGACTCGGCGATCCGCGCGAGTCCCTGCCCCATGGACGCGTTCCTCACCTCGGGTGGCGCCACGGCGGCCGCACCCTGCTGCTCCGCCCCCTCGACCTCCGGAGGGAGGACACCTTCTGCGGGAGGGGTCGTCGCACCGTCCGTCGGTGTCCCACCGACGGACGGGGGAACCTCGACCGTGGGTGAGGGAACGACCAGCGGTGCTACGTCGCCGATCTCGCTCGCCAGGGCAGGAGACACCGATGCCGGCGCCAGAGGACTGACGAGGATCGCTGCGAGCAGCAGGGCGAGTCGGGCCGATGTGGAAGTTCGCTTGGTTATCACTGTGAAATCACCTATTTGTTCGGGGCCGCACATGGAGAGGAACACGTGCTGGTGGATCCGTGTCGGGGTGGGGTGGGTCAGGTTCGTTTGACGCCGGTGGTGGAGGTCCAGGTGAGGGTTCCGCGTTGGAAGCTCTGGGTGCATTTGGTGCGGGTGGGGCAGGTCTGGTTGGTG
>NZ_JBTNDU010000034.1:0-1469 GCF_054510835.1 Arthrobacter sp. TmT3-37 | reverse complement strand
TTCTGCCTCGACGTCGATACCGACGTGTACCGGTACTGGCCGATCAGGTCGGAGAGCATCTTCAGGAAGCCCTCTTCCTTCACGTTGCCGCCGTAGGTGAAGACGTGGGCGGTGGAGAACAGCTTTTTCATCCCGGACTCGCCCCACACGTCGACGCCTTGAGACCAGGATTGGAGGAAGGTAGAAACCACGATTCCTCGGGAGCCGTAGTGGCTGTAGAGGTCGGGCAGGTTCTCCCACCGGCAGACGTTCGCGGCCTCATCGAGGACGCACAGCATGGGAACAGCGAGCCTGCCGCCCGGCTGAGTGGCGGCGTACTCCTCCGCCGCGGTGGCCGTGGCCACGGTCAGGGACGTCACCAGAGGTCCTGCGGTGCCGGCGCCTTCCTTGGAGAGCGCGTAGAGGGTGTTCTTGCCCTTGATGAAGTCCTCGGGGATGAACTGCGGCCGCGAATCATTCGGGCCGCTGGGGTTGACCCATGCGGCGATCTTCTCGTTTTTCAGGCACGTGGCCATCTGCCGGGCAGTGCCGTAGACGCCTTCACGCTGCTTGTCGGGCAGGGACATGGTGCTTCCCATTGAGTCGGCTTCCTTCCGCCATCCGGCGTCGAACAGAAGACCTGCGGCTTCCTGGTTCTCGGAGTGGGAGAGCCAGCTATGAACCTGACTGATCGGGCGGCCACTGACCGCAGCAGCGAGCAGGTAGCCGGCCAGTAGGTCCTTACCTGCGTTGTCGAAGTAGGCGTCGCCGCCCTTCGCGCCGACGGGCCGGGAGCCGAGGGCGAAGTTGTTCGCCATCTCCGCGGCGCGTTCGGCGTCGATGACGTAGCTGAGCGGGTTCCACCACCAGATGGGCTTCTCATTCGCGACGCCCTGCGGGTCGAAGATCCACACGTCGCCGTTTTCGGCGCGGATGTCACGGGTCAGGTCGGACAGGTCTCGCTTGTTCGACGTGGCGATCACCGGACCCGGGGCCTCGATGATCGAGGGTGCGGCCTGCGTCGTGGTCTTACCGGTACGGGTGCCCCAGATGTGCAGGAGCGTGTCCTCCCACGAGGCGTAGAGCGTGTTCCCGCCGCGCACCATCCGCCCGATCATCACGCCCGGAGAGGCATCGGAGGCTTCCATGCCGAATCGGGCGGACTTGGCCTTGACCTGCTTCTCGGTGAAAGGCGCGACGTCTTTCAGGGACGCCATTCTCACTGCGGCCCGGTCGTGCTTGACGATTTTCCGGCCCTTGCGGATGCTCATCACGATGTACAGCACGAACAGTGCCAGCAGGAGAACGCCGGCGATGATCGCCAGCGTGATCTCGGTGGAGCGCCACGGCATGATGCCGGTGAAGTTGCCCAGGGACCGTGGCCAGAACCCGGTCGGGATACCGTCCGGGCGTGGCTCGAGTTGGTGTCCGAGGGTGTTCAGCCCGTAGAGGGCTCCGGGGACGCCGACGAGAAGGATGAGGACGACCAG
>NZ_JBTNDU010000033.1:0-2021 GCF_054510835.1 Arthrobacter sp. TmT3-37 | reverse complement strand
TCTCCTGTCACAGGATCGATCATCGCCTCTGTTACTTCGGTCGTGAAGTCGTTCACGGCCATCTCCTCTCGGATCAGGCCGAACCTCACACACCGTTTTTCTTACAGTCCCAGAGCTTCTAAGACGCCACACCTCATGCACTCATGAGTGAGTGAGGTCATGAACGCGTGAACGAGTGTAAAAAGGGCCGGCGCTTTCAATGCCCAGAAGAGCCGGTGCCGGCGACTTCGGCCGGCATGTGATGGGTCGTTGGAGTGGGTGGATAGGCTCTGAGTAGGCGCGCGTTCGCGCCAAGACAATGTGCCGAAACGGAGCATGATGGCTGAGCAGAATGAAGGATGTAAGGCCTCCGATCCGGACGGAGGTGATCCTGTGCAGCGGAGCATGGATGAGTTGATTGCCAGTTTGCGCGAGCAGACGCAGAAGGTTGAGCAGCTGCAGGAGGCGTTGGCGAGCAGGGACTTGATTAGCCAGGCAAAGGGCATCCTGATGGGGCGCCTGAAAATCAGTGCTGATGAGGCATTCGCGTTGCTGTGTCAGACCAGTAATCAGACGAACGTAAAGCTCTATGAGATAGCTCAACGAGTCGTGCATGAGGGATCAATCGACGGTTATCTCTGACACAGCGTTTGGCCACTGTAAAGGCTTGGTGGCCACCACCGCGGGCCGCGGCTAACTCATCACCTAACGACGTGTTGTAAGCCTCTCAGAGGCTCGCCTGGCGGTGGCTGAGTGTCTCCCAAAACGAGTGAAGGCCTACCGATAATCGGTGGGCCTTCACTCGTTGCGACGTTTTGTAGGACTCCTACAAGCGGGACACGCCGTTAAAGAGCGAAGCTACCCCGGTATGTTGGCCGCCCGGGGTAGCTTCAAAGCACATCAGAACTTCATATCCAGCGTACCTCTTGCTTGGCCGGAAGAGGATGCCACTGCAGGCTGGCAGACCTGTGGCGTGTCGTCGGAGACACGGAACCAAAACGCCAAGGCGCTAACACCGCCCCCTTACCGGGTTTGAGCCGGTTCCTTTGTCGAGCGCGTGGTCAGGGCCCATCACCGGTGCAGCAATGCCCGGAATCGAAGGGACGCCACGGCCTACAGCAGCAACCATCAGCAAGTCTCATGGAACTGCCAGAGCCACGCGCATATGCCGCCGTCGCACCCGCCTAACAGCAGTGCCAGCAATAAGACACCCACACCCCACACCTACACCGGTGCCGTCTTACTCTGCCCTTGATTCACGTCAAGGCAGACCCATGCCCTCCCCCGCCCTTCCCAGTGCCGCCGGTAAAACAAGCAGGACACTCAGACGATGGTCACCAGAGACGAACTAGAGCAAGCAAAGACAGCAGCCGGTGGGTACACGAGAGAGCAACTAGCAGCCTGGGGAATCTCCTGGCCGCCACCTAAGGGCTGGAAAACGAAGATCCTCACCAGCAACGAATCAACCCCACCTCGAGCTGACCCAGCCACCACCAGGTAGCCCAGCGTCGACCAGCTGACACGCGGATCCGAGCCAAAGAAGGCGACACCTGCCAAGGATGCAAGAGGTGTGACGGTTCACGGCCTGTCAGCAGCTTGGTACAGAGCATCTGGAGGATTGAGAGGCGGGACGGCAGAGCACGAGCATTGCACAGCGTCTCTGCCGTCCCTATGCGACCTTGCCCACTGCTAAACACAGGCCACGTCTTTCAGTAGATCGTGCCTGATCGGTGGCCACGTTGGTCAGAAACACGTTGCATGAAGTCACCTCCATCTGAGACCCCAGTCAATGGAGCAACGGAGCAAGCTGGGAACTTAGGTGCCCTAAGTCGATGAGCCGCTTGCAGAGCAAGCTATGCGTTTATGTGCCATAAACGGGCCGACGTCGGAGCGCTGCGCTGGGCCTCAAAACCTACTGAACCGAGAGCTTCGGGACTGTCCGATAAACGGTGTGTGGGGTCCGGCGGTTTTCATCAGTAAATGGTCTTCTCGAACCGGCCCGCGAAGGTGATCGCGAACGCATTGAGCGCGGGTTTCCACCT
>NZ_JBTNDU010000032.1:0-2550 GCF_054510835.1 Arthrobacter sp. TmT3-37 | reverse complement strand
GGTATCAACAAACTTGGCACACTATTGAGTTCTCAAACAACAGGAGCTACCGGCACCAAACACGACCAAACCGCCATGTCCTCGCTCCGAAGCAACTTTTCAAGCTTACCCCCACCGGGCCGGTCTCGCAAATCCACTGTCCGGTCTCGCGCTGCCCCCTACAGGACCAGCACAGTGACCGCCAGCGAACCTCCACGACCGACGACGAACCGGAAGCCGATTCCAACATCGTGCACCGCACGCGCAGAAACAACTTCACAGTTTATCAAGGGGGTTCGTCGCCCTCACCGGGGCGACTCCACAACTATACGACCATCCCGCCCGGACCACCAAATCCACTGACGCCCCACCTCGAGCAGGCCGACGCGTCCTGAGCTGCCGGGCGGCAGTATCATTCAGCACGGCAGTCGTCTGGGCGAGACTCCGCACAACAACGACGGCTTACCGAGACGAGGACGGAAGTTCGGTCCGCCGTGGCGACGACGCCGCGAGTTCTCGAAGAGGAGCAGCATCGTCGGCTGTCGTCCTTCATTCACCTCCGATTATTGTCCTAGTGGGCGAGCCCACAGCGACGTCGTGAAGGAGAGCGTGCATGGATACCGTTGACGGTCAGCGATTCCCCATCGATTTGGATCGCCCGCTCATCGGTGCGCCGATGGCCGGCGGGCCCTCGACTCCGGCGCTTGTCGCGGCGGTGAGCAACGCCGGCGGGCTGGGTTTCCTTGCTGGCGGGTACAAATCACCGGAACAGCTGGCGGAGCACATCACCGTCACGCGGTCCCTTACTGATCGGCCCTTCGGTGTGAATCTGTTCGTCGTATCCGCGAATGACGTCGACGAGGAAGAGCTCCAGAGCTACCGTCGGCGCCTTCAGCCCCATGCCGACCGCTACGGCATCCAGGTGGGAGTCCCCAGATGGGATGACGACGCCTGGACGGGCAAGGTGGATGTTCTTCGAGCATTGAGGCCTGACGTGGTCTCCTTCACTTTCGGGTGTCCGGATCCCGACCTGCTGCACGAGCTGCACCAGTTGGGCATATCCACTGCCGTCACCGTCACCGACAGCGCCGAAGCGTCTCTCGCGACCGACCGTGGGGCACAGATCCTGGTCGTGCAGGGCCCCGACGCAGGGGGCCATCGCGGAACGTTCGATCCCGGCGCCGACCCGGGAACGCAGCCACTCCCCCAGCTCATCGCGTCGATCAAGACGATATCCAGCCTGCCCATCATCGCCGGCGGCGGCATCAGCACCCGCGAGGACGTCGGCGGAGTTCTCGCGGCCGGAGCGTTTGCCGCCCAACTCGGCACAGCCTTGCTCCTGGCGGACGAGGCAGGAACACCTCCCGTCCACCGGGCAGCTCTCACGGACCCCGGGTTCACCGAGACCAGGATCACCAGGGCATTCACCGGTCGTCCGGCCCGTGGGTTGCGGAACAGATTCATGGATGAGCACCCCGCCGTCGGCAACGCCTACCCGCAGATCCACTACATCACCGCACCCCTCCGCGCCGCAGCGGCAGCGAACAACGACCTGCAAGCGCTCCACCTGTGGGCCGGCACCGGCTACCGCACCATCCGGACCGGACCCGCAGCCGACATCATCGCAGCGCTCACACCCTGACCTTTGGGGTACGCACCCCCACCCTGCCGGCGGGGCGCGCATGCGTGGGGAAACTGATGCAGAGAAAGGGGTTTCTTCTCTCGGAACGAAGCCGTCGCTCGTGCAGCTGCTCCGGCGCTGAAGTGCAAGGTGAACCCGAGGCCTCTTGAGCGGGTCCGGGTCGATCGAACCGGAAGAACCTTCACCCTGGGCACCGCGAAGGAGCGGGACTCCTTGCGCGCCCGAGTGCTGCAGGCGGCACACCGGAAGTGGCGTATGCCCATGAGCAGCATCGTCGGCGGCGCATCCGGCGGATCACGCGCCGCCGTCTCTCCTCGCACGGCGTTCGCCGTTGCGAGACCTCCGTTCCCCATCCGGCCCTTCAGGCTCGACGACACACCCGACCGCGACAGCACGAACCGGTGCCCAGTCCCTCGAGATCCGGCTCCCCGAGTCCGAGCGACACCGAGTCCCGTGTCCAAGTCCCGCGAGTGCGTAGAACGCGGAGTGGGTAAAAACCGGCAGCGAAGGTGAAAACCAGCAGTGAAGTGAAAGCCGGCAGTGAAATGAAAGCCGGCAGTGAAATGAAAGCCGGCAGTGAAATGAAAGCCGGCAGTGAGATGAAGACGCGAGGCGGGATACAGGCCGGCGACACAAGATCCTGACTCCGGCTGATACGTCGATACCCGGGATCCATGCGCCGGACCAGCTCCTGGTGGCTGCCCGGCGTCGGTGGCCAGGCCAGCACCATCGTGGTGGCCTAGCATCGGGGTGGCCATGGCATCGGGGTGGCCGTCCGGTGCCTGCGTCTGCCCACCGGGGTGTGAATTGGGGGTTGGGGGGTGTGTGGTTTTAAGTGGGGAAGGCCCCGCACCTGGTGGTGCGGGGCCTTCCCGTTGGAGTGTTGTCCGGCGGTGTCCTACTCTCCCACACTCTCTCGGGTGCAGTAC
>NZ_JBTNDU010000031.1:0-2561 GCF_054510835.1 Arthrobacter sp. TmT3-37 | reverse complement strand
TGCACTATCCTTGGAAAACTAAGCAGGCTGATAATTGGTTGTGTGCGTTACCGCAGTCCCTGGTTCGGCCTCATCTCACTGTCGCCTCGGGTTGATGGTTGAGGTTCGCGAGGATGGGCGGGATCGGAGGTCCTATGAACGGCCGAACGCAGATCAGGCTCACTGCCCTTGCCCTGTCCAGCGCAAACATCTCGGTTGGTGAGCTGTGGGTGAAGTACTACGCCCTGGGTGGTGAGGTGTCGGAGTTCGAGGTGGAGGCATATCTCGGGGGACTGCTCATCTTGTCGGGAAGTGAGCGCACCATTCTCGCGGATGCGATGAATGAGCTCCTTGAGGGCACGTCCGTGGACATTCAGGTTCCCCGCAGCGAGGATGACGAGGCCGCAGAGTCACCGGAGGACTCCCGTAAGTTGCTGGGGGCGCTGGGGGTGTTTTTGTTTACGAAGGAAGAGGCGGAGCAGGAACGCCTTGATGCTGTCGCTGGCACGAATCTTGTGGACTCGCCGTTCGAGGAGCGGTTTGACCGGTACACGCAGCAGGCCCGCGACCATTTCAACGTCAGCTCATCGATCGTGGCTCTGATCGACGATCACAGGTTGTTCCTGAAGTCGGTCATCGGGCCCATCGAGCAGAACATGCCGCGGGAGATCACGTTCTGCAACGCGACGATCCGTAACGCTGGACCGTTGATCGTTCCGGATGCCCGTGAAGACGACCGGTTCAGGACCAATCCCCTGGTGACGGGGGAGCCCTTCATCCGGTTCTACGCCGGCTACCCCTTGCGTGGGCCCGGGGGCTGGACCGTCGGAACGCTGTGTGTCATTGACCAGAAGCCGCGTGGTTTCTCGGCCCAGGACGGGCGTTTCCTGCGCAAACTCGCCAGCCTCGTCGAAGACGAGATCAACGCCTGAGCTTTGCCGTCACTGCCGACCGTTGATCGTTGTCGGGTTCCGGTGCGGGTGTGTGCTGGAACGGTGAGGCGCGGTGTCGAGGATCAGCTGTCGAAGTGCGTGATGACGGGTTTGTGCTGTCCGATCGAGTTCAGGATGTCCGCGGATAAGTCGCGTAGCTTCACGTTCCGGTTCGAGGACGCTTTTCGCAGGATCGCGGTGGCTTCTTCCTGGCCGCACCGGTTCTGGGCCATGATCGCCCCGATGGCCATATCGATGCTGGTGCGAGATTCCATGGCGGCCCGCATGTTCGTGCTTGCTTCGGTGAGCTTGGCTACCCGCACGGCGAGGCGGAGGGACTGGGATGCGTCACGGGCGAATCCTTCGGCGACGCGGATACCTTTGGCGTCGAAGGTGTTCGGTTCGGTTGAGTAGAAGTCCAGGCCGGCGCTGGCTCCTTCGTCGAGGCGGATGGGAATGCCCAGGGCTGAGCGTAGCCCGTGGCCGGAGATCGCTTCGCGGTACTCCGGGAACCGGGTCTCGGTCAGGAAGTCTCGAATGTGGACGGTGATTCCTTCGCGGGCTGCACGCAGGCAGGGCCCGTCGTCGAACCCGTACTGCACCTCATCGACCTGGCGGGCCTTCTCGCTGCTGCTAGCCACTGTCACCATCGACCTTGGGCGCAGGAGAGTGATGCCGCAGAACACGTCGCCGTAGGGCCCAGTGAACGCCTGGGCTGCGACGGACACCAGTCCGTTCAGGAACTCCTGAACGTCATCGCTTTCGAGCACCATGTTCTGCAACTGGGCTGTGACGCTGTCCCGCTCAGCTTCACGGGCCAGTTCTTGCTCGTCCGGCATTGAGTCCTCATTCACGTATGAAAAGAGGCGGAGGAAGGCTCGCTGCTGAACCCCTGGGCCACCTCATAAACCTCTGAAATGCTACGTCACCCTGACGGGACCGGACGTGGATGACCCATCACGGTTCGCAGCGATCACCCGGCAGGCGCGTGTTTGGCCTGGCTTAGGCGGCCAGTGACGACGCTTTCTGGAACGAGGCATAGGCGGATACGAACTGCTGTGCCTCACGCCGCAGCCGGACTGGCAGCAACGTGCTGGGGTGGGCGGCCCTGGAAAGATCAGCCAGCGCTGCGTCAACGGTCAGGGCCAGACGCGTCGCCCCGGTCATGCTCGCGCTGACTCCCAGGCTCGCCAACGCCGTGATCATCTCGTCCCTGTCATCGCCTGCAGCCAGCGCCTCGGTGATCCTCTCGAGTCGTGATGGAAGCATCGAGATGAAATCCGCGACGAAGCAGGTCGCGGCGGCCGGGGACAGGTCCGCTACCAGGACATCAAAGGCACGGTGCTCGAAGTGTGGAAGGGCATCAGGTGCCCCGTTGGCCCTCATGCCTGCAGCATCGAGTGCAGCAGGGAACCCCACGACGGTGCCAGCGCCTCGCGGCGCTCGAACTCCTCAGCAACATCCGCTGCCCGGAACTCGGTTTCCGGGTTCAGCCCGAACTCGTGACTGTATTCGTGATCGACCTGGCGCTGAACCCTGCTGTGCAGGACCTGCAACTCGATGTCCTCAAGTGCCGCGAGGTCCTCGGGGAAAGAATCGGTGGGTACAAGACGAGAATTCATAACTACTCCTGAAAAGAGGGGAAAACGC
>NZ_JBTNDU010000030.1:0-2628 GCF_054510835.1 Arthrobacter sp. TmT3-37 | reverse complement strand
CAACAACAAGAGCCAAACCACCACAAATAAAAGGTAAATCCGCTACCGCTCAAGAGCGCACGAACCCACCACATGATTTGAAGGGGATGGTCACCCTCACCGGGGCAACTCATAGAACATTACACGCCGACCACTGCTGCCGCAAACCGGAACGGCGTCGTCTGCGTCACGTCCTACTCCGGGCCCGCCGGCAGGTGTCGGTGGGATCAGCCCCCAACTGACGCCGTTCGGGTGGCTTGGTCGTTGCGCGAAGAGCCGGCGCGGAGGTACTGCCTGTCCCTTCGACAGGTGCTGCAGAATCTGGAGTCGGTGCCGGACATGGATCTCTACGTGAGGCTCGCGTGATCCACCCGATCATCGGTGTATCCACCGGGCAGAGCCGGGCCAGGAGACGATGCCGCCGGCGACCGCCACCTCTGCAGGGGTTACCGCGAACGGGCAGTTGTGGGATATCCGCGACGCCAGTAGTTCAGCGCAGCCCATCTGGCGGATTCGGGAAGCTGGCACGGGGAGACGAGCCGGGGAAAGCGACTGAGGAAGGCGACTCGGTACCGTCGCTCGTCAGCGGCTGAACCGCCGCAGCAACGACTGCGGGCCCTCCTGTCCGGGACACGCGGATCCCTCGAGGAACCGAGGTGAACCGAGGTGAACCGACATATGGTCTGTGTACCGGAGACAAGCCGACGATGAGAGGTTCGCCTCCGGCCCTACCGCTGAGATCGAGACGCCGTTGACGGTCGAGTCGGCCCCCGCTTCGCCACCCAGCTCAGCCGAGGTCAGCCCAACGTTGTTCCACCCAGCGATTCCCCATCTCGGCTCAACCCAGCCCAACGGCAGAATGGTTCCTGATCCGCCGGCAGCATCATTCGCACCCGCAGAGGACCCGCGGAGACAAAAGTCATGGCGATCGGTACTCCTACTCCACGCCTCCGCAGCATCCCCCACGTGAGGAGTCGCGTCGCATGAATGTCGCCTCTCTGCCGTGGCGAAGAAGTCATCTCGGTGATGCGATCCTTGGATCGGTCATACGGTCACTGGGCTCCTCATCTTGGTTCGCAGTTCGAACCGGGCGTTAGAGCCGAAGGAGCAGCGTAGTCATGCCTGAGCTCGGATCAGCCCGACACCGTCCAGGGCACCACGCCGCATTCCGTCCGGTGATGGGTTCCACTTTGTGAGGGAGCCGGCACCCGCTTCACCCGGTTCGCGCGAACAGGGCCGTAGTGCCAGGGCCCGCGCTATGGCGGCATAGCGCCACAGCACAGTACGGCATCACGGCATCACGGCATCACCGCATCACCGCATCACCGGGGTAGGTATCTCTCGACGTGCACTTGCCGAAGGCTCGAGCAACCCCATATACGAATGCGACCAGCCCTAAGCGGGGGGTGTGGCCGGAGTGGCGGCTATCCACTTACGCCCCTGATATCGATCCACGGACCTTCCGACCACGCCCGTCGGCCCTGGGTCAGGACGTCAATGGTTGCTACCGCCAGTCTTGCGGGGCCATGAGACGCGAGTGCGCGCAACCGAGCATCACGGTCGGAACCTGAAATGAGCAGCAAATGCGGTGCCATTGGGTATTGCCGTCGCGCATCGAGGACTACCTTTCCAAGGAACCTCGAGCAGTAACAGGCGCACGCGGTAACGGGCGCGCAGCTGCGATCAGCCACCACCCTCCCCGTTCCCCGCGCCACCAGCTGGCCCTCAGATGGTCCGACCGAACCGACCGAACGGGCTGCTCGTTCCTCGTCATGCATAGCGCAGGCCATTTGAATGAACCGGGATACTGTCTGCAGCACGAAGACCGACGCCAATTTTTCGAGCTCCCCTTCCTGGCCACCTGAACTGCCAGCGAGGTCGTGTCGTTCAGGGATCACCTCCACCAGCAATCGCCGGGAGGTGCAGTACGCCTACGGACGGGAGGTGCAGTACGCCTACGGACGGGAGGTGCAGTACGCCTTGGACGGGAGGTGCAGTACGCCTTGGACATCGAGGATGGACAGCGTCCCGTACTGATCCCATCCGCCCCACGACGTCGCAGCTCTCGCGGGAGGGGCGCGTGATTTCGGGTCGCCAGGAGAACCGTTGTGTCCCTGAGGTTGTGGACGACGCTCCGGCACCGGCGGTGGTGGCCTGAGTGTATGCGTCGTGAGCTCTGCATGTCCCAGGCAGGCGCAGGGCCAGGTCGACATGATTGCATGTCCTGTGCACGGTCCGGTCGGCCCGCCATGGCCGGGATGTTTGGTGCTGTGGGGTCTGATGACCGCGTGGTGTCGTGGCCGGCGTCGTGGCCAGCATCTCCGGTATCGCACAGACCGGCCCAGCAGGGGTGGCCTGTGTCTCCGCACGGTGGGGTGCTCCGCTGCCCGGTATCGCTGCCCGATGTCAGTCGCTTGTGTCGCTGCCCGGCAGGAGGGGCTCATGTCCCCCCGGGGTGGCCGTGGCATCAGGGCGGTTGTCCGGCATCCGTAGTCGGCGCCACCGGGGCCCGGCGCCATCGGCGCCATTGGGGGTGGTGTGTGGTTTAAGTGGGGAAGGCCCCGCACCTGGTGGTGCGGGGCCTTCCCGTTGGAGTGTTGTCCGGCGGTGTCCTACTCTCCCACACTCTCTCGGGTGCAGTACCATCGG